>NZ_JBEPAM010000064.1:0-39164 GCF_040298605.1 Kitasatospora sp. NPDC001527 | reverse complement strand
CGGCCCCGGCGCCGGGGGCCCGGGCGGCGGTGGCCGCCACCGCAGCCTGCTCTCCCTCCCCCCGGGCCGCGGCGGCGACCACCGCTGACCCCGCGCACGAACCGCACACCGCGCACGGCGCACCGAAGGACCGCCCGAACCGCCCCCGCATCACCCGCACCGCCCGCACCGCCCGCACCGCCCGCACCGCCCGCACGAACGAAGGGGCCCCGCCGCCCGGTCCCGAGACCGGCCGACGGGGCCCTTCCGTCAGCTGCTGCCGTTACTTCCTCTTCCGCTTCTCCCGCACCCGCACCGAGATCGAGATCGGCGTGCCGACGAAGCCGAACTCCTCGCGCAGCCGGCGCTCGACGAACCGCCGGTAGCCCGCCTCCAGGAAGCCCGAGGCGAACAGCACGAAGCGCGGCGGACGGATGCCCGCCTGGGTGCCGAACAGGATGCGCGGCTGCTTGCCGCCCCGGATCGGGTGCGGGTGGGCGGCCACCAGCTCGCCGAGGAAGGCGTTCAGCCGGGCGGTCGTGATGCGGGTCTCCCAGCCCTCCAGCGCGGTCTCGATCGCCGGGACGAGCTTCTCCATGTGCCGGCCGGTCTTCGCCGAGACGTTGACCCGCGGGGCCCACTGCACCTGGACGAGGTCGCGCTCGATCTCGCGCTCCAGGTAGTAGCGGCGCTCCTCGTCGAGCTGGTCCCACTTGTTGTAGGCGATGACGACGGCGCGCCCGGCCTCGACGGCCATCGAGATGATCCGGGTGTCCTGCTCGGCCAGGGTCTCGCTGGCGTCGACGAGGACGACCGCGACCTCGGCCTTGTCCAGTGCGGCGGCGGTGCGCAGCGAGGCGTAGAAGTCGGCGCCGGCGGTCAGGTGGACCCGGCGGCGGATACCGGCGGTGTCGACGAACTTCCAGGTCTTGCCGCCGAGCTCGATCATCTCGTCGACCGGGTCGCGGGTGGTGCCGGCCAGCTCGTTGACGACCACCCGCTCCTCGCCGGCGACCTTGTTGAGCAGGCTGGACTTGCCGACGTTCGGCCGGCCGATCAGCGCGATGCGGCGCGGGCCGCCGGGGGCGGCGTCGCCGAAGGTCTGCGGCGGGGCCTCGGGCAGCGCGGCCATCACGGCGTCGAGCAGGTCACCGGAGCCGCGGCCGTGCAGGGCCGAGACGGGGTACGGCTCGCCGAGGCCGAGCGACCAGAGGTAGGCGGCCTCGGCCTCGGTGGACGGGCCGTCGACCTTGTTGGCGCAGAGCACGGTCGGCTTGCCGGCCCGGCGGATGATCTTGATCAGGGCCTCGTCGGTGTCGGTGGCCCCGACGGTGGCGTCGACGACGAACAGCACCGCGTCGGCCTGCTCGATGCCGAGCTCGGCCTGGGCGGCGACCATGGCGTCGATGCCGAGGACGTCGATCTCCCAGCCGCCGGTGTCGACCACCTTGAAGCGGCGGCCGTTCCAGGCGGCCTCGTAGGTGACGCGGTCGCGGGTGACGCCGGGCTTGTCCTCGACGACCGCCTCGCGGCGGCCGATGATGCGGTTGACCAGGGTCGACTTACCGACATTGGGGCGGCCGACGACGGCCAGCACCGGCAGCGGGGCGTGGCTGCCGTCGCCGAGGCCGTCGACGTCGTCGAGGTCGAAACCCTCCTCGGCGGCGAGCGCCATGAACTCGGCGTACTCGGAGGCGTCCAGCTCGCCGTGGCCGGCGGTGGAGTGCTCTGCGGTCATGTTCGTACTGTCCGTTTCCCGGCCCGGCCCTTCCCAGGGACGTGCCGTGCGTACCTGCCCCACCGGGGCAGCGCGAATGGTTCCGGGTGCCACCACGGCACCCCGTTCATCGGATGATGACCGACCGGTCTCAAGGCCCCGGGGGGCTCAGACGGTCGACAGCGCGGCCCCGGCCCGCTCCGCCACGAGCGCGGTGATCCGGTCGATCACCTGCTCCAGGGTGAGCGCGCTGGTGTCCACCAGGACCGCGTCCGCGGCCTGGGTGAGCGGGGCGGTCTCCCGCGAGGAGTCCGCCGCGTCCCGGCGCGCCAGGTCGGCGGCCATCGCGGTGATGGTCGCCTCGTCGACGCCCTTGGCCCGCAGCTCGGCGGCCCGGCGCTCGGCGCGGGCCGTCTCCGAGGCGGTCAGGAAGATCTTGACGGTGGCGTCCGGGAACACCACGCTGCCCATGTCCCGGCCCTCGGCGACGATGCCACGGGCGGCGACCCGGGCGCAGCCGCGCTGCAGCTCCACCAGGCGGGCGCGCACCGCCGGCACCGCGGCGACGGCGCTGACGTGCGCGGTCACCTCGGGGCCGCGGATCGGGCCGGCGACGTCCCGCCCGTCGACGGTGATGGTCGGGCCGTCCGCGTCCGTGCCGGACACGATCACCGGCTTGCCGCACGCGAGGGCCACCGCCTCCGGGTCGTTCACGTCGACGTGGTTGGCCAGCATCCACCAGGTCATCGCCCGGTACATGGCACCGGTGTCCAGGAAGCTCAGGCCCAGTCGGGCGGCGACCGCCCGGGAGACGGTCGACTTGCCGGAGCCGGAGGGTCCGTCGATGGCGACGACGACCGGGGCGTGCGCTCGGTCGGCAGTGTCCACGGCGCGAACCTCTCTCTGAATCTCTGAGCATGGCAACCCGAAGGACGGGGAAGCCGGGGATGGTCTCCCTCAAGGTTAATGGACCGCCGACCCACCCGGCCCCGCCGGTGGCGCTCCCGCCGGACCGGCCCCCGCACCGGCCCCCGGAGCGCCCCGGCGCCGCCCGCTCAGTCCCGCACGCTCCACCCGCTCGCCCGCAGCGCCGCCGTCAGCGGGCGCACCGCCGCCGGCGCCACCGACAGCTGGACGAAGCCCACCTGCTGCCCGGTGGAGTGCTCGATGTCGACGTCCTCGATGTTCACGCCCGCCGCGCCGACCTCACCGAACAGCCGGCCCAGCTCGCCCGGCTGGTCGCCGAGCACCACGGCCACCGTCTCGTACCGGGTGGGCGGCGCCCCGTGCTTGCCGGGGATCCGGGCCTGCCCGGTGTTGCCGCGCCGCATGACCGCCTCGATGCCCTCGGCGCCGCCCCGCCGCCGGTCCTCCTCGGCGGCCTGCAGGGCGCGCAGCGCGGTGACGGTCTCGCCGAGGTCGGTGGCGACCTCCTCCAGCACGTCGGCGACCGCGCCGGCGTTGGCGGAGAGGATGTCCACCCACATCGCGGGGTTGGAGGCGGCGATCCGGGTCACGTCCCGCACGCCCTGGCCGGAGAGCCTTATGGCGGTCTCGTCGGCCTTCTCCAGCCGGGCGGCGACCAGCGAGGAGAGCAGCTGGGGGGCGTGCGAGACCAGCGCGACCGCGCGGTCGTGCGCCACGGCGTCCATGACGATCGGCACCGCCCCGCAGAGCGCGACCAGTTCGAGGACGGCGTTCAGCGTCTCGGTGTCGGTGTCGGCGGTGGGGGTGAGCACCCACGGCCGGCCCTCGAAGAGGTCCTCGCGGGCGGCCAGCGGGCCCGAGCGCTCCCGCCCGGCCATCGGGTGGCCGCCGATGTAGTGGGTGGTGTCGCAGCCGAGCGCGGCGACCTCGGCCCGCGGGCCGGCCTTCACGCTGGCGACGTCGGTGTAGCAGCGCGCCAGTCCGCGGCGCTGGCAGTCGGCGAGCACCTTGCCGACCAGCGCGGGCGGGACGGCGATGATCGCGAGGTCGACCGGCCCGTCGGCGGGCTCGGTGGTCCCGGCGCCCAGCGAGGCGGCGGTGCGGGCGGCGTCCGGGTCGGCGTCCTCCAGATGGACGGTCAGGCCCCGTCCGGTGAGGGCGAGCGCGGCGGAGGTGCCGATGAGTCCGGTACCGACGACGGCGGCGGTGCGCATGGTGGGGTGGTTCTCCTCACGGAACGGCGCGGAACGCGGTCGACTGGGTGGAACGGGTCGGCCCCCATCCTGCCCCATCACCCCCGCCGGTACCGCAACCGCACCACTACCCCCGGCCGTCCCCCCTCACGCGGGCGCGCCACCGGGGCGCCCGCCGCGCCGCCCGCACGCCGCCCACGGCGGAAAGCCGGCGACGCGGGCGGCACCGCACGGCAGGATGGGCCGCCGACGGTACGCGACGAAGGGGTTGGCCGGGTGAACGATCAACACAGCAGCGACCAGCATCGACCGCACGACGACGGCACCGGCCGGAGCACGGTGCCCGCCGTGCCCTCGGTCCTGGACTCCGTGGTCGTCCACGCGGCCGGCGCGGTCTGCCGCCGCCGGGCCCGGACGGCCCTGCCCCCGGGCGGGCGGCTGCGGCTGACCGGCCTGCCCGAGGGGCTCGACGAACGCTCGCTGCGCGCCCGGGTGCTCACCGGCCCGGCCGGCACCGCCGTCACCGAGGCCCGCACCGAGGCGCTCGCCGAACTCCGCGAGGCCTCCGAACTGCCCGAGCTGCAACGCCGGCTGGCCGCCGCCGAGGAGCACGCCGACGCGCTGCGCGAGCGGCGCCGGCTGGTCCACGCCGCCGTCGTCGAGACCCGCGCGCTGCGCGCCGTCCCGCCGCCCCGGCGCCGTGACGAGCCGTTGCGCCGCACCCCCGCCGACGCCTGGCTGGAGCTGGCCGAGTTCGTCGACGAGCGCCTCGCCGCCCTCCACGAGCGCGCCGAGCGGCTCACCCGGGAGCTCGAACTCGCCGACCACGAGACCCAGGTGCTCGCCGACCGGGTGGCCCGGGCGTCCTCCGCCGGGCGGCGCGAGGCCGTCGGGACCGCGCGGACCGCCCTGCTCACCCTCACCGCCCCCGAGCGCTCCGCCGACGACTCCCCCGCCGTCGAGATCGAACTGGAGTACACCGTCCGGGCCGCCCGCTGGGTGCCCTCCTACCGGCTCTCCTACCGCCAGGGCGCCGACACCGGCCGGCTGCTGCTGCGCGCCTCGGTCGCCCAGCAGACCGGCGAGGACTGGACCGGCGTGCGCCTCGCGCTCTCCACCGCCGACCTCGACCGCCGCACCGAGCTGCCCAAGCTGCGCTCGCTGCGGATCGGCCGCAGCCAGCCGGCCCCGCCGCCGTCGGGCTGGCGCGAGCCCCCGGCCGGCCTGGCCGACCTGTTCACCGGCTACGACGCGGCCGGCCCCCGCCCGGTGCCGTCCGGCCCCCGCCGGATGCACGCCGGGTCCGCCCGGCCCGTCGGCGCGGCCGCCGAGCCCCGGCTCTCCGCCCCGGTCAGCCCGGCCGTCGCCGCGCCGCTCCCGCCCCCGGCCGCCGCCCCGGCGCCGCAGCCCCCGGGCGGGCCCGCCCCCCGGGCCCGCGCCCGCACCGGCGGCCTTCGCTCGGCGGACGAGGCCGGCGGGGCCGGGCAGTCGGTCGCCTTCGCCGGCTACGGCGGGCCCCCGCCCGCCCCCGGCGCCCCGTTCCCGGCCGAGGAGGCCCTCGCCAGGTTCGACGCCCCCGCCCCCTTCACGCCCCCGCCCGGCCCGCCGGTCCCGGACGAGCTGCTGCTCGACTACCCCGCGCTGGAACTCGCCGGCCCGGACGCCGCCGCCCGGCGCGGCACCCTGCACCACCCGGACGACCGGCGCGCCGTCGGCCGGCCCGCCCCCGGGCTGCCCCACCTCCCGCTGCCGCACCACGCCGTGCCGCCGCGCGTCTCGGCCGGCTCCTTCGACCACCGCTTCGACGCCGCCGCCCCCGCCGACCTGCCGTCCGACGCCACCTGGCACACCGTCACCATCGACGAGATCCCGGTGCGGGTGAGCCCCGAGTACGTCACCGTGCCCGCCGTCGAGGAGCGCGTCTACGCCACCCTGGTGATCACCAACGGCACCGCGCAGGCCGTGCTCGCCGGCCCGGTCGAGGTGACCGTCGACGACCAGTTCCTGCTCACCGCCGCCCTGCCCACCCTCGCCCCCGGCGGTGTGCGCCGACTGGGCATCGGTGTCGCCGAGTCGGTCGAGGTGACGCGCCGTACCGAGCTGCGCGAGTCCACCGCGGGCATGCTGAACAGCAGCACCGTGCTCGACCACCGGGTGCGCGTCGAGCTGGCCAACCGGCTCGGCCGCCCGGTCACCGTCGAGGTCCGCGAACGGGTGCCGGTCAGCTCCGACGCCGACATCCGGATCGAGGAACGCCCCGGCTGGCACGCCCCGGACGAACCGTCCACCGAGTGCCCGCCCAGCACCCGGCTCCGGCGGGTCGAGCTGCCGCCGGGCGGCCGGGCCGAACTGGACGCCGGCTACCAGATCAGGATCCCGGCCGGAAAGGCCATCGTCGGCGGAAACCGGAGGAACTGAACGTGACCGTCACCCCCCTCCCCCCGCGGCCCGCGACGCCGCTGCCCGTCACCGCCGTCACCTGCCTGGAGGACCGGGCCCAGGTCGAGCGCACCGCCACCGCCGAGCTGGCCGCCGGCGTCCAGCGGCTGCGGCTGGGCCCGCTCACCGCGCTCGCCGTCGACCGCACCCTGCGCGCGGAGTCCGACACCGCCGGCGTGCGCGTCCTGGACGCCCGGATCACCCGCGTCTGGACGCCGCGCGCCCCGCTGCCGCCCGGCCCGGAGGACTCCGCGCTGCGCCACCGCCTGCACGAGCTGGACCGGCGCGACCTCGCCGAGAAGGCGCTGGCGCAGCGCCTGGAGGCCCGGCTGGCGCTGCTCGCCCAGCTCGCCGAGGACCTGCTGCGCGAGGTCGGCGAGGGCGCCGGCGTCGGCGAGGTGGAGCGGACCCGCTGGCACCGCGAGCTGGAACGCGTGGACGCCGAACGCGAGCGCCACGGCGAGGAACTGCGCGCCACCCGCTCCCGGCTGGACCGGCTGGAGGACGAGCGCAACGCGGCCTTCGCCGCCGCGGCCGAGGCCGAGGAGGAGCCCGCCGAACTGCTCGCCCACCTCGACCTGACCGTCGAGGCCCGGCAGGCCGGTCCCGCCCGGCTGAGCGTGCACCACCTGGTGCCGTGCGCCCTGTGGCGGCCGTCCTACCGGGCCACCCTGGCCGACGGCGTGCTGCGGCTGGAGTCCGAGGCGGTGGTCTGGCAGCGCACCGGCGAGGCCTGGACCGGCGCCCGGCTCACCTTCTCCACCGCCCGCTCCGCCCTCGCCACCGAACCGCCCGCGCTCGCCGAGGACGTGCTGACGCTGCGCGAGCGCACCGCCGAGGAGCGGCGCACCGTCGAGGTGGAGCTGCGCGAGGAGACGATCTCCGAGCTGCGCCCGGACGGTGCGCTGCCGGGCGTGGACGACGGCGGCGAGGTGCGGGTGCTGACCGCCCCGGCGCCGGCCACCGTGCCCTCCGACGGACGGGCGCACCGGGTGCCGCTGGGTTCCTTCGAAGGGGCCGCGCACAGCGAGTACGCCTGCGCGCCGGAGCTGTCGCCGCTGGTCACCCAGGTGGTCCGGTTCCGCAACACGGCCGGGCACCCGCTGCTCGCCGGGCCGGTCGAACTGGTCCGCGGCAGCGGCTTCACCGGGCGCGGGCGGCTGCCGTTCACGGCGGCCGGCGCCGACGCGGAGCTGTCCTTCGGCAGCTCGGACGGCTACCGGGTGGTGCGCGAGACCGACGAGCGCCGCTCCACCGCCGGGCTGAGCCAGCGGTCGGTGACCACCCGCACGGTGCGGCTGCACCTGTCGCGGTTCTCCGGCCCGGAGGAGCGGGACGAGCAGCTGGTCGCGGTGCGCGAGCGGGTGCCGGTCTCCGAGGTGTCGGCCGTGGAGGTGCGGCTGCGCAAGGAGGAGTGCTCGCCCGCGCCGGACGCCTTCGACGCCGAGGGCGTGGTCCGCTGGGACGTCCCGCTCGGCCCGGGCGCCCGCCGCACGCTCACCCTGGTGTACGAGATCTCCGTCTCCGGGAAGGTCGCGGGCCTCTGACGGCGGGCGCCCCCGGAGGAGCCGCGGGGCCCGGGCGCGCGAACCGCCGTCCGGGCGCCCGCCCCGGCCCGGCCGGAGCGGGTACAACAGGAGCATGATCCTGCACCTCGCCCCCCTGGACGACTGGCTGGCCGACCCGGGCCGGCCGTACGCGACCGCCTCGCTGCTCACCGACGGGTTCATCCACTGCTCGGCGGACGAGCAGACCGCGCTCGCGGTGGCCAACGCGTTCTTCGCCGACGCCCGTGAGCCACTGATGGTGCTGCTGATCGAGGAGTCGCTGGTGGAACCGATGGTCAAGTGGGAGGCCCCGCACGGCGCACCGGCGCCCGGGGCCACCCCCGGTGCGCTGTACCCGCACATCTACGGGCGGCTGAACCGCACGGCGGTGGTCGGCCTGGAGAAGGTCGAGCGCGGCCCGGACGGCCGCTGGGTCTCGCTCTCCCCCTGGAGCTGACGCCCCGCGCCCGCGGCGGGACCGCGGGTGCGAGGGGACCACGGGGGCCCTACAGCCAGCCCCGCTCCCGGGCCGCCATGCCGGCCTGGAAGCGGGTGGTGGCGCCCAGCTCGCGCATCAGCGACTGGAGCCGGCGCTGGGTGGTCCGGGCGCTCCAGCCGAGCGAGCGGGCGATCGACTCGTCGGTGAGGCCGGCCGCCAGCAGTCCGAGCAGCTTGCGGTGGTCGGCCTCCGGCTCCAGCGCCCCGTCGCCCGCGCCGATCGCGGCCTGCAGCTGGACGGCGCGCTCCCACTCCGCCTCGAACAGCGTGTCCAGCGCCTGGAGCAGCGCCGAGGGGTGGATGACGTAGGCGGCGTCGAGGACGCTGTCGCCGACGCTGATCGGGATGATCGCCATCCGGTCGTCCGACATGACCATCTTCATCGGGAGCACCGGCCGGACCCTGGCCTCCTCGCCGTCGGCGACCCCGGCCAGGATGTTCTTCTCCAGCCGGCCCGGCCAGGCCACCGCCTCCCGGTCGTAGATGGTCCGGAACCGCACGCCCTCCTTCAGCCGCTGGCGCTGCAGCGGGATGTTGGCCACCGGGTCCTGGATGTAGGGCGGGCAGTCGAAGCCGCGGATCTGGTACTGGCTGGTCCCGGTGATGTGCTCCAGCCGCTGGGCGATCGCCTCGGCGCCGGTCAGCACCTCCACCGAGTGCGCCGGGTCGGTGTAGCGCGAGGCCTCCCGGAAGGCGTCCATCAGCCGGTGCATCTCGGCCCGGGCGTGGCGCAGTTCGGACTCCCGGTGGCCGATCAGGGTGCCGATGGCGACGTCCGGGGCGACCGGCAGGAAGCGCTGGCGGTCCACCGGGGCCCGGGTGGCCATGCCCTGCTGGGCGAGCCGGTCCAGGGCCCGCAGGCTCTGCTGGAGGGTCAGCTCGCAGAGCACGGCGAGGTCCTCGGCCGTCGACTGCGGGTTGGCCACCAGCGCCGCGTAGACCCGGCCGTCCGCTCCGGCCAGTCCCAGTGCGCTGAGTGGTGCATCGGACACGGCGTCGCTCCCCGTTTCGCCCCTCGCCCCGCGCCGGGTGGCGCAGTCCCGCCACCCGGCGGGTCGTGGTCAGGTGGCAATCCTCGGCCACGGATGATCGGGCTGACAAGGCGATCACCCCCGATGCGGCCCGCTTCACAGCAGGAGCCGCCGAACGACGGAGGGCCTCCCCGCCGAACGACGGGGAGGCCCTGCGAGGGGTCGCTGTTACAGCCCGACCTCGCGCATCAGCTGGCCGACCTCGGGGTTGGTCAGCCGGCGCAGCCAGCCGGACTTCTGGTCGCCGAGCGCGATCGGACCGAAGTGGGTGCGCACCAGCTTCTCGACCGGGAAGCCCGCCTCCGCCAGCATCCGGCGGACGATGTGCTTGCGGCCCTCGTGCAGGGTCACCTCGACCAGGTAGTTCTTGCCGACGTTCGAGACGACCTTGAAGCTGTCGGCGCGGGCGTAGCCGTCCTCCAGCTCGATGCCCTTGGCCAGCTGCTTGCCCAGGTCGCGCGGGATCGGGCCCTGGATGGCGGCCAGGTAGGTCTTGGTCACGCCGTACCGGGGGTGGGTGAGGCGGTGCGCCAGCTCACCGTGGTTGGTGAGCAGGATGATGCCCTCGGTCTCGGTGTCCAGGCGGCCGACGTGGAACAGCCGGGTCTCGCGGTTGGTCACGTAGTCGCCGAGGCACTGGCGGCCGTCCGGGTCCTCCATGGTGGAGACCACGCCGGCCGGCTTGTTCAGCGCGAAGAACAGGTAGGACTGGGTGGCGACGGTCAGGCCGTCCACCTTGATCTCGTCGTTCTGCGGGTCGACCCGCTTGCCCTGCTCGGTGACCCGCTTGCCGTTGACCTCGACCCGGCCCTGGTCGATCAGCTCCTCGCAGGCGCGCCGGCTGCCGACGCCGGCCCGGGCCAGCACCTTCTGCAGGCGCTCGCCCTCGGGCTCGCCGAAGGTCTTCGGGAGCTTCACGGCCGGCTTGTCGTGCCGGGCCAGCACCGCGTCCTCGATCCGGGCCTGCAGCTCGCGCGAGCGCTGCGGCTGGCGGCGCGGGTCGCCCGGGGCGCCCTGGCCCTCGCGGCGCGGCCGCGGGGCCGGGCCGGGCCGGCGCCCGGCGAAGCCGCCGCGGGCCGGGGTGGCGTTGGGGCCGCCGCCGTACTCGGGGCGGTCGTACTTGCGCTCCTCGGGCCGCAGCGGGCGGTCCGGGTAGCGGCGGTCGTCCCGCCGGTCGTCCCGGCGGCCCTCGCGACGGTCGTCCCGGCCGTACGAGCCGGAGCCGGAGCCGCCGCGCGAGCCCGCGCCGCCCCGCCCGCCGCCGGACCCGCCGCCGTACGAACCCCCGCGCGCGCCGGAGCCGCCGCGGCCCCCCGAGCCGCCCCCGTAGGAGCCGCCCCGGCCGCCCCCGCCCTGTCCGCCGCGACCGCTGCCGCCGCCGCTGCTGTTCCTGCCGTTGCCACTGCTACGCATCAAAGTGTCCGTACGTCGTTACCGTCTGGGCTGTGCGGTCGTTTCGGCCGACCTCACCGCCCCCTACCGATCGGGCGCAGCCCGACCGGCCTCGCCACTGCCGTCCGCGGCCTGCACGGCAGCGGCGGCGACCGCCTCCGCGATCATCGTGCCCTCCAGGGACTCCGCTTCCACGTCGTCGACCTCGGGCAGGAAGGGAGCGAGCTCCGGCAGCTCGTCCAGGCCGCGGAGCCCCATCCGTTCCAGGAAGTAGTTCGTCGTCCGATACAGGATCGCACCTGTTTCGGGCTCGGATCCGGCCTCTTCCACCAGTCCTCGCTGTACCAGGGTACGCATCACGCCGTCACAGTTCACACCGCGGACGGCCGAGACCCGCGATCTGGACACCGGTTGCCGGTAGGCGATGACCGCCAGGGTCTCCAGCGCCGCCTGGGTCAGCCGGGCCTGCCGGCCGTCCAGAACGAAGCGGTCGACGGCCGGCGCGCAGGCGTCGCGGCTGTAGAACCGCCAGCCTCCGGCGACCAGCCGCAGGTCGAAGCCCCGTCCGTGGGCGGTGTACTCGGCGGACAGCTCGCGCAGCGCCACCGCGACCTCGGCGCGCGGGCGCTCCAGCACCGAGGCCAGGTGGGCCTCGCCCACCGGCTCGTCGACGACCATCAGGATCGCCTCCAGCTCGGCCCGCAGCCCGGGGCCGGCCGCGTCGGCCGGCGGGCCGGCGAACGCGGCCGGCCACGGCTCCGGCCGCGGCTCCGGCTCCGGCAGCTCCGCCGGCGGGGCCTCCGCCGGCACGCCCGGCGCCGGCTCCAGCCACTCCCCGGCGCGCGGCCGCCCGGGCAGCCCCAGCACCCGCCGGGCCGGCCGCCCGCCGCCCGCGCCGCCGTTCCCGGCCGTCATCGCCCGTCCTCCTCGCCCTTCGCCGCCCGCGCCGCGGCCTCGCCCGCCGGCCGGTCGAACTCGTCCGTCACCTCGACCGCGCCCCGGTCCGCCTCCGCCACCCAGCGCACCACGAGCTCGCCGAGCGCGTCCGGCTGCTCGAAGGCGAGCACCCGCTCCCGGTACAGCTCCAGCAGCGCCAGGAACCGGGCGACCACCACCATGGTGTCCGGCGCGTCGGCGACCAGCCGCTGGAAGGTCGCCTCGCCCAGCTCGGACAGCAGCCCGACCACCAGGCCCGCCTGGTCGCGCACGCTCACCGGCGGGGTGTGGATGTGGTCGACGTAGACGGCCGGCTTCGGCCTCGGGACCATCGCCCGGGCGGCGAGCTGCGCGAAGCGCTCGGTACCGATGCCGATCACGACCTCGGGCAGCAGGGCGGCGTGCCGCGGCTCCAGGCCGACGTCCCGCGGCTGCCGCAGCAGCTCGGCGGCCCAGCGCTCGCCGAACAGCGCCGCCGCCCGTTTGTACGCCCGGTACTGCAGCAGCCGGGCGAAGAGCAGGTCGCGCGCCTCCAGCAGGGCGAGGTCCTCCTCGTCCTCGACCTCGGCGGCGGGCAGCAGCCGGGCCGCCTTGAGGTCGAGCAGGGTGGCGGCGACGACCAGGAACTCGGTCGCCGCGTCGAGGTCCCAGTCCGGCCCCATGGCGCGGATGTGGGCCATGAACTCGTCGGTGACGGTCGCCAGCGCGATCTCGGTGACGTCCATCCGGTGCTTGGCGATCAGGCTCAGCAGCAGGTCGAACGGGCCCTCGAAGTTGTCCAGCCGGACCAGGAAGCCGCCCTGCGGCCCGTCCTGCGGCGCACCCGGCCCGGCCGCTCCGGCGGCGGCCTGGGCGACAACGGGGCTCTCGGGGGTGCTCGGCATGACGGTCCATCTTCGCCCGCCCGCACCGCGTGCCGCGCACCGGGGCCCGCCGACACGCCGGACCGCCCGGCCCGACGGCCGCACCGCACCGCCCCGGACCCCCCGCGGCCCCGAGGCGCGTGCTCAGCGCCCGCGCAGCCGCCGCACCAGGATGCTCGCCTCGCCGCGCTGCTCCAGGTCGGCCAGCACCACCGCGATGGCCTCCCGGACGATCCGGCCGCGGTCCACCGCCAGGCCGTGCTCGCCGCGGAGCACCAGCCGGGTGTGTTCGAGGTCCATCAGCTCCTCGGCGGACACGTACACGGTGATCTTCTCGTCGTGCCGCTCGCGCCCGCTCGGACGGCGCGGCGCACGGCCGCGCGGACGGGGCCGCCCCGCGGCGCCCGTCTGGTCCTCGGCCGCACCGGCGTGCTGACGCGGCGCCGGGGCCGCGGCGCGGCCCGGCGCGGCCTTGGCGGCCGCCGTCGTGCCGCTGCCCGGCCCGGTGGCGCCCTGGCCGCCCGGCTGCGCGGGGGCGGGCACGGTGGCCGCGCCCGGCGCGCCGATCCCGCGCCGCGGCGCCCGCCTGGTCCCCGCCTGGTCGTCGGCCGGCCCGGCGCCGCCCTCGGCGTGCTCCGGGCCCTCGCCGGCGGCGGAAGCACCGCTGCCGGGGGCGCCGTCGACGCCCTCGGCGCCGTCCGCGTCACCGGCGCCGTTGAGCGCCCGCGCGGTCTCCGCTCTGGGCGCCTCGGAGGCCGAACGCGACGCGAGGGACGGCGACAGCGCCATCCCGCCGGTGGTCCGGAACAGCTCGTCGGCACCCGGGAGACTCACTCGGCGGGGCGGCACCGGTCGAGCACCTCCCTGGCGAGCTGGCGGTAGGCGGCGGCACCGACCGAATTGGTCGCGTACGTCGTGATCGGTTCGCCGGCGACGGTGGTCTCCGGGAAGCGCACGGTCCGCCCGATGACGGTGTGGAAGACGTGGTCGCCGAACGCCTCGACGACGCGTGCCAGCACCTCGCGGCTGTGCACGGTGCGCGAGTCGTACATGGTGGCGAGGATGCCGTCCAGCCGCAGCTCGGGGTTGAGCCGCTCGCAGACCTTCTCGATGGTCTCGGTGAGCAGCGCGACGCCGCGCAGCGCGAAGAACTCGCACTCCAGCGGGACGATGACGCTGTGAGCGGCCGTCAGCGCGTTGACCGTCAGCAGGCCCAGCGAGGGCTGGCAGTCGATGATGACGTAGTCGTAGTCGGGCAGCAGCGGCTTCAGGGCGCGCGCCAGCGCGGACTCCCGGGCCACCTCGCTGACCAGCTGCACCTCGGCGGCGGAGAGGTCGATGTTGGACGGCAGCAGGTCCATGCCCGGCACGGCCGTCTTCAGCAGCACCTCATCGGCCGTCAGCCCGCGCTCCATGAGCAGGTTGTAGACGGTGACGTCGAGTTCCATCGGGTTGACGCCGAGGCCGACGGAGAGGGCGCCCTGCGGGTCGAAGTCGACGAGCAGCACGCGGCGGCCGTACTCGGCGAGCGCCGCGCCCAGGTTGATGGTCGACGTGGTCTTGCCGACGCCGCCCTTCTGGTTGCACATCGCGATGATCTGCGCGGGGCCGTGCTCGGCCACCGGCGCGGGGATCGGGAAGTAGGGCTGCGGACGCCCGGTCGGGCCGATCCGCTCGCGACGCTGGCGGGCGGCGTCGGGGGCGAGCGTGGCCGCGTACTCCGGGTCCGGCTCGTACTCGGCGTCGGGGTCGTCGTAGGCGCCGTAGGCGAACTCGCCGTAGGCCAGGCCGTGGGCCGGCAGTTCGGCGTCGTAGTCGGTCACCGTGGTCACCTGTGCTGTGTTCTGGCGTGCTTCGAAAGTACGGAGAGCGACCGAGCCGACCTCGGCCGAGCCCACGGAGGGCTGCCTGGCCCCGGGCTCCTCACTCGGCTGGCCGGCGGTGTGCGCCGCCAGTCCTGGCTGACCACCCCCGGGAGCAAATGTCGACTCATTCACAAGTCGTCTTACCTCCTTGGGCATCCAGGACTCTATGTCGATTCGTCAGCGTGGCAGCATGCCGACGGTTTGCGACTCTAGGCCGTTCAAGGCGTTCGCAGCAACACAATCCACGGTAGTGGGCAGGATGTGTCGACTATCGGGCAACCCCCTGTCAAGGGGAGTGAGGGCCCGTGACTCCGGGGTTTCCGGGGTCGGGTGACACGACCGACGGAAATTGACGACAGAGCGACCCGCCCTCGCCATTCCCGATGTCACCACCGGATTCACCCCTCGTTCACACGGCTTCCGAAGAGATCCGGTGACCCCCTGTGCACGGGCACGGCGAAGCCCCCGGCCCGGAATGCACCGGGCCGGGGGCAACGCACGTCACACTCAGGCGAGGACGGACTCCAGGGAGACCGACTCCAGGCCGAAGGCCTCGGCGACGGCGGCGAAGGTGATCTGCCCCTCGTGCACGTTCAGACCCTTGGCCAGCGCGGCGTCGCGGCGCAGCGCCTCCTTCCACCCGCGGTTGGCCAGCTCGACGACGTACGGCAGCGTCGCGTTGGTCAGCGCGTAGGTGGAGGTGTTCGGGACGGCGCCCGGCATGTTGGCCACGCAGTAGAAGACCGAGTTGTGGACCTGGAAGGTCGGCTCGGCGTGCGTGGTCGCGTGCGAGTCCTCGAAGCAGCCGCCCTGGTCGATGGCGATGTCGACGAGCACGGAGCCCGGCTTCATGCGGGAGACCAGCTCGTTGGTGACGAGCTTCGGGGCCTTGGCGCCCGGGATCAGCACGGCGCCGATGACCAGGTCGGCCTCGACGACGGCCTTCTCCAGCTCGAAGGCGTTGGACATGATGGCCTTGATCTTCGTGCCGAAGATCTTGTCGGCCTCGCGCAGCTTGTTGATGTCGCGGTCCAGCAGGGTCACGTCGTAGCCCATGCCGATGGCGATGGTGGCCGCGTGCCAGCCGGAGACGCCACCGCCGATGACGACGGCCTTGGCCGGGTGGGTGCCGGGCACGCCGCCCGGCAGGGTGCCGCGGCCGCCGGCCGGACGCATCAGGTGGTACGAGCCGACCTGCGGGGCCAGCCGGCCCGCGACCTCGGACATCGGGGCGAGCAGCGGCAGGGCGCCGTTGGCGAGCTGCACGGTCTCGTACGCGATGGCGGTGGTGCCGGAGGCGAGCAGCGCGTCGGTGCCGGGCCGGTCGGCCGCCAGGTGGAGGTAGGTGAAGAGCGTCTGGCCCTTGCGCAGGCGGTGGTACTCCTCCGCGATGGGCTCCTTGACCTTCAGCACCAGGTCGGCGGTGGCCCACACCTCGTCGGCGGTGGGGAGGATGGTGGCACCGGCGGCCACGTACTCCTCGTTCGGGATCGAGGAGCCGGCGCCGGCGTTGTCCTCGATGTAGACCTCGTGTCCGTTGCGGACCAGCTCATGCACACCGGCAGGCGTGATGGCCACGCGGTACTCGTGGTTCTTGACCTCGCGGGGGATGCCGACCTTCACGGCTAAACACGTCCTCTTGCCATGGGGGTCCCTACCGGAGAAGACCGGCGGGCGACGCGCACGGGGGGAAGCCTCCGGACGACACCGGGGCACGATCGCTGCGCGACGAGTTCGAGTGTAATGAAGCCCAGGCGGCCTGTCAGCCTTCCAAAGTGAATAAATCTGCCGGAGACATTGGCAGGTTCGTAGGCTTCCCTCTCGATCTTCCTGCCAAAGTCGCACCGACCGGGCATCTTCGACAATACTCCCGAACCGCCCGCTACCACCCGGCGGAAACGCGTTCCCGCAGGTCCGCGAGGGCGGTGCCGACGGCCTCCCGGCCGCGCTCGTCGCCCAGTCTGCGCAGCACCGCCAGCGACGCGCGGTACTCCCGCTCGGCCTCCTCGAACCGGCGCTGGGCGGTGTGCGCCTCGGCCACCCTGGCCAGCAGCCGGGCCTCGGCGGCCTGGTCCCCCATCGACTGCCGCAGGCCCAGCGCCCGGCCGTACCAGTCGGCCGCGCGCACCGCGTCGCCGAGGGCCCGGTGGCAGCCCGCCGCGCCCTCCAGCGCCCGGGCGCAGAGCGCCTCGTCGTCGGCGCCCCGGGCGTGCTCCAGGGCGGCCCGGTAGTGGCCGCGGGCCTGCTCCCAGCGGCCGTCGGCGGCCTGCAGGTCCCCCAGGTTGAGCAGCGCGGCGGAGGCCCGGCGCGGACGGCCGTGCCGCTCGGCCACCGTCAGCACCAGCTCGTGCAGCTGGTAGAGGTCGGCCGGGGCGGCGCCGCCGGTCAGCGGCAGCGCCCGCAGCAGGGCGGTGACCAGCCGGCCGGCCGAGCCGTCGAGGTCGCCCTGGCCGATGGCGTCGGCGACCGCGCCGAGCAGCAGGTCGCGCTCGCCCAGCAGCCACTGCCGGGCGTGCGCGGCGGACGTCAGCCGCAGCGGACCGGGCAGCGAGTCGGGGCCGGGGCCGCCGGCGGGGTCCAGCAGCGCCCTGGCGGACTCGGTGAGCCGGACCAGCCGCTCCAGCAGCCGGGCCCGGGCCAGCTCGATCTCGGCGGGCCGGTCCTCCCGCTCGCGCAGCCGGACCAGCCGGGGGTGCAGCCGGCCCGGGACGCGGTAGCGGGCGGTGCCGTCGGCGGCCGGCGGCTCCTCCGTGAGCAGCTCCCGCTCGGCCAGCGCGGCCAGCGTCCCGGCGGCCTCCGGGGCCGGACAGCCGACCAGGGCGGAGGCGGTGCGCAGGTCGGCGCACTGCGCGGGGGCCAGGGTGAGCGCGCGCAGCATCCGCGCCTGGGCGGCGGGCAGGGCCGCGTAGGCGAGGGTGAAGGCGCCGATCAGCGGGTCGTTGTCCGGTACCGGAACGGGTTCGGCGGGTTCCGGCGCGGGCCGCACCCAGGACGCCGGGTCCCGGGCCGGCTCGGCCGGGGGCGTCGCGACGGGCTCGGGCCCGGCGGTCTTCGGCTCCTCCCCGGCCCCTCTTCTCCGCTTGCCCGGCGCGGCCTTCCCGGGCTTCGCCGTCCCGGCCGCCTTCGCCGTCGTCCCGGGCCTGTCGGCCTTCCCCGTCCTCCCCGACTTCTCCGTCTTCTCGGTCTTCTCGGTCTTCTCCGGCTTCTCGGGCTTCGCCTCCGCCGCGGGCCCGGCGCCCGGCGCGAAGGCCTCGGCGACGGCCCGCACCAGTTCCTCGGCCGCCTCCGTCACCGCCAGCTTCGGGTTGCCGCGCAACCGCCCCGCCATCAGCCGCAGCGCGGCCGGCTGGGAGCCGCAGGCCTCCGCCAGATCGGCCCCGCCGACCGGGTCGCAGCTGATCCGCGTCCCGCCGACCAGGTCACCGAGCAGGTCGGCCGCCGCCGGGCGGTCGAGCCCGCCGAGGATGACCGGGTCGATGTCCTCGATCCCGGTGAGCGGTCCGGCCGTGGTGGCGAGCACCAGGCAGCCCGGCTCGTCCGCGAGCAGCGGCCACAGCTGTCCGGCGTCCCGGACGTCGTCCAGCAGCAGAAGGACGCGCCGCCCGGCCAGGGCCGAGCGCAGCGCGACGCACGCCGGGTCGTCCCGGCCGTCCTCGACGGCGCCGGGCAGCGGGACGCCGGCGGTGTCCGCGCCGAGCTGCTCCAGCAGCCGGCGGGCGGCCCGCGCGGGCGGCACCCGGCCGCCGTCGGGCGCGGAGAGCCGCGAGAAGAGCACGCCGTCGGGGTACTGCTCGGCGACGGTGACGGCGAACCGCACGGCCAGCGCGGTACGGCCGGAGCCGGGGCGGCCGGCCAGCACCAGAACGGGGCTGCGGCCCTCCGCCGGCCGCGCGGCGGCGGCCCGCAGCGCGGCCAGCTCGGAGCGCCGGCCGACGAACAGGGCGGGGCCGGCGGGCAGCCGGTCCAGCCCGGGAACGCGCCCGGCGGGCGCGGCGGTCCCGGCCTCCATCGTCACCGTCTTCCTCGCCACCCGCGCCACTCCCGACCTCGTCAGCACTCACCGGGGGCGGCCGGCAGCGGACGCCCCGTCTGCGAAGCGTAGTTCGACCGTCCGCCCCGGCCGAGGTGACATCCGGTCGTACCAATCGGCAAATCACCCCGCCGGCCGAGCCCCGTGGGAGTCGCGCCCCTCGGAACAGGGCCGGGAACAGGGCCGGGCTAGAAGGGGCGGGCCGGCCACGGGGAGCCGGCGGGGCGCAGCGCGTCCAGGCCACCCGGGCCGTGCAGGGCCGCGTAGAGCGCCAGGGTGCCCGTGATCAGGGTGGGGTTGTGCAGCTTCCCGGCGTGGATCAGCCGGACCAGCTCCTCCACCGGCACCCGGGCGGCCTCCAGCTCCAGTTCCTCCCCGTGCGCCTCGTACCGCTCCTCCTGCGCCTCGGCGAGGTCGGTGGCGAGGAAGAGCCGCAGCGCCTCGTCCGTCCCCCCGGGCGAGGTGTAGAAGTCGACCAGCACCCGCCAGCTGCCCGCCTTGCAGTGCGCCTCCTCGTACAGCTCGCGCTGGGCGGCGTGCAGCGGGTTCTCGCCGGGCACGTCGAGCAGGCCGGCCGGCAGCTCCCAGAGGCGCTGGCGCACGGGGTGGCGGTACTGGCGCAGGATCAGCACCCGCTGCCGGTCGTCCAGGGCCAGGACGGAGACCGAGCCGGGGTGGGTCTGGTAGTCGCGGCGGGCCCAGCTGCCGTCGGGCATCCGGACCTCCTCGCTGCGCACGCCGGTGACCCGGCCCTGGAACGGTGTGCTGCTCCCCCGGATCTCCCATTCCTCGGCCACGTCGGCGACATCGGCAAAGCTGCGGTCGTCCATCACGCTCTCCCCTTTTCGTCAGTACGACACAATCTAACGCCGGACGGCGGCCCCGCAGGAATCGCGGGGCCGCCGTCCGGTGGAACGCGGGTCGCCTACTCGGCGTCGGCCGGGGCCGTCTTGATCTCGATCGCGGCCTTCACCAGGCCCGCGAAGAGCGGGTGCGGGCGGGTCGGCCGGGACTTCAGCTCCGGGTGGGCCTGGGTGGCCACCAGGTAGGGGTGCACCTCGCGCGGGTACTCGACGTACTCGACCAGGTCGCCCTTCGGGGAGAGGCCCGAGAAGATCAGACCGGTCTTCTCCAGGTCGGCCCGGTAGGCGTTGTTGACCTCGTAGCGGTGGCGGTGGCGCTCCTCGACGTACTGCTCGCCGCCGTAGACCTCACGGACGATCGAGCCCTCGGCGAGCTTGGCCGGGTACAGGCCCAGGCGCATGGTGCCGCCCAGGTCGCCCTTGCCGTCGACGATGGCCAGCTGCTCGGCCATGGTGGAGACGACCGGGTGCTTGGCGGCGGCGTCGAACTCGGTGGAGTTGGCCTCGGGCAGGCCGGCCAGGTTGCGGGCGGCCTCGATGACCACGCACTGCAGGCCCAGGCACAGGCCCAGCAGCGGGATCCGGTTCTCGCGGGCGTAGGTGATCGCGCCGACCTTGCCGTTGACACCGCGGTCGCCGAAGCCACCGGGGATGCAGACCGCGTCGACGTCGCCGAGCTGCTCCTGCGCGCCCTCGGGGGTCTCGCAGTCGTCGGAGGTGACCCACTTGATCTCGACCCGGGCGTTGTTGGCGAAGCCGCCGGCGCGCAGCGCCTCGGTCACCGACAGGTAGGCGTCCGGAAGGTCGATGTACTTGCCGACCAGCGCGACCTTGACGATGTGCTGCGGCTCGTGGACGCGGCGCAGCAGGTCGTCCCAGGTGGTCCAGTCCACGTCGCGGAACGGCAGGTCCAGGCGGCGGACGACGTAGGCGTCCAGGCCCTCGCCGTGCAGCACCTTGGGGATGTCGTAGATCGACTTGGCGTCGATCGCGGCGACCACGGCCTCCTCGTCGACGTCGCACATCATCGAGATCTTGCGCTTGATGGCCTGCGGGACCTCGCGGTCGGCGCGCAGCACGACGGCGTCGGGCTGGATGCCGATGTTGCGCAGCGCGGCGACGGAGTGCTGGGTCGGCTTGGTCTTCAGCTCGCCCGAGGGGCCGATGTAGGGGAGCAGGGAGACGTGCACGAAGAAGACGTTGTCCCGGCCGACCTCGTGGCGGACCTGGCGCACGGCCTCCAGGAACGGCAGCGACTCGATGTCGCCGACGGTGCCGCCGACCTCGGTGATCACCACGTCGACGTCCTCGGTCGCCATCCGGCGGATCCGGGACTTGATCTCGTTGGTGATGTGCGGGATGACCTGGACGGTGTCGCCCAGGTACTCGCCGCGGCGCTCCTTGGCGATGACGGTCGAGTACACCTGGCCGGTGGTGACGTTGGCCGAGCCGTGCAGGTTGGTGTCCAGGAACCGCTCGTAGTGGCCGATGTCGAGGTCGGTCTCGGCGCCGTCGTCGGTGACGAAGACCTCACCGTGCTGGAACGGGTTCATGGTGCCCGGGTCCACGTTGAGGTACGGGTCGAGCTTCTGCATCGTGACGCGCAGGCCACGGGCCTTGAGCAGGGCACCGAGGCTGGAGGCGGTGAGGCCCTTGCCGAGCGACGAGGCGACACCCCCGGTGACGAAGAGGTGCTTGGTCGTCACGGCGCGGCCGTTCGATGCCTTGCCGGAATGGGGCTGTGCCAAGAGGGGGCTCCCGTGGGTCGCGAGTCGAAGGTGACGTGGTGGGAGGCTCGCGGCTCGCCGTCCCGACGGAGGGGGGCGGTGCGGAGCACGGCGCCCTGAGGTCGTCGGTTCGGCCGGTCCGGGGCGTTTGATCCCACCGGTCCACGGGATACCAGGGTAACAGTGACCCGGCCCGGACGCGTTCCGGGCCGCCGCCGCGCGCCGCCCGGGGGCCGGTTTCCCGGGCGGAACACGCCGGAGCGCTCCCGGGGCGCACGCCGGGCGCGCCGCCGGCGCACCACCCGGCGCAAGCGTCACACGCGTCGCACCACCGGCCCGACCGGGCCACCTCCAGGCGGTCCGGACCAGCTCCTCCGGGCCATCGCGGATCCCCACTTCGTGCCATCCGGAGCTGATCCGTCCGAGCCATCCTGGCCGCCGCCCCCGCGATGCGCGGTATTTCCGCCGAAATGCGGCGCCACACCGCGCTGCGCCCGCGTGCTTCGCCCCTTTCGTCCGTCGTAAGCTGCTCGGACGCATCGCCGACAACACGAGCACGCGGAGGGCGTGGGAGGGTCAGGAACCTCTCGGTCCCCGATGCGCGACCGGACCTCCCCGTTGTTTCCCGCTCGCCCCACCCACCCAGAGGCTCGGCCGAGCCCTCGCGGACACTCCAGCAAGGCCCGCCACCACCCCACGGCGGGCCGGACGTCCCGGGGTGGCACCGGTCCCGCCGCAAACCCGCTGGCTCCCCCTCGGATCGCCGATGCGTCGTGACCACATTGCGAACTGGAGATCACGTGGCCGGCCGTATCGAGGACTACGCACTCATCGGGGACATGCAGACCGCCGCCCTCGTCAGCAGGGACGGAGCGGTGGACTGGCTCTGCCTGCCCCGATTCGACTCGCCGGCGGTCTTCGCCGGCCTGCTCGGCACCGACGAACACGGCTTCTGGCGAATCGGTCCCGCCGAGGCGGTGGCCGTCGAACTGCCTTCGCCCGTCCCCGCCGCCCCGGCCGCCCCGGCCGCCGGGAGGCTCCCGCTCGCCGACACCGGTGAGCTGCGGATCCCGCCGCCCACCGCCGCCGCCCCCGCCGTCCCCGCCGACCGCCGCCGCTACCGGGGCGACTCGCTGATCCTGGAACAGGAGTGGGACGCCCAGGGCGGCACCGTCCGGGTGATCGACTTCATGCCGCCCCGCCCGCTCGCCGGCAAGGACGCCGTCCCGCAGGTGATCCGGATCGTCGAGGGCGTGGCCGGCACCGTGCGGATGCGCTCCGCGCTGCGGATGCGGTTCAGCTACGGCCGGGTGGTGCCCTGGGTGCACCGGGTCGAGCAGCCCGACGGCGGCCACCGCACCGTCGCCGTGGCCGGCCCCGACTCGGTCTGGCTGGACGGCGAGGCCGACACCTACGGCCGCAACCTCACCACCTACGCCGACTTCACCGTCTCGGCCGGCGAGCGGATCGCCTTCGCGCTCACCTGGCAGGCCTCCCACCTGGAGCCGCCCAAGGCCCCGGACGCCGAGGAACTGCTCGACGCCACCGCGGACTTCTGGCACGAGTGGGTCGGCCAGTGCACCTACCAGGGCCCCTACCGGGAGGCCGTGGTCCGCTCGCTGATCACCCTCAAGGGCCTGACCTACGCGCCCACCGGCGGCATCGTCGCCGCCCCCACCACCTCGCTGCCCGAGGACATCGGCGGCGAGCGCAACTGGGACTACCGCTACACCTGGCTGCGCGACGCCGCGATCACGCTCTCCTCGCTGCTGCGCACCGGCTACCGCGACGAGGCCAAGGCCTGGCGCGAGTGGCTGCTGCGCGCGGTGGCCGGCGACCCGGAGAACCTCCAGATCATGTACGGCATCGCCGGCGAGCGCGAGCTCACCGAGTCCTCGCTGGACTGGCTGCCCGGTTACGAGGGCTCCCAGCCGGTGCGGGTCGGCAACGGCGCGGCCGGCCAGCTCCAGCTGGACGTCTACGGCGAGGTCGTCGAGGCGCTGCACCTGGCCCACATGACCGGCCTGGTCCGCAACGACCACGCCCACCACCTCCAGCTGCGGCTCATCGAGTACCTGGAGGAGCACTGGCAGGAGCCGGACGAGGGCATCTGGGAGGTGCGCGGCCCGCGCCGGCACTTCGTCCACTCCAAGGTGATGGCCTGGGTGGCCGTCGACCGCACCATCAAGCTGCTGGAGCAGACCCCCGAGGACGCCCCGACCGGCGGCCACCTGGAGCGCTGGCGGGAACTGCGCGACACCATCCACCGGGACGTCTGCGACAAGGGCTACGATCCGGGCCGCAACACCTTCACCCAGTACTACGGCGGCAAGGAGCTGGACGCCTCGCTGCTGCTCATCCCCCAGGTCGGCTTCCTGCCGCCGGACGACAAGCGGGTCATCGGCACCATCGAGGCGATCCAGCGCGAACTCGCCACCGAGGACGGCTTCGTGCTGCGCTACCCGACCCACGACGAGTCGGGCACCAACGTCGACGGCCTCTCCGGCCACGAGGGCGCCTTCCTGGCCTGCTCGTTCTGGCTGGCCGACGACCTCGCGATGATCGGCCGGGTGCAGGAGGCGCGCGAGCTGTTCGACCGGCTGCTGTCGCTGCGCAACGACCTCGGCCTGCTCGCCGAGGAGTGGGACCCGCGGCTCAAGCGGCAGGTCGGCAACTTCCCGCAGGCCTTCAGCCACGTGCCGCTGATCGACACCGCGCTGCGGCTGACCGCCTGCGGCGGCGCCTACCTCTCCGCCCAGCCGGACGGCCTGGCCGCCGACCGGGCCGGCGAGCAGGCCACCGTCTGATCCCCGTCCGGCCCCCGTCCGCTCCTCCCGGGACGGGCTACCCGTCGCGCTGTACCAGTTCGTCGTAGGTGCTGAGCACCTGGGCGACGGTGGCGGCCTCGTCCGGCCAGGTCTCCGCCTGCTGCCGGCCGGCCGCCACCAGGCGCTCGCAGCGTGCCGGGTCGGCCAGCAGCTCGCGCACCGCCCGGCCGATCGCCGCCGCGTCCCCGGGCGGGACGAGCACGGCGGCGTCGCCGACCAGTTCGGGGATGCCGCCGACGGCCGTGGCGACCACCGGCACGCCCGCCCGCATGGACTCCTGGACCACCAGCGAGCGGGCCTCCCAGCGGCTGGGGACCACCACCACGTCGGCGGCGGCCAGCAGGTCGGGCACGTCGGTGCGGTAGCCGAGCAGCCGCACCGGCAGCCTCTCGGCGGTCACCCGCTCGCGCAGAGCGGCGGCCTCCGGGCCGTCCCCGGCGAGCAGCAGCAGCGGCTGCGGGTCCGTCGCGGACAGCTCCTGGAGCGCGTCCAGCAGCAGCCCGAACGCCTTCTGCGGCACGAGCCGGCCGACCGCCAGGACCAGCGGGCGGTCGGCTTCCCCGCCGAGCAGCGCGGCCCGGGCCCGCGTCCGCTCCGGCCGGCCCTCGGGCATCGGCGGGGCGGCGACCGGGCCGAGCCGGGCATCGGTCGCGCCGAGCTCCCGGGCCCGGGCCACCAGGTCCGAGGAGGCGCCGAGGACGAGGTCGGCGGCGCGCGCCACCCGGCGCTCCATCAGCCGCTGGAGGCGGCGCTCCATGCCGGTGGCGAGCAGCGCGTGGTGCGAGGTGACCACCAGCGGCGTCTCCGGGCGCAGGCCCGGGAAGCGGCCGGCGGTGCGCAGCGCGAGGTCGGACAGCAGCGCCGCGCGCAGGCCGTGGGCGTGCACCACGTCGGCACCGGTGAAGGCGCGGCGCAGCTCGCCGATGGCGGTGGCGTCGCTGCGGGCGCCCGCGGTCGGGGTGATGTCGACCAGGTGGAACCGGGCGCCGGTGCGGGAGAAGCCGAACAGCGCGTCCGCGCCTGCGGGGGCGCACACCGTGACGGTCACTCCGTGCGCGACCAGGCCCTGTGCCAGCGAGCGCACATGCGCACCGATGCCGCCCGTACTGGCGGCCAGGACGAGCACCACGTGCAGCTGCCCCGGTTCGGGGGTGGCCGCGGCGGCCCGGGCGGCGGAATGGTCCACGTCGTATCGCTTCCGACTCGATCAGCTACGCGCGCCCCGGGCGGGGGTTTCCCGCCGGCGGCGCTCGGGACAGGAAGGCCAGTGTCCAGCGGCCACCATGCCAGGTCGGCGGCCCTCTTGGACAGTCGGCGCCCCCGGTGGGGCGCGTCGTGACCGGTCCGCGAGGGCCGCCGCGGGACGGCTACCGCCGCCGGGGGGCGCGGGCCGCGGCGAGCAGCTCCTCGGCGTGCGCCCGGCCGAGCTCGGAGTCCTCCAGGCCGGCCAGCATCCGGGAGAGCTCGCGCACCCGCTCCTCGTCGTTCAGCACCTTGACGCCGCTGCGGGTCACCGTGCCGTCGTTGGTCTTCTCGACCACCAGGTGGCGGTCGGCGAAGGCCGCCACCTGCGGCAGGTGGGTGACCACGACGACCTGGGCGCTCTCGGCCAGCTTGGCGAGCCGGCGGCCGATCTCGACCGCCGCCTTGCCGCCGACGCCCGCGTCCACCTCGTCGAACAGGTAGGTGGGGACGGGGTCGGCGCCGGCGAAGACCACCTCGACGGCGAGCATCACCCGGGACAGCTCACCGCCCGAGGCGCCCTTGGCGATCGGCCGGGGCTGGGCGCCGGGGTGCGGGGCGAGCAGCACCTCGACCTCGTCCACGCCGTGCGGGCCGTAGGCGACGGTCCGGCCCTCGATCTCGATCCCGGACAGGTCGTCCAGCCGGCCGATCGAGAAGGTGACCCGGGCGTGCGGCATGGCCAGCTCGGCGAGTTCGGCGGAGACGGCGTCCGCGAAGCGCCCGGCGGCGGCCTGCCGGGCGGCCGAGACCTCGGCCGCGAGCTCGGCCAACTCGGCGCGCAGCGCGGTCTCCTGGGCGCCGAGCTCGTCGATCCGGTCGTCGTCGCCGTCGAGTTCGGCGAGCCGGGCGGCGCCCGCCTCGGCCCAGGTGATCACCTCGGCCAGCGTGTTCTCCGGGCCGCCGTACTTGCGCAGCAGCTGGGACAGGACGGCCCGGCGGTCCTCGACGGCGGCCAGCCGGACCGGGTCGGCGTCCAGGTCGTCGGCGTAGCCGGCCAGGTCGCCGGCGACGTCGGCGAGCAGGTAGCCGACCTCGTTCAGCCGGTCGGCGAGGCCGGCGAGCCGCTCGTCGTGGTGGCGCACGGCGTCCAGCGCGCGGCGGGCCTGGGCGAGCAGGGTGCCCGCGTCCAGCGCCTCCGGGTCGGCCGGGTCGCCGGCCAGCGCGGCGTGCGCCAGGGTCGCGGCGGAGGAGAGCGCGTCGGCGTGGCCGAGCCGCTCGGCCTCGGCGGACAGCTCCTCGTCCTCGCCGGCCACCGGCTCGGCGGCGGCGACCTCGTCGAGGCCGAAGCGCAGCAGGTCGGCCTCCTGGGCGCGCTCGCGGGCCCGGGTGGTCAGCTCCTCCAGGGTGGCGGAGACCTCGCGCAGCCGGCGGTAGACCTCGCGGTAGCGGGCCAGCGGCTCGGCGACGGACTCGCCCGCGTACCGGTCGAGGGCGCCGCGCTGGCGGGCCGGGCGCAGCAGCCGCTGCTGGTCGGTCTGGCCGTGCACGGCGATGAGGTCCTCGCCGAGCTCGGCGAGGAGGCCGACCGGGACGGACCGGCCGCCGACGTGGGCGCGCGAGCGCCCCTCGGCGGAAACGGTCCGGCTGATCAGCAGCGCGCCGTCGTCCAGCTCGGCGCCGGCCTCCACGGCGCGGGCGGCCGCCGGGGAACCGGCGGGCAGTTCGAGGCGGCCCTCGACGACCGCGCGGGCGCTGCCGTTGCGCACCAGGCCCGGATCGGCTCGTCCGCCGAGCAGCAGGCCGAGGCTGGTCACCACCATGGTCTTGCCGGCGCCGGTCTCACCGGTCACGGCGGTGAAGCCGGGGGCGAGCTCGACGACCGCGTCGTCGATGACCCCAAGATCCCGTATCCGCATCTCGTCCAACACGGAGACGACCTTACGAGGTTCCGCCCCCGGCGCGCGACGAGCGACAACGGCGCGCGGCAACTCCGTACCCCGAAGTTCACCCCTTCCGGGAGTCCCCGGCGGGAATTTCCGGGCTGCCGGAGGGACCCGCCGTCGGGACGGTGCACCAGGGCAGGAAGAACTGCGCGAGCGGGCCGATGGCCAGGGCGTAGGCGACCGTGCCGACGCCGACGGTGCCGCCGAGCAGGACGCCCGCGGCCAGCACGGTCAGCTCGATGCCGGTGCGGATCAGCCGCAGTGAGCGGCCGGTGCGCCGGTGCAGGCCGGTCATCAGGCCGTCGCGCGGTCCCGGGCCGAGCCGGGCGCCGATGTAGAGACCGGTGGCCAGGCCGTTGAGGACGATCGCGCCCACCATCGTCGCGATCCGCGCCGGCAGCGGTCCGGGCGCGCCGACGAGGCGCAGGGTGGCGTCCATCGCGGCGCCGATCACCAGCACGTTGGCGAGGGTGCCGACGCCCGGCAGCTGGCGCAGCGGTATCCACAGCAGCAGGACCAGCGCGCCGCAGATCGTCACCCAGGCGCCCACCGAGAGTCCGAAGGTGCCCTGCAGTCCCTGGTGGAAGACGTCCCAGGGGTCCAGGCCGAGGCCGGAGCGCAGCATCAGGCCCATGCTGGCCCCGTAGAGGGCGAGGCCCACGAACAGCTGCGGCAGCCGGCGGCCCAGCGCGTGGGTGTCGCCCAGCACGCGGACGGCGAGACCCGGCCGCCCGGGGGCGGGGGCGGCATCGGACGGGGACGGCGGCAACGGGGTCGCGGTGGTGGCCATGGAATCTCCGGGCAGGTGGTGCTGCACCGCCGCGACACGACGGCCCGGCGGTGGCGGACGAGACGGCCGCCCTGTCATGATGGCCAGGCCAATACGGCCCCTGACAGGGCCAATCCCCAGCAAGTGGACTGATGTGCCATGGCCGACTGGCAGACCACCGTGACGTCCCCGGCGCTCGCCCGGCTGCTCGCCACCGCGCGGCTGCCCGAACCGCCCGGGGCCGCCCGCCGCCCCGCCTACCGCATGCTCGCCGCCCAGGTCCGGCTGCTGGTCTCCGAGGGCCGGCTGCCGGTCGGCGCCCGGCTGCCCGCCGAACGCGAGCTCGCCCTCGCCCTGCGGCTCAGCCGCACCACCGTCGCCACCGCCTACGAGGCCCTGCGGGCGGACGGCTACCTGCGCAGCCGCCGCGGCTCCGGCAGCTGGACCGCCCTGCCCGAGGGCTCCGCCCCGCCCAGCGACGCGCTGCACCCGGTGCCGCCGGACGAGCAGGGCCGCACCCTGGACCTCGGCGTGGCCGCGCTGCCCGCCCCGCAGCCCTTCCTCTCCGCGGCCGCCGCCCGCGCCGTCGAGCAGCTGCCCGCCTACGCCGCCGGGCACGGCCACTACCCGACCGGGGTCCCGGTGCTGCGCGAGGCGGTGGCCCGCCGCTTCACCGAGCGCGGGGTGCCGACCACCCCCGACCAGATCCTGATCACCATCG
Organism: Kitasatospora sp. NPDC001527; assembly: GCF_040298605.1. NCBI lineage: Bacteria > Bacillati > Actinomycetota > Actinomycetes > Kitasatosporales > Streptomycetaceae > Kitasatospora > Kitasatospora sp. NPDC001527. The sequence continues at coordinate 10,711 of NZ_JBEPAM010000064.1, read as the reverse complement.
GCGCGATGGGCGCCCTGCACCTGGTGCGCCAGGCCCTGCTCGGCCGAGGCGACCGGGTCGCCGTCGACGCGCCCAGCTACGCGCACACCCTCCAGGCGCTGCGGCTCAACGAGGCCCGCCTGGTCCCCGTCCCGCTCGTCACCGGCCCGGAGGACACCTGGCGGCACGCGGGCGAACCCGCCGCCCGGCCGGGGTGGGACCTCACCGAGTGGCGGCGGGTGCTGAACGGGGCCGCTCCGAAGGCGGCGTACGTCATCCCGGACTTCCACAACCCCACCGGCGCGCTGATCGACGAGGAGCAGCGGCGCGCGCTGCTCGCCGCCGCCCGCTCCGCCGGCACCGTCGTGCTGGTCGACGAGACCACCGCCGAACTCGGCTGGGGCCTGCCCGCGGGCGTCGCCCCGCCCCGCCCCACGGCCGCCCTGGACCGCGCCGCCCAGGTGGTCACGGTCGGCTCGGCCGGCAAGCTGCTCTGGGGCGGCCTGCGGATCGGCTGGGTGCGCGCCGCGCCCGCCCTGATCCGACGGCTGGCCACCACCCGGGTCTACAGCGACGTCGGCGCGCCCGTGCTGGACCAGCTGATCGCCGCCGAGTTGCTGACCGAGGACCTGCCGGCCGTCCGCGCCCACCAGCTGGCCCGGCTGCGGGACACCGCCGAGGCGCTGAGCGCCGAACTGCGCGCGCAGCTGCCGCACTGGCGGTTCGCCGTGCCACCGGGCGGCCTGTCGTTCTGGGTCGCCACCGGCGGGGTCTCCGGCACGGCGCTGGCCCGGGCCGGCGAACGCGCCGGGGTCCGGATCGCCGCCGGCAACCGGTTCGGCTCCGACGGCGCCTTCGAGCACCACCTGCGGCTCCCGCTCACCGTGCCCGCCCCGGCCGTGCCGGACGCCGTCCGCCGGCTGGCCGGCGTCGCCGCCCGCGCCGAGGAGGAGGGGCGCTGGCAGGGCGGCGTCGACACCCAGCCGCTCGCGGTCTGACGGCCCGCCGCTTCCCGGGCGGGCCGTCACACGGTCATACCGTCACACCGCCGCACCGTCAGCGGGTCGGCGCGCGGTGCTCAGTGGGTGTCCGTCCGGCCGCGCCACCCGGTCACCGGCAGCGCGAACTTCGCCACCAGCCGGTCGGTGAACGGCGCCCGGTGCAGCCGGGCCAGGCGCACCGGCGTCTGCCCCCGGCGCACCTCCACCCGCGCCCCGGCGGGCAGTTCCACCGAACGCCGGCCGTCGCACCACAGCACCCCGTGCGGGGTCTTCGGCTGCACCTCCACCGCCAGCACGGAATCCGGCGAGGTCACCAGCGGACGGGCGAACAGCGCGTGCGCGCTGATCGGCACCATCAGCAGCGCCTCCACCTCCGGCCAGACCACCGGCCCGCCGCCCGAGAACGCGTAGGCGGTCGAGCCGGTCGGCGTCGCGCACACCACCCCGTCGCAGCCGAAGTTGGAGACCGGGCGGCCGTCCACCTCGGTCACCACCTCCAGCATCCGCTCCCGGGACGCCTTCTCGATCGAGGCCTCGTTCAGCGCCCAGTCGTGGTGCACCACGTCGCCGTTGGTGCGGACGATCACGTCGAGGGTCATCCGCTCCTCGACCTCGTAGTCGGCCTCGACCACCCGCTCGACCACCACCGCCAGGTCGTCCCGCTCCGCCTCGGCCAGGAAACCGACCCGGCCCAGGTTGATGCCGAGCATCGGCAGGCCGTGCTCGCGGGCCAGCTCGGCCCCCCGCAGCAGCGTGCCGTCCCCGCCCGCGACCAGGATCAGCTCACAGCCGTCCGCCGCGCCCGGACCCCCGGCGACCGTCTCCACCCCGTCCGGCAGATCGAGGTCGACCGCCTCGGCGGCCAGCAGTCTGATCCGGATCCCCGCCTTGAGCAGGCCGTGCACCAGCCCCTCGACGCTGCGCAGGGCCGCCTCCCGGCCCGTGTGCGCGATCAGGAAGACCGTACGTTCATCACTCATGCCCGCTGCCCTCTCCCTACGCCGGCCGGGTCACCGTCGGCCCGGTACGGCCGCCCCACCCAGCATGACGGACCGGACGTCCGCAAAGCACCCTATCGGGGGCCTTCGGCGACGGCCCGGTCCGCCTCCGCGGGGTCCAGCGGCGGCGCGTCCCGGCGCATCCACAGGAAGTACTCGACATTTCCGGACGGGCCGGGCAGGGGGCTCGCGGTGACCGCCCGCACGCCCAGTCCCTGCTCCCACGCCTGTCCCGCCACCTGGCGCACCATCTCGGCGCGCAGCTGCGGGCTGCGCACCACCCCGCCGCTGCCCAGCCGCTCCTTGCCGATCTCGAACTGCGGCTTGACCATCAGCACCAGGTCGGCGTCCTCGGCGGCGCAGCCGGCCAGCGCGGGCAGCACCAGGCCCAGCGAGATGAACGACAGGTCTCCGACCACCAGGTCGACCGGGGCCCCGCCGATCATCTCCGGGGTCAGCTCGCGGACGTTGGTGCGGTCCATCACGGTGACCCGCTCGTCGCTCTGCAGCGACCAGGCCAGCTGTCCGTAGCCGACGTCCACCGCCAGCACGTGCGCGGCCCCGGCGCGCAGCAGCACGTCGGTGAACCCGCCGGTGGACGCGCCCGCGTCCAGCGCCCGGCGGCCCTCGACGACCAGGCCCTGCGGCACGAACGCCGCGAACGCCCCGGCGAGCTTGTGGCCGCCGCGCGAGACGTAGTCCGGGTCGTTCTCGTCCTTGGCCACCACGACCGCCGCCGAGGTCTCCACCTGGGTGGCCGGCTTGGTCGCGGTGGTCCCGCCGACGGTCACCCGGCCGGCCGCGATCAGTTCGGAGGCGTGCTCCCGCGACCGGGCCAGCTTGCGGCGGACCAGCTCCGCGTCGAGTCGGCGTCGTGCCACTGCCACTGGTGTTTCAGCTCCTACGGGTGGTTCTCGTTCGCCCGGTCAGTCCCGGTCGAGGGCGGCCAGCGTGTCGACCAGCCGCTGATGGACATCTTCGTACACCGGGACGTGCGCGTCGGTCGGCACCCCGTCCAGCGCCTCCAGCCGGGCCAGACCGGCGTCCACGGCCGGGTGCCCGGTCGGGGTCAGCCCGACACCGAGCGGCAGCGGTTCACCGGGGGCGGGCAGGGGCGCGGGGACCGGGACGGGGGCCCCGGCCGGGGTCTGCGGTCCGGGTTCGGGTTCAGGCATCGGGCTTCTTCGTGCTGGTCCGGCGGACGGTGGTCTTCCTGGTCGCGGTCCGCTTGGCGGGCGGCTGCTCCTGCCCGGCCTCGCCGGCCGCCCTCGCGGTCGTGGACTTCTTCGCGGTCGCGGTCTTCTTGACGGCCGTCTTCTTCACCGCGGTCTTCTTCGCCGCCGTCTTCTTCGCGGCCGTCTTCTCGGCGGCGGTCTTCTTCGCCGCAGCGGTCTTCTTCGCGGCGACGGGCTTCCCGGTGGCCGCCTTCTCCACCGAGGGCGCCGGGGCCGCCGTCTGCGGCGCCCGGGCGACCGGAGCCGTCCCGGCCGGCGGCACCGGCGGGTCGACCTCCACCGGCTCGTCGACCGCTATCCGCTCGGCCTCCGCCGATCCCGCCGTCTCCCGCTCCCAGCCGTCCTCGAACAGCCCGCCGGCCCGGGGCGCGGGCGGAGCCGGCGCGGACCCGTCCGCCCCCGCCTCGTCCTCCTCGACCTCGCGCAGCTTGTTCTCCAGGTAGGCCAGCACCACGCCGACCTTGGTCACCTGGTCACCGACCCGCTCGAAGACCTTCTCGACCTCACCGCGCGCCACCCCCACCGCGAGGTCCACCCCGGCTCGGCCGGCGGTCACCGCCTCCTCGGCCAGCGTCTGGAGCGACTTCGCCGACGGCGGGAACTGCCCGCCCAGCCGGCGCTCCACCTCCGCGACGTCGACCCCGCCCTTCTCCAGCAGGCCGGCCGCCGTCCCGACGACCCGCTTGCCGACCTCCTCCACCAGCACGGCCGCGGCCGCCACCGCTCCTCGCACCGTCCTCGGCAGCATCCGGGTGCCTCCCATTCGCCTGCGCGCATCGCTCCGTCGCGTCGACGCCCGGACGAATCCGGGCATCCCACAGACGACGCTACCGCCAAATACGTCCTGCGGTACCGTGGCCCGGCAGTCACCCGCCGCCGGGTCCGGCCACCCGCCGGGGCACCGCGGCCCGCCGAGGGAGGGATCCGCCGTCATGGCCGACGCCGAGGAGTGCCGCGAGGCGCTGGAGCAGCTCAGCCGCAACCTCGCCAAGGCCACCGGCGACGTCCGCAAGGCCACCGAGCTGGACCGCTCGCTCAGCTGCCGGATCACCGACCTCGACCTCACCTTCACCGGGCGGCTGCGCGAGGGCAGCATCCAGGACCTCAAGGAGGCCCCCGGCAGCCCCGCCGGGAAGGCCGACATCCGGCTCACCATGACCAGCGACGACCTGCTCGCCCTGGTCGGCGGCCGGCTCAACTTCGCGTCCGCCTGGGCGAGCGGCCGGGTCAGGCTGGAGGCCGGCTTCCGCGACCTGCTACGGCTGCGCACCCTGCTCTGACCCGGTCCGCTCCCCTTCCCGGACGGAACCCCGGCTAGAACCCCAGCTCGGCCAGCGCCTTGCGGCCGTCGGCCGGCTCGCCGTCCGCGTCCAGCGCCGTCCACGCCGCCGCGCACAGCGCCCGCAGCCCGTCCCAGCGGTCCGCCCCGACGCCCTCCAGCCGCAGCACGCCGTCCTGCGCCACCGCGACGAACCCGCCGCAGGAGAACCCGCCGCCCGGCTGCGCGCCGACCGGCGCGTGCCCGGTCAGCAGCCCCCGCAGGTCCGCCGCCAGGTACGTCGGCCGGTGCTCGGCCGGGGCCGCCAGCAGCTGCGCCGGCGTCGTCACCCCGGTGAAGACCAGCAGGCTGTCCACCCCGCCGTTGAACGCGCCCTCGATGTCGGTGTCCAGCCGGTCGCCGACCACCAGCGGCCGCTTCGCACCCGTGCGCAGCACCGTCTCCCGGTGCATCGGCGGCAGCGGCTTGCCCGCCACCTCCGGCTCCACCCCGGTCGCCGCGCGGACGGCCGCCACCAGCATCCCGTTGCCCGGCGCGATCCCGCGCGCGGTCGGCACCGTCACATCGGTGTTGGACGCCACCCACGGCAGCCCCGACTGCACCGCGTAGGAGGCCTCCGCCAGGTGCGTCCAGCCGACCGAGGCGTCGAAGCCCTGGACCACCGCCAGCGGCCCCTCGGCCAGCGTCCGGACCGCCACCAGGCCGCGCTCGGCCAGCGCCTCCTCCAGGCCCAGACCGCCCACCACCAGCACCTTCGCCCCGGCCGGCAGCTTGTCGGCGAGCACCCGGGCCGCCGCCTGCGCGGAGTTGATCACGTCCGCCGGCTCGGCCGGCACCCCCAGCTCGCTCAGGTGCGCGGCCACCACCCGGGGCGGGCGGGAGGCGTTGTTGGTCACGTACGCCAGCTTCATCCCGGCCGCGCGGGCCGCCGCCAGGGAGTCGACGGCGTGCTCGATCGCGTCCGGTCCGGCGTACACCACGCCGTCGAGGTCCAGGAGCGCCGTGTCGTACGCCTCGGTCAGCGGCGGCTCGCTGCCGCCCGGGGCGGTCCGTCGCACAGTGGTGGCCGTCTCGGTCATGCCTGCTCTACCTCACTCATCGCGTCAGTCCTGCTCGTCGGTGCTGCCGGCGCCGTCGACGGCGCGCACCGTCCCTCCGGGCTCAGCCGTCCTGCCGGTCCCGCTCACCCGTCGGCTCCGGGCCCGCCCCGGTTCCCGGCTCCTGCCCGGAAGCCCGCCCGCGCGGCTCATCCGCCCCGGCCGGCGGCTCCAGGTACCCCGGCGCGCCCGGCAGCAGCGGGCCGAACGCCCCGGCGCGGGCCGCCAGCGTCGCCCGGGTCTGCCGCAACGCGGCCCGGTAGTGGTCGGTGTCCGGCCGCATCGCCACGGCCAGCGCCAGGTGCTCGGCGGAGGTCTCGAAGTCCCCCAGCCGAGCCGCCGCCACACCCCACCCGAACTGAGCGTAGTCGTCCGAGGGATCGGCCAGCGCCACCGCCCGGAAGTTCTCCAGCGCCGCCGCGTACGAGCCCGCGTCGTACTGCGCCCGGGCGAGCGCCTCCCGGATGCTGCGCGAGGCCGGCTCCGCCGCGGCCGCCCGGGCCAGCAGCTGCTCGGCCGCCGCCGGATTGCCCTGGGCGAGCAGCTTCACACCCCGGCGGAACCACTCGTAGACGTCCCCCTCCGGCTCCCCGGACCGCCGCTGCTGCTCCGGCACGCCGCCACCACCGAAGGCCCCGCCGGCACCGCCGCCGACGCCGTCGTCCACCCGCTCGTCGCGCTCTTTCACCCCGTACCTCGCCCTCGGTCACGACACCCGCCCACCGGACCGGCACGGGTGTTCCGATCTCTGAACAACGCGTACCCGGTTACGATGCCCAGAATGAGCACACCCAGTGCAGAAAGCGGAGTGGAGTCTCCGCAGGGCGGCCCCGGCGATCCCGGGCACGTCGCCACCGCAGGTCTGTCCCTGTCCCCGTTCCGCGGCCTGCGATACGTCCCCGACCGGGTCGGCGCCCTGGCCGCCGTCACCTCACCGCCGTACGACGTCGTCGACCCCGGCCGCCGGCTCGATCTGGAGACCGCCGACCCGCACAACGTCGTCCGGCTGATCCTGCCGCGCCCCGAGCCGGAGGACACCGGCGACCGCCCCGACCGCGACACCCGCTACCGGCACGCCGCCCGGCTGCTGCGCGAGTGGCAGCGCGAGGGCGTCCTGGCCGCCGACCCCGAGCCGGCCCTCTACGTCTACGAGCAGCGGGTGCCGGCCACCGGCGACAGCCCCGAACTGCTGCAGCGCGGGCTCATCGGCGCCCTCGCGGTCAGCGGCAGCGAGGCCGGCGTCGTCCTGCCCCACGAGGACGTGATGCCCCGCCCGGTCGCCGACCGGGTCGGCCTGATGCGCACCACCCGGGCCAACCTCGAACCGCTGCTGCTCACCTACCGCGGCAGCGGCGGGGCCGCCGAGGTGATCGAGAACGCGGTGCGCGGCGAACCGCTGCTCACCACGACCACCTCCGACGGCACCCACCACCGCCTGTGGGCGGTCACCGGCTCCGCCGAGATCGCCGCGGTCGGCCGCGACCTGGCCACCTGCCGGGCGCTGATCGCCGACGGCCACCACCGCTGGGAGATGTACCTGCGGCTCCAGCGCGAGCACCGCCACCTGCCGCGCAGCCCCTGGGACCGCGGCCTGGTGCTGCTGGTCGACACCGCCCGCTACCCGCTGCGGGTGCGGGCCATCCACCGGGTGCTGTACCGCCTGCCGGTCGCCGAGGCCCTCCAGCGGCTCGGCGACCAGTGGCGGGTCAAGGAGGTCCCGGGCCCGCTGGAGACCGCCCTGCAGGCGCTCGCCGAGCAGAAGCGGCACGGCGGCAGCGGCTTCCTGCTGACCGGCGGGGACGGCGTCTACCGGCTCGTCGGCGACCCCGACGAGAGCCTGCTCGACGCCACCGTGCCGCACGACAAGCCCGAGGAGTGGCGCCACCTGGACGCCACCGTGCTGCACGCCACCCTGCTCGACCACACCTGGCGGGTCCCGGACGGCCCCGACGACATCGGCTACCTGCACACCGCGGCCGCCGCCGAGCGGGAGGCCGCCCGCAGCGGCGGGACGGCCGTGCTGCTGCACCCGGTACGGGAGAGCGTCGTCCGGCGGCTCGCCGAACAGGGCGTCACCATGCCGCGCAAGTCCACGTCCTTCGGCCCGAAGCCGGCCACCGGGCTGGTGCTGCGCAACCTCGAACTCGGCTGACGCGGACGGCCCGGGCCGCGCGGGCGCGGCCCGTCCGACACGCAGTGAGGCCCTGCCGCACTCCGGGATCTCCCGGGGCGCGGCAGGGCCTCACTCGTCGTCAGGTCCGGTGCCTACTTGCCGGCCTCGTCGTCCTGCTCCGGCTGCTCCGCCTTCTCGGCCTCGTCGGCCTTCTCGGCGGCGGGGGTGCGCTCGGGGACCACGCCGTCGAAGTCGTCGTCGATCTCGAGGTCGTCCTCGTCGTAGTACTCCTCGACGTCCTCCTCGTCCTCGAAGATGACGTGCTCGTCCGAGGTCTCGCCGCCCTTGCGCCGGGCCGGCTCGGTGACGGCCTGCTCGGCCTCCTCCTCGGCGACCTCCGGGTCGAGGGCGTCCACGAACTCCACACCGTCGATCTCGGCGAGACGCTCGGCGGCGTTGGTGGTGCCGTCGGTGTCCGCCTCGGCGGCCTTGGAGAACCAGTCGCGGGCCTCCTCGCCACGGCCTGCCGCGATCAGCGCGTCGGCGTACGCGTAGCGCAGGCGCGCGGTCCACGAGTGCACGGCGGGCGAGGCCAGCTCGGGGCTCTGCAGGGTGACGACGGCCGCGTCGAACTGCTCCATGTCGGTGCGCGCACCGGCCGCGACCAGGCGCATCTCGACCTGGCCGGCCTTGTCCAGCTGCTTGACCTCGGGCTCGCCGGCCATCGCCAGCGCCCGCTCCGGGCGGCCCAGGCCGCGCTCGCAGTCGGCCATGACCGGCCACAGGTCGGCGCGGCCGGTCATCCGGCGGGCGGCGCGGAACTCGGTCAGCGCCTCCGAGTAGCGCTGGGTCATGTAGGAGGCGAAGCCGGCCGCCTCGCGGACGGCGGCGACGCGGGAGGCCAGCCGCAGCGCCACGCGCGAGTACTGGTAGGCCTCCTCCGGCTCGCTGTCGAGCAGGCGGGCGACCATCACCAGGTTGCGGGCGACGTCGTCGGCGAGCGTCTTGGGCAGGCTCTTGAGCTCCTGGCGCACGTCGGCGTCGATCTCGAAGCCGGTGACGTCCTCCGGGATCGGCAGGCGCTTGACCGGCTCGTAGTTGCCCCGGCGGTCGTCCTGGTCCCGGCCGCCGCGCTCGTCACGGCCACCGCGGTAGCCGCCACGGTCGTCACGGTCGTCACGGCGGAACCCACCCGGGCGGTCGTCACGGCGGAAGCCGCCACGGTCGCCACCACGCTCGTCACGGCCGCCACGGTAGCCGCCGCGGTCACCCCGGTCGCCACGGTCGTCGCGGCGGAAGCCACCGCCGGCCGGGCGGTCGTCGCGACGGAACCCGCCACGGTCGCCACCACGGTCATCGCGGTCGCGGAAGGGACGGTCCTCACGACGCGGACGGTCGTCACGGTCGTCACGACGGAACCCACCCGGGCGGTCGTCACGGCGGAAGCCACCGCCGGCCGGGCGGTCGTCGCGACGGAACCCGCCACGGTCGCCACCACGGTCGTAACCGCCCGACGGACGGTCGTCACGGCGGAAACCACCGCCGGACGGACGGTCATCGCGACGGAACCCGCCACGGTCGCCACCACGGTCGTCACGGCCGCCACGGTCGTAACCGCCCGACGGACGGTCGTCACGGCGGAAACCACCGCCGGACGGACGGTCATCGCGACGGAAACCACCACGGTCGCCACCACGGTCGTCACGGCCGCCACGGTCGTAACCGCCCGACGGGCGGTCGTCACGGCGGAAGCCACCGCCGGCGGGGCGGTCGTCGCGACGGAAACCACCACGGTCGCCACCACGGTCATCGCGGTCGCGGAAGGGACGGTCCTCACGACGCGGACGGTCGTCACGGTCGTCACGACGGAACCCACCCGGGCGGTCGTCACGGCGGAACCCGCCGCCGGCCGGGCGGTCGTCGCGACGGAACCCGCCACGGTCGCCACCACGGTCATCGCGGTCCCGGCCGTACCCGCCGGACGGACGGTCGTCACGGCGGAAACCGCCACGGTCGCCACCGCGCTCGTCACGGCCGCCACGGTCGTAACCGCCCGACGGACGGTCGTCACGGCGGAAGCCGCCACGGTCGTCACGGCCGCCACGGTCGTAGCCACCCGACGGACGGTCATCGCGACGGAAGCCACCGCCGGCGGGGCGGTCGTCACGGCGGAAACCGCCACGGTCGCCACCGGCGGGGCGGTCGTCGCGACGGAAGCCGCCGCGGTCGCCACCGGCGGGGCGGTCGTCGCGACGGAAGCCGCCGCGGTCGCCACCACGGTCATCGCGGTCCCGGCCGTACCCGCCGGACGGACGGTCGTCGCGGCGGGGGCCGCCACGGTCGTCGCGGCGGTCGTCGCGGCGCGGACCACGGTCGTTCGACCAGCCCCCGCGAGACCGGGGCTCGTAGCCGCGGCCGTCGTCCGATCGACGCTCGGGACGGTCCTGAGGCTGGTTCGCCATCGTGGTGACTCCTTCTGCTGCTTCATCTCCACCGCGGCCCGGGCAGCACCACTGCCCTCACGCGGTTCGGTGCCGACCTTCTGGCCGTGCACCATCTCCATTGTCCGGCATCCGGGGACGCTCCGCGTCCGGGCGGAAGTCCCGTTCTACCTGTCGTGCACACCTGCGCACATACGCAAAAAAGCCGCGGCCCCCAGCGAATCGCTGGGGGCCGCGGCTTTGAATAATTGTTCGGCGGCGTCCTACTCTCCCACAGGGTCCCCCCTGCAGTACCATCGGCGCTGTGAGGCTTAGCTTCCGGGTTCGGAATGTAACCGGGCGTTTCCCTCACGCTATGACCACCGAAACCCTATCGGGTATTCAGCGAAACACACTCTTCAGTTGATAAGTGTTTCTTTGTTCGCCGGCGATAGCTGTTCGCTACCCGGGAACCACACAGTGAACGCGAGCGTCTGAGGACAAGCCCTCGGCCTATTAGTACCGGTCAACTCCACCCCTCACAGGGCTTCCATATCCGGCCTATCAACCCAGTCGTCTACTGGGAGCC
>NZ_JBEPAM010000063.1:0-39741 GCF_040298605.1 Kitasatospora sp. NPDC001527 | reverse complement strand
CCCGCCGGCAAACCCCCCAGCGGCACCCCCCACCCTAACCCCAACCCCCCCCACCCCCCAGCCCCTCCCCCAACCACGGGGTGCCCCGCGCGGCCACAGCCGCGCGGGGCACCTCCGTCGTTTCAGCTGCCCGGAAACTCCCCACCCTTGACCCCGGCCAGGAACGAAGCCCAAGCCTCAGCCGCGAACAGCAACGCCGGCCCACCCGGGTCCTTCGAGTCACGGACTGCCATTCCGCCCAGCACCGGCCGCCTGGTCTTCACACACTCGTTGGCCTGTGCGCTGTAGGTGCTCTTGCGCCGATCGACTTGTCCGGTCACGATCCACCGCCCCTTGCCCGGGTTCCGCCAGCCATGTTCTCCCCGCCCCGCCCGGTGTTCACGCCGGGCGGGGCGGGAGCGTCGAGCCGACCGAGCCTCAGGCCCCGAGGGCGCCGGTTCGGGCGGCGAAGGGGCGCAGGCCGGGCAGTCGGGCCGGGGAGTGGACGAGGCGGGCGGTCACCGCCCGGACGGAAGGCCTGCGCACCTCCTCGGGCGCCACCCGCTCCATCGCGAGCAACGCCTCGTACGTCCGCCGGTCCTCGTCCAGGGCATCCCACATGCGGGCGGTATCGGTGAAGTACCGCGCCCGCCGCTCCTTCGTCGGCAGTCGCGTCGGGTCGAGGTCGAGAGCGTGCTGAACACCAGCGTCGGGATCGCCGAGGACGGTGGCGAGGCCGATGCGGTACAGCGCGCACTGCTCCGCCGTCGCCTCCACTGTGAACAGCTCTCCGACCAGCCCGGGCGGAACACGCCCCGCAGTCCGCTCCGCCTCCTCCGCCAGGTCATACGCGGTACTCCCGTTTCCGCCGGTGGCGGCGGAGTAGGCGGCGGTCAAGAGCAGGGACGTACGGACGGCCAGGGAGTCTGCGGAGTCTTCGCCGTCGAGGCCCGTGGCGGTTGTGGTGAGCAGTTGGACGGCGGAGGCGATCCGGCCGGAGCGGCGCATGGTGATGGCCAGGACCCGTGCCGCTTCCCCGATCACCACGGGGGAACCGCAGGCGCGGGCGGCGGAAAGTGCCCGGTCTGCGGTGACCCAGGCGTAGTCCGCGCTGCCCTTCACCGCCAACTCGGTGGCGAGGACGTGAGCGCGGGCCAAGGCGGCGTTCGCCCGCTCACGGCGCAGCCCGCTCACCGCGTCCCGCTCCGCCTGCGCACCGGAGATGATGGCGGGCAGGGTGGCCCGCAGTCGGTCGTAGCGGGCGGCTCGGAAGTCCGCCCGGGCCCGTGTCAGGGAGGCAGGAAGGTCAGGTAGGAGAACCGGGGCTACCGGTTCGAAGAGCGCTTGTTCCAGCAGGTCGGTGCCTGGCGGCACGTCTACGGGCTCGGCGCCGGCCGGACCTGCGCCGACGACGGCCGCACCGGCACCGGCGGCTCCCAGCGCGAAGAACCTTCTGCGTCGCACTTCGCCCTCCGACTCTCGACCTGCCGTCACCCTAGTGGCAACCGATGACCTCAGCCCGGAAGTTGAGGCATGTCGGACGGGGTCGGGGGCGAGGCCTAGACGCTGCGGAGGGATCTCCAGGAAGTCCGCGATGCGGCGCAGAGCGACATCGCCGACCGCCATGCGGCCGTTGAGGATGCGAGACATCGCGGACGAGGAGTACCCGGCGTGGGCACCCACCTCGGCCAACGTCGCCTGTTTCACCGCTCGGGCGGCGCGCAGCACCGCAGGGACGTCGATCTCCGTGGTCCGCGACACGACTCCTCCCCGAGCCAGGCGGAGCCATCACGGTAGCGGTGCGTAGGGGGCGTGCAACAGGGCGCGCAACGCTGGCTGCGCCCGCTCCTGAGTCCGTCGCGCCCCGAGGGGTCAGCCCCGGGCGCGGACAAGCAGGGTACCGAGCTCACCTGCCACCGGGTTGGGCAGCACCCGGGCGTCGATCCCGCCGAAGCCGTGGCGCTTGAGGAGATCGGCCCACTGCTCCGCCGTGTGCTGCCACCGCAGGACGGTGAGCTCCGTCGCGCGGCCCTCCAGCCACCGCCCACCCATCCGCTGTGCCCCGTACGCACCGACGGCCGGCGCGCGGTGGGAGAAGGCGAAGACACCGCCCGGGGCGAGGCGCCGCCGGACGCGGGGGAGCAACTCCTCCGGATCCGTGAACCAGACAGCGCCCCAGGTGGAGTAGACGGCGTCGAACTCCCTCGACTCCCGATCGAGGAACGCACCGGCCTCCGCGCCCACGAACTCCAGGTTCGGCAGGTCGCTCCAGAAGACGCGGGCCCGGTCGACCTGGACCGGGGAGAAGTCGACCGCGACCACCTCCACCCCCGCGCGGGCGAGGAACGCGGCGTTCTCGCCTTCGGCCGGGCCGAGGTCGAGTGCCGTCCTCGGCTCCCCCAGGACCTCCGCTCCTGGACCGTTGCCAGGGATACCGGTCCAGTCGAAGCGGTCGGCGGCCGGGCGTGCCTGCCGCGCCCCTCCCCGGTGCGGTCGGTACTTGTCCCAGTACTCGGGAGCGGACATGGGCGGGGAGGCGCCGGGCATGAGAGGCCCTTCGGGGGTGGCGGGTTGTGACCGTATCGACGTGGGCGACAACCTACCGCCGGGCCCTTCCGGCGCGGGGTGGATGGAGAAGTTTCGACCGAACGGGTGGGGCCCGGCGAAGTCGCCGGGCCCCACCGCGCTCAGGGAGTCAATGGCAGTTGGCCCCGGGGCGGCACGGCCCGCACTTGGCGAAGTCCGCCGCCCAGAGCTTCCAGTCCACCTCGAAGCCGTTGTCCGCGATGACCTGTGCGGTGCGCTCCACCGACCCGTCGAACTTGAAGTCGATCGCCGGGATGTGTTCGAGGAAGCCGCCGCCGAAGTGCTCGGCGCAGAACTCCCGGTAGTTCTTCGTGTCGAGGATGAAGACGTGGACGGCGATGTCGACGATCCGGCCGCAGCACAGTTCCAGCTGCCGGCCCCACGTCTCCATGGCCGTGATCAGGTAGGAGACGGCCGCTCCGAACAGGCGGGTCGCCATCACCTCGTCGAAGGGGTGGTCGCGCATCAGCAGCGCGATCTCGCGGTCCCACACCTCGGACTTCACGAAGTCCCTGGGGTCCCGCAGTCGGCCGCCGCCGCTCCGCTGCGCCGGCTCGGTGGACATGACGGTCATGTGGTGCTCCTCTCGATGGTGCCGAGTGGTCCGAACGCCACCCGTCCGCATGGCGGACGGGGATTCAGCAGTGGCCGGGGACGGGGCGCCAGGGGTCCGGACCCGCCGGCCACAGGAACGACGCTAGAGACCGCCGCACTGCGGGAACAGACGAACCCGGCACGGACGCAAGGAGCGTGCGAGGCATGCACAGCGTGTGCGAGCGGAAGCGGTCGCGCGCACGTCTCAGGCATCAACCCAAGAGGCAGATGAACGAAGGACGGCCCCGGGTGGCAAGGCCACCCGGGGCCGTGAACTCTCGCGCCCCGCCCGGCGTTCAGGCCGGGCGGGGCTGTCCGGATGAACTCGGGGGGCGCACCGGGAGGATGTGTCCGGGTGCGATCGGTTCGCGACTACGGTCCGGCCACGAGCGATCGAGAGGAGACGCATCATGACCACCGGGGTTCTGGACTACGAGAGTGCCGACATCGTCCGGCTGATGAGCATCGCGGAGGAGGACTGGACCGAGCAGGAGCTCAAGGACGCGCTGCAGCGGGCGATCATGCTGGAGCTGTCCACCATCCCGCCGTACGCCACCGCGCTGTGGTCGATCACCGACCAGGACAACAGCAAGCCGGTACGGCGCACCATCCGCGAGATCGTCTTCGACGAGATGTCGCACTTCGGGCTGGTCGCCAACATGCTCACCAGCATCGGCGGCACCGTCGTCCTCACGGACCCGCTCACCGTGCCGAAGTACCCCGGGGAGCTGCCCGGTGGCGTCAATCCCGGGCTTGAGGTGTTCCTCAGCGGGCTGAGCCGTGACTCCGCCGCGCTGTTCGCCGACATCGAGAAGCCCGAGCACCCGCTCGCCTTCGCCGCGGACGGCAACACCATCGGCGCCTTCTACCAGCGGATCGCCGACGTCTTCCCCAAGTTCGCGCACCTGCTCACCGGTCGGCAGCAGGTGAGCTTCCCGCTCGGGTCGGGCCACGGGGTCGGCAATGACATCGTCCCGATGAACGCCCTCGGTGACGTCCTGGCCGCCATCCACGTCATCCAGGCCCAGGGCGAGGGCACCACCGCCTCCCCGGAGAACCCCTTCCCCGGCGCCCCGGGCGAGCTGGCCCACTACTACGCGTTCAAGGAGATCGCCGTCGGCAAGAAGCTCGTCCGCGACCCGCAGACGGGGCAGTTCGACTTCAACGGCGCCGACGTGCCGCTGCCGGACACCTTCCCGGTCGGCCGCGTCCCCCAGGGCGGCTGGGCCAACTCCCCCGGCAACGAGCCCGACGCGGCCACCGCCGAGCACCTGCACACCTTCAACCAGCAGTACAGCGACATGCTGCGCGCCCTGGAGGCCGCGTGGGGCCCCGGTCAGGAAGACATCTTCCCGGCCATCGGCCTGATGGGCGACCTGCGCCGCACCGCCCAGAAGATCAACCCGATCAAGCTCCCCGCCAACCCCCACTTCACCTACGGCCCGGAGTGGCTGTTCGTCGCCTGACGCCCCCGGCCCGCCGCCGGCTCAGCCCTTGACGGAGCCGGCGGTGAGCCCCTGGGCGAGGTAGCGCTGGAGGAACTGGTAGACCACGATCACCGGCAGCGAGGTGACCAGGGCGCCGGCCGCGAAGAGGCCGTAGTTCTGGTCCTGCTGGCCGGAGATGATCCCGTAGAGGCCGACCGCCACCGTCTTGGACTCGTTGGAGGTCAGGAAGATGCCGGCCAGGATGACGTCGTTCAGCGCGGTGGTCAGCGAGAGGATCCCGACCACCACCAGCATCGGCGCGGCCAGCGGCAGGATGATCCGGAAGAAGATCTGCGCGTGCCCGGCGCCGTCCACCTTGGCGGCCTCGTCGATCTCCTTCGGGATGGTGTCCAGGTACCCCTTCATCAGCCAGGTGTTCACTCCCATCGCCCCGCCGAGGTAGACCAGGAGCAGCCCCCAGGGCGTGTCCAGGCCGATCGCCGGCAGCACGTCGCCGACCTCGGCGAACAGCAGGTAGAGCGAGACGACCGCGAGGAACTGCGGGAACATCTGCGCCAGCAGGACGGTGAGCAGCCCCACCCGCCGACCCCGGAAGCGGAACCGGGAGAACGCGTACGCCGAGCAGACCCCGAGCAGCACGTTGAGCACGGCGAAGCTGCCGCAGATCAGCGCCGTGTTGGCCAGCCACCGCCCGAACGGGTACTGCTCGTCGGTGAACAGCGCGGTGAAGTTGGCGAACGAGGCGTGCTCGGGCAGCAGCGTGGAGGACTGCAGGCTGCCCAGCGGGTTGAGCGCGGCGGAGAACACGAACAGCAGCGGCAGGAGCGCGAAGCAGACGGCGAGGACGGCGACCAGGTGCCGCCAGCCGAAGCGGCGCAGCCATCGGACGGTGGCGGTCATGCGTTGAGCTCCTCGAGGGCCCGGGTGCGGCGGTAGCCGACCAGGGTGATCAGGCCGACCAGCAGGAAGATGAAGATCGACAGGGCGGCGGCGAAGCCGTACTGGGCGCCCTGCCCGCCGAAGGCCACCCGGTAGGTGTAGCTGATCAGGATGTCGGTGGCGCCGGCCGTACCGCCCGCGCCGTCGAACGGGCCTCCGCCGGTGAGCAGCTGGACGGCGTTGAAGTTGTTGAAGTTGAAGGCGAAGGAGGAGATCAGCACCGGCGAGGCGGCCACCAGCAGCAGCGGGAAGGTCACCGCCCGGAACGCGGTCCACGGCCCGGCTCCGTCGATCCGCGCCGACTCGTTCAGCTCGGCGGGCATGGACTGCAGAACCCCGGTGCAGATCAGCAGCATGTTGGGGAAGCCCAGCCACAGGCTGGTCAGGACGACCGCGAAGCGCGCGCTCCAGGTGTCGCCGAGCCAGTCGATCCGGGTGTGCAGGAGCTGGTTGAGCAGCCCGAAGTCCCGGTTGTACATGCTCTGCCAGATCAGGATGCCGATGAACGCGGGCATCGCGTACGGCAGCAGGAGCAGTGAGCGGTAGAGCCGCTGTCCGCGCAGCCGCGGGTGGTGCAGGGTGAAGGCGAGGCCGAGGCCGAGCGCGAAGGAGGCCCCGGTGGAGAGCGCCGCGAAGCCGAACGTCCAGGCGAGCACGCCGAGGAAGGGGCCGCGGACGGCCGGGCTGGTGAGCACGGCGGTGAAGTTGGCGAAGCCGACGGTGCGGTGCCAGCCGGTCGGCAGGGTCCGTCCGGAGCCGTCGTCGGCGGTGAACCGGCCCTCCCCGGCGCGGTAGACGGTTCCGGTGCGGGTGTCGGTGAGGGTGTCGGCCCGGCCGTCGTGCACCAGGGTGGGCCGGGCGGTGGTGGCCGAGGAGAGTCCCTGGCCGACCACGAAGCCGCCGTCCACCGGGACCCGCAGCTCCTTCAGCTCCTGGGCACGGCCGTTGGCCTGGCCCAGGGTGAGGATCCGCAGGCCGGGTGCGGCGGTCACCCGGCCGTCGGCCGCGGTCACCGTGCCGGCCGGGGCGGGGGCCAGGCCGCGCGCGGTGCCGGCCTCGGTCCGGCCGGTCGCCGGGTCGGTGAGCAGCAGGACGAGCGGGCCGCCGGCCGGCTCGGTGGCGACGGTGAGCGTGTACGAGGCGCCGTCGGGGACGGGCTCCACGGAGTTGTCGACCAGGGTGCGGACGGCCTGCTCCTTGGTGAGCAGGTGCCCGTCGCCGTAGTCGGTGAAGGAGACCGCGACGATGTGGAGCACGGGGTAGACCACGAAGGCCAGGAAGAGCACGGTGGCCGGCAGCAGGTACTTGGCGGCGAGCCGGCGCGGCGAGAGGTAGATCCAGAAGGTCGCCCCCGCCCCCGCGGCGAGGACGCCGAGGGCGGCCCAGTGGCCGGCCTGGTAGAGCTTGGGCGCGGCGAAGAGGGCGAGCGCGGCGACCCCGGACAGCAGGGCGGTCTTCACCAGCTGCGCGGTCACGGCACCGGCCCGGCGGGGCGGGCGTCGCGGGGGCCCGGCGGCGGGGGCGGCCGGGCGCCTGCTGTCCTGAAGGGTGGGGGAGGTCATGGGGATGGTCCCTGGTCCGTCCGGGAGGGGCGCGGGGCGCCGGGGGGTGTCAGTGACCGCCGGCCAGGGCGGCGCGGATGGCCTCGCCCGCCTGGCGCATGGTCTCGGCCGGGTCGGCGCCGGCCACGATGCTCGCCTCGGCCTGGCCGAGCGGGCCCCAGATCGCGTTCATCGCGGGGATGGTCGGCAACGGCTGCCCGGCCGCGCCGGCCGCGGCGAAGGCACCGATGTCCGGGTCACCGGCGGTGGCCGTGGCGAGGGCCGAGGTCAGCGCGGGCGGCTCGGGCGAGGCCTGGTAGAGCGCCAGCTGGCCCTCCTCCGAGCCGATCGCGCGCAGCAGGAACTCCTGGGCGAGCGGCTGGTTCTTCGCCTTGGCGGAGAGGTAGAACGCCTGCACGCCGACGAAGGGGCGGGCCGGCCCCTTGCCCGCCCAGCCGGGCACCGGGGAGATCGCGTACGGCAGACCGGCCTGCTTGACCTGCCCGAGCGCCCACGGCCCGGCCACCAGGAAGGGGGACTTGCGGCCGGTGAACAGCGAGATGGCATTGGTGTCCACCGAGCGGTTGAACAGTCCGGCGCCCTTCTCCCCGTACTGCTTGAACAGTTCCCCGGCCGCGATCGAGCCCGGGCCGCCGACCCCGAGGTCCGCGGTGTCCCAGCCGCCGTCCGGCTTGCTGCCGAACAGGTAGCCGCCGGCCGAGGTGAACAGCGGCTGCAGGGCGTAGGCGTTGCCCTGCTGGCCGACCGGCAGCGCCAGCGGGACCTCGGCCTTCCCGGCCCGGACCGCGTCCTGGGCGGTGCCGGCCAGGTCCTCGAAGGTGGCGGGCGCGGCCGGGGCGAGTTCGGTGTTGCGGAACAGCACCAGGGTCTCGGTCGCGTACGGCAGGCCGTACTGCTGGCCGCCCTGGGCCACCGCCTCCAGGGCGGCGGGCTGGAACAGCGCCTTCTGCTGCGCGGTCAGCGGGACGGGGGCGACCGTGCCGTTCTGCACGAGGTTGCCGAGCCAGTCGGAGGCGCCGACCACCAGGTCGGGACCCTTGCCCGCGTTGGTGGCCGTGACGTAGGCCTGCTGGGTGTTGACGGACTGCGGGGCGACGGTGACCTTGACGCCGTGCTCCTTGCCGAAGCGGTCGGCGAGCGGCTGGAGGGCGGCGGCCTGCTGGGTCTGGGCCCAGATCACCAGGTCGCCCTCGGCGGCGGCGATCGGCGGGGCGGTCATCGGCCCGTCCGCCGCGGCGGTGCCGCCGGCGGGCGCGGGGCCGGCGGAGGGGGTGGCGGAGCCGCAGGCCGTGACCAGCAGGGCGAGCAGGCCGAGTGCGGCGGTTCTGCGGTGGCGGGTGATCCGGTGGCGCATGGTCCGAGACTCCTTCGTCCGGGAGGGGTGCGGGGGTTGGGTCGCGGGGGCGGGGGTCGTGGCGGGCGGGTCAGATGCCGTCCGCCGGCCGGTGCCAGCGCTCGACGGTGAGGTCGAGCCGGGTGTCGCGGTCGACCCGCAGCGGGTGCAGCACCCGCCGGCCGTCGGCGTCGACGGCGTCCAGGCCCCAGCCGCGCGAGATGCCGCCGTCGAAGCCGGTGCCGCGCGGCACCGCGATCCGGCCGCGGAACCGGCCCGGTCCGGCCGGGGCGCAGGGCAGCGGGCCGAACATCACCGGGGCGTCGTCGGGGGTGCCGGGCGGGACGGTCACGGTCACCTCCAGCACCGGGTGGGCCGGCAGCTCCGGGTCGACGGCGACCTCGGTGTGCGCGGCCAGCCCGTGCGCCCGGACGGTGACCGCCGTCCGCCCGGCGGCCAGCGGGCGCAGCCCGCCGTGCGGCGAGACGGCCGCCACCCCGGGGTGCTCGACCCGGTAGCCGGCCTCCAGCGCGGTGTAGCGCACGCCGTCGGCGCGGACCGCGACCGGGTTGACGGCGCTCCAGGTCTCGCCGGGCGCGAGCGGGATCTCCGGCTCGACGGTGAGCGAGCGCACCGGTGAGGGCGCGCCGAACAGGTGCAGCAGCGCGTGCCGGGCGCGCGGGCGCCAGGCGTTCTCGTGGTGCGGCGCGGCCGGGTCCTCGTAGTAGAGCAGGTCGGCGCCGGAGGTGTAGCCGGCCTCGTCGACCAGCCGGCCGGCCAGCTCGCGGGCGGGCCGGGCCATGATGAACCCCTCCCGGCCGCCGATGTCCAGCCAGATCCGCCGCGGTCCGCGCCGCCGGTAGCGCTCGTGCACCACGCGTTCGCCGAGGCTCTCCGGGTCGACGTGGGTGAGGAACGGGGAGAGGACGGCGGCCAGGCCGAAGACCTCGGGGCGGCGGAAGGCGATGTGGTAGGTGACCAGGCCGCCCATCGAGGAGCCCATCAGCGCGGTGTGCTCCGGGCCGGTCCTGGTCCGGTAGCGGGCGTCGACGAAGGGCTTGACCTCGTCGGTCAGGAAGGCCTCGTAACGGTGGCCCTTCAGCGGGGTGCCGGGGGTGCGCCAGTACTCGGCGACGTGGGAGTACTCGACGCCGCGGTCGGCGCCGGCGTTGGGCACGGCGACCGCGATCAGCTCCGGGATCAGGCCCTCGGCGTACAGCGCCTCCAGCGTCCGGTCCACCGCCCAGGTGGGCTGCTGCCCCTGGTCGAAGACCTGCTGGCCGTCGTGCAGGTAGAGCACCGGGTAGTCGGCGTCCGGCCGGTCGTCGTAGCCGGGCGGCAGGTGGACCAGCAGGTCCCGTTCGTTGCCGAGCAGGTCGGAGCGGAAGCCGGGGATCCGTTCGATCCGGCCCCGCCGCACGGCGGCCTCGCCGTGCGGGGCGGCCTCGCCGTGCGGGGCGGCCTCGCCGTGCGGGGCGGACCAGGCCGTGTCGGCGCTCATCGGGCCACCGACCAGACGTGCACGGCCGGGCCCTCGTTGGGCAGGTCGCGGCCGGGGACCAGCTGCGGCCCGCCGAGCAGGTGGGTGGCGTGCCACTCCCCCGCCACCGGCGGGTGGTCGGCCCGGCTGATCTGCACCAGGATCGTCTCCCGCTCGTCCTCCCGCTCGAACAGCAGGACGTCGCCCTCGGCGACCAGCCAGCGCAGCCCGCCGCCGGTCAGCGCGCTGTGGCTGCGGCGCAGCCGGACCAGGTCGCGGTAGGTGCGCCAGGTGTGCTGGTCCCAGGCGGACTCGTCCCAGGGGAACGGCTTGCGCCCCTCCTCCAGGCCCTCGCCCAGCACGCCGACCTCGTCGCCGGAGAACACCATGGGGATACCGGGCAGGGTGAACAGCAGGGCCGCGCCGAGCAGTTGGCGCTCCGGACCGGCGAAGGTACGCAGCCGGGCGGTGTCGTGCGAGTCCAGCAGGGTCAGGTTGTGGGCGCGGCTGCGCCAGGGCAGAGCGGCGCCGAAGGCCGTCATGGTGGCGCGCACCCGGGCGGCGTCGTAGTCGGGGATCGGCCCGGGGACGGCCCAGAAGTCCTTCTGGTCGTGCTTCTCGACGAGCCAGCTCCAGACCGGCCGGGTGAAGCCGGCGTAGCTCATGGTGCCCTGCCAGCCGTCGCCGGCCAGCGCGAGCGAGGCGTCGTGCTGGTGCTCGGCGAGCAGGACGGCGTCGGGGTTGGCGGCCCGGACGGTGGCCGCGGTGGTGGTGGCGACCAGGTGGTTGAGTTCGACGTCGCCGCGCCGGCCGGCCATCTGCGCCACGTCGACCCGCCAGCCGTCCAGGTGGAACGGCGCGCCGAGGTACTTGGCGATCACCGAGTCGGGGCCCTCGTAGAGGCGGCGGCGCAGTTCGGCCGAGCGGTGGTCGAAGGTCGGCAGGGTGCGCACGCCGAGGAAGGTCGCGTAGTCGTCCGGTCCGCCGTCGCCGAAGAAGTAGAAGCCGGCCTCGGGGCTCGCCGGGTCGGACCGCGCGGTGCGGAACCAGTCGTGCCCGTCGCCGGAGTGGTTGAGGGTGATGTCGCCGATCACCTTGATGCCGCGCCGGTGCGCCTCGGTGGTGAGCGCGATCAGCGCCTCGTCGCCGCCGAGCGCCGGGTCGACCCGGTCGAAGGAGACGGCGTCGTAGCGGTGGTTGGAGCGGCCCTCGAAGAACGGGGTCAGGTAGATCACGGTCGCGCCGAGCCGCTGGATGTGGTCGATCTTGCGCACCACGCCCCAGAGGTCTCCGCCGTACATCTGCTGGAGGGCCTCGGCGTCACCGGTGCGCAGCGGGGTGTCCCAGTCCGCCGGGCGGGCCCAGGAGGCGAGCGGGGCCTCGCCGGAGCGGTGGTAGCGGTCCGGGAAGATCTGGTAGACCACCGCGTCGCCGGCCCAGGCGGGCGGGGCGGGGTGGGTGGTGAGGCGGAAGTCGGTGGCGTCGGGCAGGTCGTGGTCGTGCAGGCCGGCGGCGGTGAGCCAGCGCCCGCCGTCCGGGGTGTGCAGCCAGAACCGGTAGTTCATCTCCGGGTTGACCATCTCCAGGACGGCCCGCCACCAGGTGGTCCCGGCGCCGTCGACGCGGTCGACGACGGCGGCCGTGAAGTGCGGTTCGCCGTCCGGGACGGAGCGCAGGAAGACCCGCTCGACGTCCTGCCCGGCGGGCACCCGGACCAGCAGGTCGACGCGCTGCCCGAGGCGCGGGGCGAGGTCGCCGACGTACCGCGCGGACCCGTCGTGATGCGGCTGGTGGCGGGCGGCGAGGCGGTGGCTGCTGGCCGTGTCCATGGGGCTCCTCGGGGCGGGTGGACAGGTTAACGGATGCCGGCATTCCGCTTTCCGGGGCCGACGAGGGAACCGTAACGGCGATGAAACTGTTGCGCAATATCTTGCTAAGATCGTTTCATCCTGATGCGCGGCCCGCCGCGCCGGGCTTTGTAAGATGCAGGCCGGACCAGACCGGAGGACCAATTGAGCGGCCCGTCACTGCGCGACATCGCCGCCCGGGCGGGCGTCAGCGCCGCCTCGGTGAGCAGGGTGATCAACGACCGGCCGGGCGTCTCCGACGACACCAAGGTCAAGGTCGCCGAGGCCATGCGGGAACTCGGCTGGCAGCCCGACCAGGGCTACGACCCGCACCAGGGCGCGCTGATCGGCATCGTCGTCCCCGAACTCGACAACCCGGTCTTCCCGCTGCTCGCCTCCGCGATCGAGGTGCAGCTCGCCAAACACGGCCTCACCGCCGTGGTCGGCACCTCCACCCGCCAGGGCACCGCCGAACTCGGCTACATCGACGTCCTGCTGCGCAAGGGCGTCTCCGGCCTGGTCCTGGTCTCCGGCCGGCACGCCAACCCCAACGCCGACCACGGCTTCTACCGGCTGCTGCACGAACGCGGCATCCCGATGGTGCTGGTCAGCGGCCGGGTGGAGGGCCTGGCCGTCCCCACCGTCGCCACCGACGAGGCGCTCGGCGCCCGGATCGCCGTCGCCCACCTGCGCGAACTCGGCCACCGCCGGATCGGCCTGGCCGGCGGCCAGGGCTACCTGCGCCCCTCGCTCAACCGCCTGGACGGCTACCGGCGCGCGATGCGCGAGCTGCTCGGCGAGGAGCCCCCCGCGGACTGGTACGCCGAGTCCGCCTATTCGATCGCCGGCGGCGCGGCCGCCGCCCGCCAGCTGCTCGACGCGGACGTCACCGCCGTGATCGCCGGCAGCGACCTGATGGCCCTCGGCGTGGTCCAGGCCGCCCGCGAGGCCGGCCGCGGCGTCCCCGGCGACCTCTCGGTGATCGGCTACGACGACTGCTACCTCGCCGCCCACAGCAACCCGCCGCTCACCACCGTCCGCCAGCCGATCGACGAGATGGGCGCCGCCGTCGCCGACGCCCTCTGGCGCCAGCTGGAGGGCCACGGCGGCCGGGCCCGGGACTACCTGTTCACCCCCGTCCTGGTCGCCCGCGACTCCACCGCCCGCGCCCGCGGCTGAGGCCGCGCACACGCCGGAGGGCCGGGGAGCTGCTGCTCCCCGGCCCTCCGTCAGCTCCCGGGCGGCGTCAGTCGTTCGGGACGGTCGCGTAGCGCGCGGTGCCCTCGGCCATCTGGCGCAGGGCGTCCTTGCGGTCCCGCTTCGACAGCTTGTCGATGTAGAGGAAGCCGTACAGGTGGTCGGTCTCGTGCTGCAGGCAGCGGGCGAAGAAGCCGGTGCCCTCGACGCGGATCGGGTTGCCGTCCTTGTCCCGGCCGGTCACCGCGGCGTAGTCCGGGCGGGGCAGCTCGGCGTACGCGGTCGGCACCGACAGGCAGCCCTCGTTGCCGTCGTCCAGCACCCGCTGGCGGTCCTTCGGGAACTCCTCCAGCACCGGGTTGATCACGTGGCCGATGTGCCGCACGCCCTCG
This sequence comes from Kitasatospora sp. NPDC001527, assembly GCF_040298605.1. NCBI lineage: Bacteria > Bacillati > Actinomycetota > Actinomycetes > Kitasatosporales > Streptomycetaceae > Kitasatospora > Kitasatospora sp. NPDC001527. The sequence continues at coordinate 26,384 of NZ_JBEPAM010000063.1, read as the reverse complement.
TCGTCCGGGCAGTCGTAGACGAAGACCTTCAGGTCCACGCCGATCTGGTTGGCGGCCAGGCCCACGCCCTCCGCCGCGTACATCGACTGGAACATGTCGTCGATCAGCGCGGACAGCTCGCCGTCGAAGGCCGTCACGTCCTTCACCTCGCGGTGCAGCACGGGGTTGCCGTAGACGGTGATCGGGCGCGCCGTGCCCTTGGAGAGGTCCGGCTGCTCGCCGACCACCTTCGGGGTCTCGTCGTGCTCGTGCTGGTCCTGCTCCGCCATGTCTTCCGCTTCCATAGGCCTACGCGTACCGCACCAGGGTACTCAGAGCGCTCAGCAGACCTCTTCGAGATCCCGGTACGCCCGGGTTCCCGGCGACGCCGCGGCCCAGCGGTCCAGCAGCACCCGCACCAGGTGCGCCGGGGCGGCGATCCCGCACTCGCGCTCGGCCAGCCAGGACATCCCGCCCGCTCCCGGGCTCAGGTGGCTCAGGTGGCCGGGGTGCGCGGCGTCCCCGTCGTCGTGCGGGTCGTGGTGGGCGGTGTGCCCGTCGTCCGAGGCCATCCGGCTCTCCGAGCAGGCCCGGCACAGCAGCCGCACCGAGGACGTCCAGTCCTCCGCCGCGTAGCCGGCGTCCGCGACCAGCCGCTCCAGCGCGTCCCGGTCCGCCTCGGTCGCCGCCTGGAGCAGCACCACGTACGTCGGCACCGGGGACGGCGCCCACAGCTCGATCTCGTCGAACACCGGGTAGGCGACCCCGTCGGTGACCCGCTCGCCGTGCGGGGCGCCGTCGTGCAGCACCACCTCGCCCCAGCGTCTGCCGGAGGACGGCAGCGGGATCGACAGCACCTCGATCCGGGCCGGGTCCAGCCGGCGGCCCCACACCACCTCGGACTCGCCGTCCGGGGAGAGCCGCACCGGGGTCGTCCCGAGGTCCAGGCTGACCGGCCCCTCCTCGCGCGCGCCCGGGCCGCCGGGCAGCTTCAGCCCGTACGCCTGCCAGGCCCGGCGGGCCAGCGGCCAGTCCTGCAGCGCGGTCGCGGTGATGCCGAGGTTCCACCAGTCCGGGGCGCCCTGCTCGCGGTCCAGCAGCGCCACCGCCCGCAGCCCGGCGGCCCGGGCCTGCTCCCAGTCGCGGCGGAACTTGTGCAGCAGCGCCAGGTTGAACCACGAGTCCGACAGCCACGGCTCCAGGTCGGCGGCCATCACCAGCAGGGCGCCGGCGTCCTCGTACCGGCCGTCGCCGATCAACGTGAAAGCCCGGTCGGTCGTCTGCCGCCAGGTGGCGGACGGCCGGTGCCGTGCCCGGTGGAAAATCCTCACGTTCGTCCCTGCCGTCGTCGTCCGCTCAAGTTGTCCCGCAAGCGCTCCCGCGTCACGGGCCCGGTGTCCCGGGTCGGTTTTCCACGCTACGACCGCATCCAACCACGACGGCCGCCGCCCGCGCTCCCCACCGCCGAGTTGCCCGGTTCCGTACCGGCCGCATCCCGGCCCCTCCCCCAGCCTGCCCGCCCCGCCCCGGCCCCTCAACCCCGGACGCCCCCGCCGCCCCCCGTTCCCGGCCGCCCGGACCCGGTCAGCCGCGCACCCGCACCAGCGCGTCCACCACCCGGGCGTCGTACACCCGCCCGCGTCCCAGCCGCAGCGCCTCCAGCACCTCCAGCCGGCCCACCGCCTCCCCCACCCCGCGCCCGCGGGCCGCCGTCAACAGGTCGTCGTGCGCGTTCGCCACTCGGATGATCCGCGCCGCCAGCGGCACCGCCCGCCCGCCGCCGTCCGGCCCGGGGAACGGGTCGGCCAGCCGGGCGACCTGCTCGGCGACCCGGCGCGGCACCCCGGTGCGCCGGATCACCTCGCTGCCCAGCCGGGCGATCCGCTGCTGCTCCTCGTCCGGCAGCAGCGCCGTCGCCCCGCCCGCCACCGGCTCCACCAGCGACAGCTGCCCGACGTCGTGCATCAGCGCCGCGTACTCCAGCAGCGCCAGCTCCCGGGTGCCGAGCCCCAGCTCGCGGCCGACCGCACAGGCCGTGTCGGCGACCCGGCGGGCGTGCCCCGGCGGCGTGTACCCGGCCACCTCGGTGGCCTTGGCCAGGCTGGCGATGGTCTGCCCGGTGGTGGCCCGCACCGCCGCCGCCCGCCGGAACGACACCTGCGCCGGCAGCAGCGGCGTGCAGAACAGCGGCAGCGCCCACAGCCCGACCTCCCCGGCGGCCAGGCTGACCAGCATGCCGGTGGCGGCGATCGCCGAGCCGATCCCGAACAGCGAGCGCAGCTCGTCCTCCAGCGCCGCCGGGAAGCGCAGCCCGCTGCGGGCCCGCCGCAGCAGCGCCGCCAGCACCGCGTCGCAGAGCGCGGCCAGCGCGGCCACCGCCGTCAGGAACGCGCCGTACGCCGGGCCGTCGGCGGAGAACCGGTCGACCACGCCGCTGTTGTAGAGCGGCTGGAACACGGCGGCCGCGAAGGCGGCGCCGAGCAGCCGCCGGGCCGCGCCGTCCCGCCGGGCCCGCTCGCGCCAGGGCGCCGGTCCGGGCGGACCGGCCCCGCGCAGGCGCCCCGCCACCGCCCGCACCACCGCGGGCAGCTGCGCCAGCAGCAGGCCGGCCCCGGTCACCGCCACCACCTGGAGCACCCCCGGCCCGGCCGGCAGCCCGCGCAGCGGACCGAGCAGCGCGTACGCCAGCGCCCCCGCCGCCCCGATCGGCGCCTGCTCGCGGTCGCCCGGAAGAGTGATCCGCACGCACTCGCCGAGCGCGATCAGCGCGGTGAAGGCCAGCGCCACGGCCGGCTGGGCCGCACCGCGCACCGCCACCGCCCCGAAGGACGCCGCCAGCAGCGCCAGCGCCGCCCCGTGCACGGCGCACACCGCACCGACGCACCCCTGCGGCGCATCAGCGCGCCCGGCGCCCGACGGCCGCCGCGCGCCGCCGCCTCCGGCCCGCGCCCCCGGGCGCGCACCCCGCCGCGCGCTCACGACGACCCTGCCGTCGGTACGCCGCCGCCGCCCTGGGCGGGTACCCCGCGCGGCGCCGCCCGGGCCGGTTCGGGGACGCCGAGCGGGATGTCCGGCACCCCCTTGACGCAGTCCGGGGACGACGGCAGCACCGGCTGCCAGTCGTGCACCGCCAGCGCGTCCACCAGCGCCCGCACCATCACCGGGTCGAACTGGCTGCCCGAGCAGCGCTGCAGTTCGGCGACCGCCTCGGTGACCGGCCGGCCGCGCCGGTAGGAGCGGGTGGAGGTCATCGAGTCGAAGGCGTCGGCGACCGAGATGATCCGGGCGAACTCGGGGATCTGCTCACCGGCCAGCCCGGCCGGGTAGCCGCGGCCGTCCATCCGCTCGTGGTGGTGCAGGATCCCGGCGTGCGCCTCGCCGAGGAAGGCGATCCCGCGCACCAGCTCGTACCCGTGCACCGGGTGCACCTCGACGGCCCGGCGCTCCGCCTCGGTGAGGGGACCGTTTCTGCGCAACAGTTCGGTGGCGACGCCGAGTTTGCCGACGTCGTGCAGGATCCCCGCGTACCGCAGGGTGCGCAGCCGCTCGGCCTCCATGCCCAGCTGATCGGCGATCAGCACCGCCGCCCGGCCGACCCGTTCGCTGTGACCGCGGGTGTAGGCGTCCTTGATCTCCACCGCCTGGACCAGCGCCTGGACGGTCGCCCGGTGGGCGTCGCGCTCCCGGTGGCCCTGGGCGAACACCCACGCCGAGATGGTCAGCGGCAGCAGGGCCAGCAGGGCCGCGAACGCGCCGTACGGCCCCTGCCACAGCACGGCGAGCATCAGCCCGCCCGCCGCGTGCACCAGCACCGGCAGGCCCGGCGCGGCGCAGGCACCGCGCCGGCCCTCCGCCAGCGCCCGCATACCGCCCACCAGGGCGCCGTTGACCAGGCAGAACGCGCCGAGCGCGGCGAACGCGGGCAGCAGCGCGGCGGGGAACCGCGAGCCGAGCAGCAGCTGCGGCCCGGCCAGCAGGTGGAACACCGCGGAGGCGGCGAAGGCGGACAGCGCGAGCTGCGCGCCGTTCCACACCTGGCGCCGCCGGCCGTCCGCGCCCGCGACCCCGAGCAGCGCCGCCGGGACGGCGACCAGCCCGGCGGCGGCCGGCGGCAGCATCAGCACCCCGGCGAACAGCACCGGGAAGAACGCGTTGACGCCGGGCCGCACCGGCCGGCGGGCGCGCAGCGGCGGGCGGCGCAGCAGCAGCCGCGCCACCCGCAGGCAGGGCGTCGACAGGCCCTGGGCGAGCGACTCCCAGCAGGCGTGCAGGAAGGCCAGCAGCCCGACCTTCGGCCAGTCCACCGGGGCGCCCAGCCAGTGCGCCGCGGCCGCCGGGGCGGGTAACGGCAGCAGCGGCAGCAGGCAGCAGACCGCCGCCACCGGCACGGCCACGAGGTAGCGCGCGGCGGCCGGCGGCAGGTCCGTGTCTCCACTGTCGATAGCGATGTCGACCTCCCCGCGTGCTGGCCCGCTCCGCCCTGGCCCGTCGTCCGGGCCCGCCGGCCGCCCGGGCGCGCCCGATCGGCGGCGGACGGGCGGTGGTGAGCGTCCGTCAGGAGGATAGGACGCCTCTCCCGTACGGGGACGCGTGATCGCGCAATGCCGCTGCTGGCACACCGCCATCTCACTCGAACGAGTGACGGTATGCCACGGACGGGACGGATGCGGGCATACGAAGGCCCCGGGAGCATCCGCTCCCGGGGCCTTCCGGGTCCGTCGTCCGGTGTGCGCCGTCCGGCGCACCCGCGCGCTACGTCCCGGCCGCCGCCTCCGCGGCACGGCCCGGTCCGGCCGGCTCACCGGCCGCCTCGGCGTGCACCTCGACCGTCGTCTCGACCGCGATCACCACCGCCTCGCCCGACCGCTGCCCGGCCCGGATCGAGTCGATCCTGGCCAGCACCTTGCCGCGCAGGTCCGCCGGGGTGTCGTCGCAGCCGCAGGAACGCTTGATCAGCGCCTTGATCGCCTGCTCCAGTCCGTACTGCTTCAGGCACGGCGAGCACTCCTCGAAGTGCACGCGCAGCTTGGCGCAGTCGCCCTCGGCCATCTCGTTGTCGAGGAATTCGTAGAGGTGGTCGAGGACCTCGCCACACTCGGTGTCGTGCGGATCGCCGCAGCTCATGAGCCCGAGCCCTTCGCTTCCTGCCCTGCCCCGCTGCCGGCCGGGACCAGCCCGCGCTCACGGGCGTAATCCTCCAGCATGCCGCGCAACTGACGACGGCCGCGGTGCAGCCGGGACATCACCGTACCGATGGGAGTACCCATGATGTCCGCGATCTCCTTGTACGCAAAGCCCTCTACGTCCGCGAGGTAGACGGCGATGCGGAACTCCTCCGGGATGGCCTGGAGGGCGTCCTTCACATCGCTGTCCGGGAGGTGGTCCAGGGCCTGGGTCTCCGCCGAGCGCAGACCGGTCGACATGTGCGACTCGGCCCTGGCCAGCTGCCAGTCCTCGATCTCCTCGGCGGCGGTGCGCTGCGGCTCCCGCTGCTTCTTGCGGTACGAGTTGATGAAGGTGTTGGTGAGGATGCGGTACAGCCACGCCTTGAGGTTGGTGCCCTCGCGGAACTGGTGGAACGACGCGTACGCCTTGGCGAACGCCTCCTGCAGCAGGTCCTCCGCGTCGGCCGGGTTGCGGGTCATCCGCAGCGCGGCCGAGTACATCGGATCCAGGTAGCCCAGGGCGTCGCGCTCGAAGCGCTCCCGCCGGGCCTCCTCGGTCTCCTCCGCCGACACCCGGAAGGTGTCCTCACCGATCGCCTCGGCCAGCTCCTCACCGGTGAGCGCCTCGCCCGCGGGCAGGCCCTCCTCCGGGCCCCGGCCCGGCTCGGCCTCGTGCTCGGTCCCGACGACCGGACCCACCTCCTCGGCATGACGGACACGGCCCACCGCGGGCCGCCCCGAAAGGGAGGATATAGGGCTGACGGGCTTCTCGCCCGCGACAAGCCAGTCCGACCAGGAGGGAGCGAACGCCGACGCGGCCTCGCGCTCCTCCGGCCGCTCGGGGCACGCGATCGAACCCATCTGCCCTGCCTTCCACCGGGACTTCAGCTGACGACCGCTTCAACCACGAGGGTCCCCTCCGCATTCCCGGTCCCCGGTGGCCCGGCTCACACCAGCCGCAGCACCCAGTCCCCGACCGCCGAGACCACCAGGTCCAGCAGCTCCTGCTGCCCCAGCCCGGCCCGCTTCGGCACCTCGAACCCGTGGTTGCCGGCCGGCAGCGCCAGCAGTTCGTGCGAGGCCGGCAGCTCCGGGAACTCCGCCGGCCCGCCGAACGGATCGGCCGGCCCCTGCACCACCAGCGTCGGCAGCCCCGAGCCGAGCAGTTCGTCGGCCCGGCTCTTCTCCGGCCTGCCCGGCGGGTGCAGCGGGAACGCCAGCGCCAGCACCCCCACCGCCCCGCTCGCCGCCCCGGTCCGGCAGGCCACCCGCGCCCCGGCGCTGCGCCCGCCCACCACCAGCGGCAGACCCGCCCCGGTCAGCCGCTCGGCCACCGGCAGCCAGCCGGCGTCCAGCGTCCGCGGCGCGGGCGCCACCTTCTTCCCCGCCACCCGCCAGGGCTGTTCCACCAGTGCGACCGACACGCCCCGGGCCGGCAGGGCGGCGGCCAGCGCCGCCAGGTCCCGGGCCTCGATGCCGCCGCCGGCGCCGTGCCCCAGCGCCAGCACCGCCTTCGGGGCGGGGGCCGGGTGCAGGGTGATCCGGGCGTCCCCGGCGGGCGTGGGCACCGGCTCCGTGGTGACGGGGGCGGGTTTCGCGGCGGTCACGGCTGCGGTCCTCTCGGTCGTGCTCGGTCGTGCTCGGTCGTGCCCGGCGGTGCTCTGTCGTGCCCGGCGGTACCCGATGGTGCCCGACGCGGGTCAGAACAGCGTGGTCTCGTACTCCACCTCGGTGTACGGCTCGGTCAGCCCGGCGTGGTTGTTGCGGATGCTGCCGACGTCCGGCGACACCGGCGTCACCCGCAGCGCCCCCGGCGGCGGCGGTATCAGCAGCCGCCGCAGCTCCTCGGACCCGCTGTCGTCCAGCCCCGGGTCCAGCCAGGCGTCGAACGACCCCGGGTCCAGGAACAGCGGCATCCGCTCGTGGATCGGCGCCAGCAGCTCCTCCGCCTCCGTCGTCACGACCGTGAACGTCACCAGCCAGGCCTCCGGGTGGTCCGGCGGCACCGCCCGGTTGCGCCAGAACTCGTACAGCCCCGCCAGCGCCAGCGGGCTGCCGTCCGCCCGGACACGAAGAACGGCTTCTTCCGCGCCTTCCCGCGCTCCCCCGGCACCGTCTGCCACTCGTAATAACCGTCCACCGGCAGCACGCACCGGCGCGAGGCGAAGGCCTGCCGGTAGGCCGGCTTCTCGTGCACCGTGTCCGACCGGGCGTTGATCATCTTCACCGCCGTCTCCGGCGACTTCGCCCACTGCGGCACCAGTCCCCAGCGCAGCACCCGCAGCTGGCGCACCGGCTCCACCGCGCCCTTCGCCAGCCGCTCCAGCACCACGAAGGCGCTCTGCGTCGGCGCGACGTTCCAGCTCGGGTCCAGCGTCTCGGCCGGATCCCACTGCTCGACGCCGAACAGCTCGACGATGTCCTCGGGCCTGCTACTCGCGGCGAAGCGACCACACATGCGGTCAGCTTGCCACGACCCCGCCCGCCCCCGTGGCGCCGTCCGCCAGAACCACCCGCCCCCGGCCCGCCGTCCTTCCCGTGGCAGGCTGCCACCCCGGGAGAGACGGCCGACCGAACCGAGGCGGAGGAGAACCATGGACGCCAGGACCCTCGACGAGCTGTGGACCGCCGTCACCGGCACCCAGCCCGCACCGCCCGGCTGGCTCGTGCTCGCCACCGGCGCCGCCGCCCTGCTCACCGTCCTCGCCCATCCGCTGTGGCGGATCGCCCGGGGCGCCATCACCATCGCCCACGAGGGCGGCCACGGCCTCGCCGCCCTCGCCACCCGCCGCAGGCTCGCCGGCATCCGGCTGCACTCCGACACCTCCGGCCTCACCGTCTCCTACGGCCGCGCCACCGGCCCCGGCTGGCTCCTCACCCTCGCCGCCGGCTACACCACCCCCGCCCTGCTCGGCCTCGGCTGCGCCGCCCTGCTCGCCGCCGACCGCGTCACCCTGCTGCTGTGGCTCGCCATCGCCCTGCTGCTCGCCCTGCTCGTGCGCGTGCGCAACGCCTTCGGCTTCCTCACCGTGCTGCTCGCCGGCGGCGCCTTCTTCCTCGTCTCCTGGTTCGGCTCCCCCGAGGTCCAGGCCGGCTTCGCCTACCTCGGCACCTGGTTCCTGCTCCTCGGCGCCGTCCGCCCGGTCCTCGAACTCCAGCGGCAGCGCCGGCACGGCCAGGGCCACGACTCCGACGCCGACCAGCTCGCCCGCCTCACCGGCGTCCCCGGCCTCGCCTGGACCGCGCTCTTCCTGATCACCGCCCTCGCCGCCCTCGCCCTCGGCACGAGCTGGCTGCTGCGCCCGCTCTGATGCCCCCGGCACCGGGACGGGCTGCGCGTAGCAGGACGGTTCTCACACGGCCCCTAGACTTGGGCCCATGACCGAGACCCTGTGGCCCGCCCCCGTCGCGACCACCCCCGTGGACGCCACCGTCACCATCCCCGGCTCCAAGTCGGTCACCAACCGTGCCCTGCTCCTGGCGGCACTCGCCGACGGCCCCGGCTGGGTGCGCCGCCCGCTGCGCAGCCGCGACTCCCAGCTGATGGCCGACGGCCTGCGCGCCCTCGGCGTCACCATCGAGGAGCAGGTCAACAACGACACCGGCGGCACCGGCGGCGGCGAGGCCTGGCGGGTCATCCCCGCCCCCGTGCTGCGCGGCCCCGCCTCGGTCGACGTCGGCAACGCCGGCACCGTCATGCGCTTCCTGCCCCCGCTGGCCGTCCTCGCCGACGGCCCGGTCCACTTCGACGGCGACCCGCGCAGCCACGAGCGCCCCCAGCACGGCGTCATCGACGCCCTGCGCGCGCTCGGCGCCCGGATCGACGACGGCGGACGCGGCGCCTTCCCGCTCACCGTGCACGGCAGCGGTGCCCTCGACGGCGGCGCCGTCGAGCTGGACGCCTCCGCCTCCTCCCAGTTCGTCTCCGCGCTGCTGCTCTCCGGCGCCCGCTACAACAACGGCGTCGAGGTCCGGCACGTCGGCGGCCCCGTTCCCTCGCTGCCGCACATCCGGATGACCGTCGACATGCTGCGGCTGGCCGGCGTCCAGGTCGACGCCCCCGAGGACGGCGGCGAGAAGGACGTCTGGCGGGTCACCCCGGGCGCCCTGCTCGGCCGCGACCTGGTGGTCGAGCCCGACCTCTCCAACGCCGCGCCGTTCTTCGCCGCCGCCCTGGTCACCGGCGGCCGGGTCACCGTCCGCGACTGGCCGAAGCACACCACCCAGCCCGGCGACCAGCTGCGCGACCTCTACACCCGGATGGGCGGCAGCTGCGAGTTCACCGAGGAGGGCCTGCGCTTCACCGGCACCGGCCGGATCCACGGCATCGAGGCCGACCTGCACGACGTCGGCGAGCTCACCCCGGTGATCGCCGCGGTCGCCGCCCTCGCCGACTCCGAGTCGCACCTCTACGGCATCGCCCACCTGCGGCTGCACGAGACCGACCGGCTGGCCGCCCTCGCCAAGGAGATCAACGGCCTCGGCGGCGACGTCAGCGAGACCGAGGACGGCCTGCGGATCCGCCCGCGCAAGCTGACCGGCGGCGTCTTCCACACCTACGAGGACCACCGCCTGGCCACCGCCGCCGCGGTGATCGGCCTCGCCGTGCCCGGCGTCCAGGTGGAGAACGTGGCCACCACCGCCAAGACCCTGCCGGACTTCCCCGCCATGTGGGACGAGCTGCTCGCCGGACCGGTGGCGGGCGGCTGAGCGGGAGACTGGGCACATGCGCCGCTACGGCAAGGACGCCGACGAGGACGACATCCGCAACCGCCCCGCCCGCCGGGGCTCCCGGCCGCGGACCCGGATCCGGCCCAAGCACGAGGACGCCGCCGAGGCGATGGTGCTCACCGTCGACCGCGGCCGGCTGACCTGCCTGGTCGACCCGGGCACCAAGCAGGAGCACGAGGTCGTCGCCATGAAGGCCCGCGAGCTGGGCCGCAAGGGCGTCGTCGTCGGTGACACCGTCTCCCTGGTCGGGGACCTCTCCGGGGACGCCGACACCCTGGCCCGGATCGTCCGGGTCGAGGAGCGCAGCTCGGTGCTGCGGCGCACCGCGGACGACGACGACCCCTACGAGCGGATCGTGGTCGCCAACGCCGAGCAGCTCGCCATCGTCACCGCGCTGGCCGACCCGGAGCCGCGACCCCGGCTGATCGACCGCTGCCTGGTCGCCGCCTACGACGCGGGCATGGAGCCGCTGCTCGTCCTCACCAAGGCCGACCTGGCCCCGGCCGCGCCCGTGCTGGAGTCCTACGCGCCGCTCGGCATCCAGTACGTCGTGACCCGCCGCGACGAGCTGGAGACCGCCGGCGCCGAGGCCGTCCGGGAGCACCTGCGCGGCCTGCGCACGGTGTTCATCGGCCACTCCGGCGTCGGCAAGACCACCCTGGTCAACGCCCTCGTCCCGGAGCGGCAGCGGATCACCGGCCACGTCAACGCCGTCACCGGCCGCGGCCGGCACACCACCGTCTCGGCGCTCGCGCTGCGGCTGCCGCCGCCGCCCGGCGCGAAGCCCGGCTCGAAGAAGGCGCTGAACGCCGGCTGGGTGATCGACACGCCCGGCTTCCGCTCCTTCGGCCTGTCGCACATCGACCCGTCCCGGGTCATCCTCGCCTTCCCGGACCTGGAGCCCGGCACCGAGGACTGCCCGCGCGCGTGCAGCCACGACGAGCCGGACTGCGCGCTGGACGCCTGGGTGGCCGACGGTCACGCCGACCCGGCGCGGCTCTACTCGCTGCGCCGCCTGCTGGCCAGCAAGGAGGCCCGCGAGGGCGACTGACGGCCGCCGCCGGACCGGTTTGGGCATTCGAGGTGTCGGAGTGCCCTCTCGTGGTGATCATAGGAAAGTCGGGTCGGATCACGGCCCGGCCCGCCGACCGATCCCGCCGACCGACAGGGAGAGCACGCGATGGCATGGGCCCTGGTGATCCTGGCCGGCCTGCTGGAGACCGGCTTCGCGATCAACCTCAAGCTCAGCGAGGGCTTCACCAAGCTGTGGCCCACCATCAGCTTCTGCGTCTTCGCCCTCGGCAGCTTCGGCCTGCTGACCCTCTCCCTGAAGACCCTCCCGGTCGGCCCCGCCTACGCGGTGTGGACCGGCATCGGCGCCGCCGGTACCGCGATCTACGGGATGCTCTTCCTCGACGAGTCCACCTCGGTGCTCAAGCTCGTCTCGATCTCCCTGGTCGTCGCCGGGGTCATCGGCCTCCAGCTCAGCGGATCCACCCACTGAGCGGACCGGACCGCTAGGGTTTCGACCATGGCCGATTACCACGACGACCTCCGACTCGCCCATGTCCTCGCCGACTCGGCCGACTCGGTCACCCTGGAGCGTTTCAAGGCGCTCGACCTGCGGGTCGAGACCAAGCCCGACCTGACCCCCGTCAGCGACGCCGACAAGGCCGCCGAGGAGCTGGTGCGCAGCGTCCTGCAGCGGGCCCGCCCGCGCGACGCGGTGCTCGGCGAGGAGTTCGGGCTGCAGGGCTCGGGGCCGCGCCGCTGGGTGATCGACCCGATCGACGGCACCAAGAACTACATCCGCGGCGTCCCGGTCTGGGCCACCCTGATCGCGCTGCTGGAGGACGGCCCGGACGGCGTCGAGCGCCCCGTCGTCGGCATGGTCTCCGCCCCCGCGCTCAACCGCCGCTGGTGGGCCGCGAAGGACCTCGGCGCGTTCGCCGGCCGCAGCCTCGCCAAGGCGTCCCGGATCCAGGTCTCCGGCGTCTCGCGGATCGAGGACGCGTCCTTCTCCTACTCCTCGCTCAGCGGCTGGGAGGAGCGCGGCCGCCTCGACCCGTTCCTGGACCTCACCCGGGCGTGCTGGCGCACCCGCGCCTACGGCGACTTCTGGTCCTACATGATGGTCGCCGAGGGCGCGGTGGACATCGCCGCCGAGCCGGAGCTGTCGCTGTGGGACATGGCGGCGAACTGCATCATCGTCGAGGAGGCCGGCGGCCGCTTCACCGGCCTGGACGGCGTCCCGGGCCCGGGCGGCGCCGACGCCGTCGCCTCCAACGGCCTGCTGCACGACGAGGCGCTGCGCCGCCTGAGCGTCTGATTCCTCCCCCGACGCGCCCGGGGCCCCTTCCAGGAGCCCCCCTCACGTGGTGCGGGCCCCGAGTGCCGGTTCTCCGGCGGCACTCGGGGCCCGCTGCTCATCGGGGCCCCTCACCGGGCCCCGTGGGCGCGGTGCGTCACTGCTGCTTGCGCAGCTCGCGCACCGCCGTCTCCAGGCGCCGGCCGAAGTCGGCGTCGGCCTTGCGGAAGTTGTCGACCGCCCGCTCGACGATGTCGTCGCGGTCGGCCGAGACCTTGGCGATGAAGCCGGACAGGTTGCCGATCAGGCGCTCCCGCTCGTCCTCGCCCATCAGCCGGTAGAGGTCGCCGGCCTGCACGAAGTCGTTGTCCTCGGCGTGCGAGGGCGCCTCGTGGCTGCCGGTGGCGCCGTCGACCGGGGTCGACGCCCACAGCGGGCGGCCGGTCTGCACCGGGCCGCCGAAGCTGTTCGGCTCGTAGTTCTTGCGGCGCCCGTGCCGGCCGTCGTAGAGGTGGCCGTCCCGGTGGTTGTTGAGCGCCTCGGTGGCGTGCGGGCGGTTGACCGGCAGGTGGTCGGCGTTGATGCCGACGCGGTAGCGGTGGGCGTCCGCGTAGGCGAACAGACGGCCCTGCAGCATCTTGTCCGGGGACGGGCCGATGCCCGGCACGAAGTGCGCCGGCGAGAAGATCGACTGCTCGACCTCGGCGAAGATGTTGTCGGGGTTGCGGTTGAGCTCCAGCTTGCCGATCTCGATCGGCGGGTAGTCGGCGTGCGGCCAGACCTTGGTCAGGTCGAACGGGTTGAAGCGGTAGTTCGCCGCGTCCGCGGCCGGCATGATCTGGACCTGCACCGTCCAGCTCGGGAACTCGCCGCGCTCGATGGCCTCGCGCAGGTCGCGCTGGTGGCTGTCCGGGTCCTCGCCGGCGAGCTTGTTGGCCTCGTCCTGGGTGAGGTTCCTGATCCCCTGGTCGGTCTTGAAGTGGTACTTCACCCAGAAGTACTCGCCGGCCTCGTTCTGCCACTGGTAGGTGTGCGAGCCGTACCCGTTCAGGTGGCGGTAGGACGCCGGGATGCCGCGGTCGCCGAACAGCCAGGTCACCTGGTGGGTGGACTCGGGCGACAGGCCCCAGAAGTCCCAGACGTTGTCCGCCTCCTGCGAGCCGGTGTACGGGTCCCGCTTCTGGGTGTGGATGAAGTCCGGGAACTTGGTGGCGTCCTTGATGAAGAACACCGGGGTGTTGTTGCCGACGAGGTCGTAGTTGCCCTCCTCGGTGTAGAACTTCAGCGCGAAGCCGCGCGGGTCGCGCACCGCGTCCGCCGAGCCGAGGTTGCCGGCGACGGTGGAGAAGCGCAGGAAGGTCTCGGTCTGCTTGCCGACCTCGGAGAGGAACGCGGCCCGGGTGTAGGCGGTCACGTCGGCGGTCACCGTGAACGTGCCGTAGGCGGCGGCGCCGCGGGCGTGCACCACCCGCTCCGGGATGCGCTCGCGGTTGAAGTGCGCGAGCTTCTCGAAGAGCTGCTGGTCCTGGATCAGCGCCGGACCGCCGACGCCGGCGGTCTCGGTGTTCTGGTTGTCGGCGACGGGGGCACCCGCCTCCGTGGTGAGGGTGGGGCGCAGCTCGTCCTGGGTACTCATGTGAGGGGGCCTCCGCGTGATCCGGTCGTGATGACGAATCGATCCTAACTTGGACTTTGTCTAAGTCAACACTGGAACCAATCTCGGAGTGTCACTTACCCTGGGACCATGAGTGACCTGCTGGAGAGACTTCGCGGACGGGGATGGCGGCTGACCTCCCAGCGCCGGGTCGTGGCGGAGGTCCTCGACGGCGAGCACGTCCACCTGACCGCCGACGAGGTACACGCCCGCGCGGTCGAGCGCCTGCCCGAGATCAGCCGCGCCACCGTCTACAACACGCTCGGTGAACTCGTCGGCCTCGGCGAGGTGCTGGAGGTCGCCACCGACGGCCGCGCCAAGCGCTACGACCCCAACGCCCACCACGCGCACCAGCACCTGGTCTGCTACGGCTGCGGCGCCATCCGCGACGTCCACCCCCAGGGCGACCCGCTGGCCGCCCTGCCCGCCTCCGAGCGCTTCGGCTTCACCCTCTCCGGCGCCGAGATCACCTACCGCGGCCTCTGTCCGGACTGCTCCACCGGCTCCTGACCCGCCGGCCCCCGCACGGCACCGCCACCGCCGAAGCGGCGCCCGGCTACGCGCTCAGTTCCGCGTGGAGGGCGCCGAGCAGGCGGCCGGCGCGTTCGGCGACCTCCGCCGGGCCGTAGTCGGCGGCGCGGCGGCACCAGCCCTCCGCCAGCACCGGCTCGCCGCGGCGCAGCGCCAGCAGTGCCAGGCGCAGCGCCGCCCGCCCGTGGCGGGCGTCCGCCGCCCGGGTGTACCACAGCATCGCCTCGGCCTCGCTGTCCTGCCGGGCCAGCAGCAGCCCCAGGTTGAACGCCGCGCTGCGGCTGCCCGCCTCCGCGGCCCGCCGGTACCAGCTCTCCGCGATCGCCAGCGCCCCGCGCTCGGCCGCCCGCACGCCCATCCGCACCTGCGCCCGGCGGTGCCCGGCGTCCGCCGCCGCCGCGTACCAGTGCTCGGCCTCCGCGTCCGCGTCGCCGCGCCGGTCCAGCACCGACGCCAGCCGGAACGCGCCCTCCGCCGAACCGCCCGCCGCCGCCTGCCGGTAGCGCTCCAGCGCGCCCGCCGCGTTGCCGCGCTGCTCCTGCACCACGGCCAGTTGCAGCGCCGCCTCGCCGTGCCCCTCCGCGGCGGCGCGCGCGTACCACTCCTGCGCCTGCCGCTGCTCGCCGCGCCCGGCGTGCAGCACGCCCAGGTTGAACGCGCCGTCCACGCTGCCCGCCTCGGCGGCCTTGGAGAACCACGGCTCGGCGCCGGACTCGTCGCCCCGCTGCAGCAGCACCACGGCCAGCGCGTTGCACGCCTCCCGGTGCCCGGCGTACGCGGCCCGGCGGTACCACTGCTCGGCCTGCTGGTCGCGGCCCGCGCCGGCGCACAGCAGGCCCAGGTTGAAGGCGCCGTTCTGGTCGCCGGCCTCCAGCGCGCTGCGGTACCAGCGCTCGGCCTCGGCGGCCTCGCCGCGCGAGGCGTGCAGCGCGCCCAGCGCGTTGGCCGCGTTGCCGTCGCCCGCCTCGGCGGCCTCCTGCCACCACTCGGCTGCCGAGGCGAGGTCCCCGCCGTCGCGCAGCAGGTAGCCCAGCGCGCAGGCGGCCCGCGGTTCGCCGTTCTGGGCCGACTGCCGGTACCAGCGGGCCGCCTCGTCCAGCAGCGTCTGCTCGCCGCCGGCCCGGTCCTCCAGCAGCACGCCCAGGCGCAGCGCGGCGCGGGCGTGGCTGCGGGCTGCCGCGATCCGGTACCAGGCCTCGGCGGTCTCCTTGTCCCCGGCCGCCTCGCGCATCCGGGCCAGCCGGTAGGCGGCCTCCCGGTGCCCGGCGTCCGCGGACACCTTGAACCAGCGCTCGGCGCGCACGTCCCTGCGGTGCTCCATGAGGTCGCCCAGCGCGTAGGCGCCCAGCGGGTGGCCGTGGTCGGCGGCGAAGTGCAGCCAGTACTCGGCGGCCTCCTCCTCGCCCTGGTCGCGCAGTTGCAGGCCGAGCGCGTGGGCGGCGGGCGCGCTGCCGGCCACCGCCGCCTGCCGCCACCACTGGGCGGCCTCGGCCCGGTGGCCCCGCTGGTGCAGCAGCACGCCCAGGTTGTTGGCGGCGGCGCGCAGTCCGGCCGCCGCGGCGGCGCGCAGGTACGGTTCGGCGTCCTCCAGGTCGCCGCGGCGCAGCAGCAGGGTGCCGAGCCGGGCGGCGGCGTCCGGGTCGCCGTCGTCGGCGGCGCGCCGGTGCCGGGCCTCCAGGGCGGCCTGCTCGCGGGCGGCGAGCGCGGTCTCGAAGCTCGCCGAGTCGAAGCCGGTGTCGCTCTCCACGCCCGGGACGGTGGTCCCGTCGGAGGGGACGCCGCGGACGCCGGGCGCGGCGAGGCCGCCGGCCGGGACGTGCACCAGGGAGTCCGGGCCCCAGCCGCCGGCCGGACGGCGCTCGGCCAGGCCGCTGGTGCGCTGGGCGGGCAGGGCGCCGGGGTGCCGTTCGGGGCTCTCCGCCCAGGCCTCGGTGTCCGCCTCGGTGGTCGCCGCCGGCCTCGCCCCTGCCCCGTTCCTGCCGATCAGCCTCATGCCGACTCCCACTCCCCCCGAGTGTCGCGGCGTCGTCCTCCGGCCCGGGGCCGGGGGGACCCCACGGGGAGCGCGCGGACCCGACGGCCGGTCAGCAACCGGGCGGCGTCCCCCATCTGTCCCATCGTCGCATCACCCGCAACCCGCGTACACCTGCCCCGGCCGATTTCGGCGGGGCGGATCCGAAGCCGACGAAATTGCTTCGGCGCTTTGTCGATTTCCCGACACTTGGCCCCCACAAACCCCGCTGCTGCCGTCGTCCTTGGCGACGCTCGATGGTACCGGAGCGCCTCCGCCCGCCGGCCCGCGCAAACGCCGAAGGCCCGGAGGAAGAATCCTCCGGGCCTTCGTGCTACTGAGTAGCGGGGACAGGATTTGAACCTGCGACCTCTGGGTTATGAGCCCAGCGAGCTACCGAGCTGCTCCACCCCGCGTCGGTGGTTAAACCATAGCACGGGCGCGGGGTGGAACCGAAATCGGTTACCTCGGGATCGTCGCAGCTCAGGGGCCGCTGCTCGGCTGGGCCGACGCGGTCGCGGCCGGCGGCGGGTTGCCCGACGGGCTCGCCGAGGGAGCGGCCGACGGGGTCAGCCCCGCCTTCTGCTGGGCCGCGGCCAGTTCCTTGGCCGCCTCGCTCTGGGCCTTCTGGGCCTGGCCGAGGGCCACCCAGTCACCGGCCTTCAGCGCCGCGTCCACGTCGCTCTGCGCCTTCAGCACGTCGGTGATCGCCTTCACCAGCTCCGGCGAGACCGTGGTCCCCGGCGTCGGCGTGGTCGGGGTCGTCGGCGTACCCGGGCTGGTCGGGTTGGCGGGGCTGGTGGGCGTGGTGCCGGGCGCCGTGGGCGTGACCGGCGCCGCGGTCACCGCACCGCCGAGCACCTTGGCCAGCGCCTTCTCCAGGTTGTCCTCCACCGCGACGACCGCGTTCTCGTTCCCGTACGTCGCCAGCACCTTCTTCAGCACCGGCACCTTGGCGCTGCGGCCGATGAGGTAGACCGGCTCGACGTTCAGCAGGCCGCCGCCGACCGGCAGGGTCAGCAGGTTGCCGTACTCGATGTCGGAGTCGGTGCCGGTCTTCAGCAGGGTCAGCTGGTTGGCGACCAGCGGGTCCGAGTTGAACTTCGCCTGCACCTGCTTGGGGCCGAGCGCCCCCGAGCCGGTCGGGATCTTGGCGATCCGGATCTTCCCGTAGTCCGGGCCCGGGTCGGCGCTGACCGACATGAAGGCGGCCAGGTTGTCCCGGCCCTGCGGCGAGAAGGTCGTGGTGAGCGAGAACGACGCCTCCTGCGCGTCCGGCATCCGGACGGTCAGGTAGTACGGCGGCTGCACCTCGTTGGTGTTGGTGGTCGGGTCGGTCGGCACCTGCCAGATGTCCGTGCCGTTGAAGAAGCCGCCGGCGTCGGTCATGTGGTACTCGGCGAGCAGGTCGCGCTGCACCTTGAACATGTCCTGCGGGTAGCGCAGGTGCGGCTTCAGCTCCTCCGGGATGTCGCCCTTGGCCTTCACCGTGCCCGGGAACGCCTTCATCCAGGTCTTCAGCACCGGGTCGGTCTCGTCCCACTGGTAGAGCGTCACCTCACCGGTGTACGCGTCCACGGTGGCCTTGACCGAGTTGCGGATGTAGTTGACCTGGTTCGCGGCGGTCAGCAGCTCACCGCGCTGGTTGGTCAGCGAGTCCTTGGTGACGTCGCCCAGCGTCGTCTTCGACGAGAACGGGTAGCCGTCCGAGGTGGTGTAGCCGTCCAGCACCCACACCACGCGGCCGTTCTCGACCACCGGGTACGGGTCGGCGTCGATCGACAGCCACGGCGCGACCTTCTCCACCCGCTCCTTGGGGGTGCGGTCGTAGATGATCTTCGCGCCGTCCCGGATCGCGCTGGAGTAGAGGATCTGCGGCTCGGCGAACTTCACCGCGTACGCGGCCCGGGTCAGCGGGTTGCCCAGCCCGACACCGCTGTCGCCGTCGTAGGAGAAGTGCACCGGGGTGCCGTTCTCGGCGGTGTAGTCGATGTCCTGGTAGCCGCCGCCGACGATCGAGTACGTCGTCGTCTTCTCGCCGTAGTAGATCCGCTGCTGGTAGTCGCCGAACGCGCCCTTCGTCGGCAGCGCCGACTCGGTGTAGACCGGGTTGCCGTTGGCGTCCACCTGGTTGCCCTTGGCCGCGATCACGCCGTAGCCGTGGGTGTAGTTGAAGTGGTCGTTGATCCAGTTGCGCTGGATGCCGTTGAGGTCCAGCTCACGCACGCCCAGCACGGTGTCCTGGTCGCCGTAGCGGTCGACGTCCAGCGACTTGGGGAACGCGTAGTACTTGCGCAGCGCCTCGTTCTGCTGGAACGTCGGGCCGACCACGTTGGGGTCCAGCAGACGGATGTCCGAGATGGTCTGCGCGTCCGGCTTCATCGCCTCCGCGTTCGTCCCGTTCGCCGGCTCGTACTGCACCACCTGGCTGTCGGCGATCCCGTACGCCGCGCGCGTCGCGTCGATGTTCTTCTGGATGTACGGCGTCTCCTTGGCCTGCTCGTTCGGCTTGACCTGGAACTGCTGCACGATCGCCGGGTACACCCCGCCGATCAGCACCGCCGACAGCACCATCAGGCCCAGGCCGATCAGGGCCGGCGCCCAGGTGCGGCGCACCGGGGTCAGGAAGAACAGCACCGCGCAGATCACCGCGACGAAGAACAGGATCGTCTTCGCCGGCAGGAACGCGCTGGCGTCCACGTACCGCAGGCCCGTCCAGCCGGACACGCCCTTGTAGGTACCGGTCTTCACCGCCAGCGCGTACCGGTCCAGCCAGTAGGCCACCGCCTTCAGCAGCACGAACACGCCCAGCAGCACCGCCAGGTGCCCCTGCGCGCCGACGCTCGCCCGCCGCCCCGGCCCCTGCAGCCGCAGCCCGCCGTAGAGGTAGTGCACCAGCGTCGAGGTCAGCAGCGAGACGATCACCGCGCTGAACGCGAAGCCCAGCAGGAACTCGTAGAACGGCAGGTCGAAGGCGTAGAACGAGACGTCCTTGCCGAACTGCGGGTCCTTGGTGCCGAACGGCGTCCCGTTCGTCCACAGCAGCCAGGTCCGCCACTGGCCCGAGGCCGCGGCGCCCGCCACCAGGCCGATCACCAGCGAGACCCCGAGCAGCGCCCAGCGCTTGAACGGCGCCAGGCCCGAGCGGTAGCGGTCCAGGCTCTGCTGCTCCACCGACATCGCCGACAGCGGCGGCCGCAGCCGGTGCGCCAGCCACACGTTGAAGCCGACGATCACCGCCATCAGCAGGCCGAACACCGCGAACAGGCCGATCTTCGTCCACAGCTGGGTGGTGAAGACCGACGAGTAGTGCACCGACCTGAACCAGAGCCAGTCGGTCCAGAACCCGGCGAACATGACGAACAGCAGGAAGAGCACCGCGAGCACGCCCAGGGTCAGCAGGAGCACCCGCGCTCGCCGGGAGGGCGGGCCTACCCTGCGCCGGAACCCCGGCCCTGAGCGTTCCGGCATCTGGAATACCACGGTGGCACCTCAGCTGTGTCGTCTTGAGTCGGTCGGTCTTCAGTGCAACTTAACCAGTCTTTGGCCGAGTTCCCACCGTTAGCAGACGGTTACGACAAGCCCTCCCCCGGGCCCGGCCGCGCGCCGCCACCGCACCGTGACCGCGCCGTCACCGCGCCGTCACCGCCCGCGGAGCGGCGGGCGCGACGCGGCGGCGGCCCGGCGTGTGAGGATTGAGGCATGTCCGATGGATCCAACCTCCCCGACGACGTCTCCACGCTCCCGGCCGGCAGCCCGCTGACCCGGGCCGCCCTGGAGATCGACGAGTACGCCGCCACCCTCGGCTGGGACCTCCCGGCCCGCCTCTTCGCCCTGGTCGACAGCGCCGCCCTGCGCAAGGCCGACCCCCGCATCGCCGAGCAGCTCGGCCTCGCCGACGGCGGCGAGCCCGGCCTCACCCCGGTCGAGCAGGACGAGCTGCCCGCCGGCATGGAGCTGGACAAGTTCCTCGGCACCATCGCCTGGCCCGGCGCGGTGGCCGGCTGCGCGCTGGTCGTCGAGCGCCTGATGCTGCCGCCGGGCGCCGAGCAGTCCCGCCCGCGCAACGCCAGCGACGCCCAGCTCGCCGAGTGGGTGGCCAACCACCCCAAGCGCGAGGAGGTGCGGATCACCGCCGCCGTGCTGCGCGACGGCAGCAAGGAGATCGCGCTGCGGCTGCGTTCCAAGGACACCGCCCGCGAGGTGCTCACCGGCCCCGACCTGGTGCCGGGCCTGACCGACGCGCTGCTGGCGACCTTCTCCTGAGGCCCCCGCGGAGCCCGGCGCCGCCGGGTGTTACGAGGTGCAGGACGGCAGCGCGGAGGTCTGCCCGGAGCTGATCTGCTCCAGCGCCTTCAGCGCGCCGTCCAGCGTCTCCACCTTCACCAGGCGCAGCCCGGACGGGGTGTTCTTGGCGGCCTCGGCGCAGTTCGACGCCGGGGCCAGGAAGTACTCGGCTCCCGCGTCCCGGGCGGCGATCAGCTTCATCGCGATGCCGCCGATCGGGCCGACCTCGCCCTCGTCGGTGATGGTGCCGGTGCCGGCCACGAACCGCCCGCCGGTCAGGTCGCCCGGGGTCAGCTTGTCGATGATGCCGAGCGAGAACATCAGGCCCGCGCTGGGCCCGCCGACGTCCTGCAGCCCGATGTCGATCCGGAACGGGTAGGTGTGCCGCAGGCCCGGGCGGATGCCGACCATCGCGGCGCCGGTGTCCGGCGACTTCACGGTCGGGACGCTGATGTCGGTGCGCACGCCGGGCTCGGCCGAGCCCTCCTTGACCCGCGGCACCACGGTGAAGACCGCCGGCTCGCCGGGCTGGTGCCGGGTGACGGCCTTGGCGACCGCCTCCGCGTCGGCGACCGGGTTGCCGTCGACCGCGACGATCTGGTCCCCCGCGTGCAGCCGGCCCTCCGCCGGGGCGCCGGCGGTGACGCTCTGGACGATCAGCTCGCTGCCCATCGGGATGCCGAGCTGGCTCAGCGCCGCGGTGCGGGCGTGGTCCTCGGAGAGCGCGAACTCCTCGGCGTTCTGCCGCTTCGCGTCGGCGTCGCTCTGGCCCTTCGGGTAGACGTTGTCGTGCGGCACCACCAGCACGTCGTCGCGCAGCCAGCCGACCACCGCGTTGACCAGGCTCGGCTCGTACTTGGCGCCGGTGACCTGGACGGTCGTCATGTTGAGGTTGCCGCTCGCCGGGTACGACTCGTGGCCGGTGACGGTGATCACCGGCGTCCCCGTCTTCTCCTGCACCCCGAGCGTGTTGTACGTCGGGCCCGGGCTCATCTCCGTGTACGGCACCTTCATCAGCACCGAGGCGCAGAGCAGCGCTATGAGCAGCAGCGTGGCGGCGAGCATCGTCGCAGAGCGGCGTGGCATGCCTCGACAGTACGGGACGTGGGTGACGGCGCGCCCGGCGGGCCGGTCCCCGCCGGGCTCCGGCCCCTACCGTTCCCGGTGTTCGCGCGGGTCGCCGCCCGCGGTGGTGCGTTCCATCGCGGCCATGAACCGCTGGTGCTCGGCCAGCGAGGCCGGGTCCCCCGTCGCCCTCGGGGCCCGCTGGGCCCATCCCGCCCACACGGTGGCCAGCACCGCGGCGACGCAGGGAATGATCAACCAGGCGAGCGCAGCCATCTCAGTACTCCCAGCTCGTCGTGTCTATGAGCAGATTAACCATCCCGGCGGACAACGCCGCGGGCGCCGTCCGGGTTACGGCACGGCCGATCGGCTCACTTCCAGGGAGTATCCGGCGCACCGGCCCACCCCCGTTCGAGTGAGTGTTCGGCGCGCCTGCGCGGCGCGGGGCTCCGACGGGGGCTCAGCAGTCGCCCGCGCCGACCCACTCCTCGCCGCCGTCCGCGAACACCTGGTGCTTCCAGATCGGCACCTCGTGCTTGAGGTCGTCGATCAGCCGGCGGGCCGCGGCGAACGCCTCGCCGCGGTGCGCGCAGGACACCGCGACGATCACGGCCTTGTCGGTGATCCCCAGCCGGCCGACGCGGTGCACCGCGGCCAGCGCCCGGACCGGGAAGTCCGCGGCGACCTTCTCGGCGACCCGGCGCAGCTCCTGCTCCGCCGACGGGTGGCAGCTGTACTCCAGCACGGAGACCGGCCGGCCGCCGTCGTGGTCGCGGACCGTCCCGACGAAGACGGTCGTCCCGCCGGCCGCGTCGTCGCCCACCGCCTCGTACACCTCGTCGAGCGAGAGCGGGGTGTCGCGGATCGCGAGCAGGCGGATCGGGTCCTGGTTCTCCGGCATGCCCCCATGATGGCCCATCCCCGGCGGGCGGCGGCCCGGGAGGCGCCCGGGGCCGCCGCCCGGGCGCGGGGCCCGTCCCGCCGGCCCCTGCCGGGACCGCGGGACGGGCCCCGGCTCAGAACCGGCGCCGCCTGCGCGCCCGCCGCACCAGCGCCGCGGTGCCCACCAGGGCCACCGTCGCCCCCGCCGCGCCCAGGCTGGTCGCGGCCTCCTTGCCGCCCAGGCGCCGCCCGGCCACCGCGTGCTTGCCCGCCACCTGTGCCAGCAGCTCCGCCAGCACCTCCTCGTTGGTGTGCGCCGGACGCCAGCCCGCCTCGTGCAGCCGGCTGCCCGACACCACCCACGGGTACATCGTGTACGCCAGGTCCCCGGCCGGCGCCGGCGTCAGCCCCAGCCGGTGCAGCCGCGCCGCCGTCCCCAGCGCCAGCGAGGCCGGCAGCTCCATCCGCCGGATCCCCGACAGCCGCTCCACGTCCTCCTGCTCCAGCCAGCCGTCGCAGCCGACCGTCACCTCGCCCTCGACCAGGCCGAGCGCCGCGTACTCCAGCGCCGCCGCCAGGTCGTCCACGTGGCAGAACTGCCAGCACGGGCGCGAACCGGCCACCACCAGCAGCCGCGGGGCCTCGAAGTGCCGGGTCAGCACCGTGTCCACCCCGGGACCCACCACCACCGCGGGCCGCAGGACCGTCACCTGCAGCCCCGGGTGGGCCCGCGGCGCCCGCCGCGCCAGCCGCTCGATCTCCAGCAGGTCCCCGACCAGCGAGGCCTCCTCGGTCGCCCGCAGCTCCGAGTCCTCCGCGAGCGGCACCTCGTTGTCCGCGAGCGCGCCGTAGACCATCGCCGAGGTGCACAGCACCACCCGGTGCACCCCGGCGGCCGCGGCCGCCGTCAGCACCGTCTGCGCGCCCCGCACGTTGTAGGCGCTGCGCGCCCGCGGGTCCGACTCCATGCCCAGGTCCATCGCCAGGTGGACCACCACGTCCACCCCGGCCAGCCGCTCCGCGACCGCCGGGTCCCGCACGTCCAGGACCCGCCACTGCACCCCCGGCACCTCACCGCGCCGGTCGTCCACGGCCAGGACCCGCTTCACCCCCGGCGAGGCCACCAGACGGGCGGCGACGCGCTCGCCGAGCACCCCGGCGGCACCTGTGACGGCCACGGTCAGCGGTCTTCCGGCATAGGCTGGAGGCGGCGACGCCGTGATGTCCGGGGCGTCCTCTCCTCCGGTCAGCCCAGAGCGAACGTCCGAGGGCGGGGAACTCACCGGCCATCCTCCACGGTTAGCTTATGTGCGTACGTACGTGTGTCACGTACGTCCATCCTGCCCGAGGCGGAGGCCCGGCGGTGCACCCGGCGCGGGCCAGCCGCACCGGAGCCGCCCACCGGCCGGGGGTCCCCCACTCCACCGACCGCCCCGGGCGCGCAGACTTCACCGCCACCACCCGTATGACGGCCGACCGGATCGAGGACCCCGTGAGCGACCTTCCCTTCGGATTCGGCGTTCCGCCCGAGGAGCCCGAGGACGGCAAGGCCAAGCCCGACGACGACCAGGACCAGAAGAAGAAGGAGGAGAGCGGCGGCCAGACCGGCGGCCCGCAGTCCTTCGGCTTCGCCGGCGGCAACCCGCTCGGCGCCCTCTTCGGCATGGGTCTGCCCGGCATGCCCGGCACCCCCGGCGCGGGCGGTCCCGGCGCCGGCGACAACCCCTTCGCCGCGATGTTCGGCGGCCTCAACCCCAACGACCTCGGCGCCGCCTTCCAGCAGCTCGGCCAGATGCTCTCCTTCGAGGGCGGACCGGTCAACTGGGACCTCGCCAAGGACATCGCCCGGCAGACCGTCGTCGCCGAGCCCGCCGAGGGCAAGAGCAAGGACCGCTCGGTCAGCGCCGCCGAACGCTCCGCCGTCGCCGAGGCCGTGCGCCTGGCCGACCTCTGGCTGGACGGCGTCACCAGCTTCCCCTCCGGCGCCGGCACCGCCGTCGCCTGGAGCCGCGCCGAGTGGATCGAGGCCACCCTCCCGGTCTGGAAGGACCTCGTCGACCCGGTCGCCGAGCGCGTCGGCAACGCCATGGGCGGCGTCCTGCCCGAGGAGATGCAGGCCATGGCCGGCCCGCTGCTCGGCATGATGCGCTCCATGGGCGGCGCCATGTTCGGCACCCAGATCGGCCAGGCGCTCGGCGCCCTCGCCGCCGAGGTCGTCGGCTCCACCGACGTCGGCCTGCCGCTCGCCCCCGCCGGCAAGGCCGCGCTGCTGCCCCAGAACGTCGCCGAGTTCGGCGAGGGCCTCAGCGTGCCCGCCGAGGAGGTCCGGCTCTACCTCGCCCTGCGCGAAGCCGCCCACCAGCGGCTCTTCGCCCACGTGCCGTGGCTGCGCGCCCACCTGCTCGGCGCCGTCGAGGCCTACGCCCGCGGCATCAAGGTCGACAGCTCCCGGATGGAGGAGCTGGTCGGCCAGCTCGACCCGAGCAACCCCGAGGCCCTCCAGGAGGCGCTCGCCGGCGGCCTGCTGCAGCCCGAGGACACCCCCGAGCAGAAGGCCGCGCTCGCCCGCCTGGAGACCGCGCTCGCGCTCGTCGAGGGCTGGGTCGACGCCGTCGTGCACGCCGCCGCCGAGCCCCACCTGCCGCAGGCCGGCGCCCTGCGCGAGACCGTCCGGCGCCGCCGCGCCGCCGGCGGGCCCGCCGAGCAGACCTTCGCCACCCTGGTCGGCCTCGAACTGCGCCCGCGCCGGCTGCGCGACGCCGCCCGGCTCTGGGCGCTGCTCGCCGACGCCCGCGGCACCGAGGGCCGCGACGACCTCTGGCAGCACCCCGACATGCTGCCCACCGCCGCCGACCTCGACGACCCGGACGCCTTCGTGCACCGGGGCAGCGGCGACCTGGAGGGCGGCATCGACTTCGACGCCCTGGACAAGCTGCTCGGCGAAGCCGCCGCCGGCGGGACCCAGGGCACCGGCCCGGGCACCGGCACCGGGAAGCCCGACCTGACCAAGGACGACGGCGAGAGCGGCACCGACGAGCACGGGAAGGGCGAGCCCACCGCATGACGGCCACCGAGACGGACCGCGCCGGCGCCCTGCACGCCGACGCCGTCCGCGCCCTGGGCGAGTGGCAGCCCGCCGACCCCGAGCAGGAGCGGCTGCGGCTCTCCTACCTGCGGCACCTCGCCGAGCAGCCCGAGGGCCTCTACCGCTCCTGCCTGCCCGCCCACATCACCGCCAGCGCCGCCGTCGTCGACCCCGCCGGCGGGCGCGTCCTGCTCACCCTGCACCCCAAGGTCGGCCGGTGGCTGCAGATGGGCGGCCACTGCGAACCCGGTGACCCGGACCTCGCCTCGGCCGCGCTGCGCGAGGCCACCGAGGAGTCCGGCATCCCCGGGCTCACCCTGCTCGGGCGCGACGGCGTGCCGGTCCCCGTCAAGCTCGACCGTCACCAGGTCCGCTGCACCGGCAAGGACCGGCCCGAGAACACCCACCTCGACGTCCAGTACCTCGCGGTGGCCCCGCCCGGCGCCCAGGCGCTGATCAGCGAGGAGTCGCTCGACCTGCGCTGGTTCGACTACGACCACCTGCCCGAGCTCACCGACCACTCCGTGCGCGAGCTCGTCGCCCGCGCGCGGCAACTCACCGGCTGAGGCGTTCGGCGGCGTACGGACGACGGGAGGGGCGCGGACCACACAGGTCCGCGGGCGCCCCGGCCAGCCTACCCGCGGACCCCGGCGCGGGGCGGCTGCGCCGGTCGCAAGCGGGCGCGG
>NZ_JBEPAM010000062.1:0-41773 GCF_040298605.1 Kitasatospora sp. NPDC001527 | reverse complement strand
CTACGTCCGGCCGGACGCCCGCGCCGAACCGCTGGCCGCCGCGCAGGCCCTGGTGCCCCCGGGAGCGGCGCGGGCGCCGTGGCCCGCGCCGCGCGGGTGCGCTGCGGGACGGCCGGGGCCCGCTGCGGCACCGCTCCCGGGGAACGGTGCCGGCCGCCGGGGTGGCGGCGCGCCCCGCGTACGGCAGGCACCGCCCGCCCGGTGCCCGGGCCGGCGCCCTCCCCGGCGGCCGGCCGCCGGCGGGGCCGGTTCCGCGGCGCGCGCGGCGCGGCGGCGGGGCACCATGGGCGCTGACCTCCTGGCGGTCGCGGCGGGCCGGGCGGGCCCGGCCCGCCCGGCGGCCGGTGCCGGTGGCGGGCTACGCCTCGCCGCGCGCCATCGCGATCAGGCGGTCGAGCACCTTGCCGCCGCTGACCCGCAGTCCGTCGTGCTCCCACTCGTTGGTGATCCAGGTCCGCAGCCCCCGCACGGCCCGCGCGGTCTCCAGCGAGTGGGCGGTGTCGACGTACATGTCGTCGTGGTACACCGCCGCGACCACCGGCACCTCGTTGGCGGCCAGCCGGGCCGGGTCGTAGAGGTCGGGCCAGTCCGTGCGCGCGGCCAGCAGCTCCGCGGTCTCCTTCAGCGGGCGCAGCGCCGGATCGGTGTCGAACATCCAGGGGTAGATCATCTCCCCGGTGAACAGCACCGGTGCGCCGGACTCCAGCGCGGCGCGGGCGTCGAACCGCGGGAACTGCGCGCGGACGCGCTCGGCGGACCAGCCGGTGCCGGCCGGGTCCACCGAGCGCTGGCCGTAGATCGACTCGTGCAGGACGGCGTAGAGCGGGCCCTGGGCGAAGGAGAGCTGCGCCTGGGCGCCGGCGAGGAAGGTGTCGGAGAGCTCGGGTCCGGCCGGGCCCTCCACCCAGGCCTCCTCCAGCAGGTAGTGGAGCGTCCCGGAGCCGCTGCCGCCGCCGAGCAGCATCCCGAGCGCCTGGAACGCCTCCACGGTGAGCCGCCCGCCGTCGGGCAGGACGGCGGGGGCGTCGGCGAGGTGCGCGGCGATCCGCCGCACCGCCTCGACGTCCTGCGGGAAGCGCGCGAAGTGGTCCTCGTTCTTGCGGACGACGCGCGGGTAGGCGGCCCGGTAGACGTCGTCGGCGGAGGAGCGCAGGCCGGCCAGGCCACCGGTGACGAAGGCCTGCTCCAGTCCCTCGGGAGCGATCGAGAGGTAGGTGAGGGTGCAGAAGCCGCCGAAGCTCTGGCCGAGCACGCTCCACCGGCGGTCGTCGCCGATCAGCCGGCGGCGGATCAGTTCGGCGTCGCGCACGATCGAGTCGGCCCGGAAGTGCGCCAGGTAGTCCGCCTGTTCCTTGGCGCCGCCCCGCCGCGCCAGCGTCTGCCGGGTGGCGGGCGTGGACCGCCCGGTGCCGCGCTGGTCGAGCAGCAGCACCCGGTAGTCGTCGAGCGCGCGCTCCAGCCAGCCGTCGCGGCCGAGCGGCCGGCCGGCCTTGCCGCCCGGGCCGCCCTGGAGGAAGAGCAGCCACGGCAGCCCGGTGTCCCCGGAACGGCCCGAGGCGACCACCTCGCGGGCGTAGACCTCGATCTGCTCGCCCTCGGGGGCGGCGTGGTCGAGCGGCGCCCGGAAGACGTGGTCGGTGAAGGCAATCCCGGGCAGCCGGCTGGCGGTGGACATACAACTCCTCGGTTTCTGCTGGTCACAGCGGTCGCGTCGGCCCCGGCCGGGGTTGCCGGTGGCGGGGCCGCGACCCCCGCACCGTATCCTGGCCGCGGCCCGGGGCCGCCCCCGCGGCCACCGCCCACGACCGCCCACCCGGCGGCCCGGGAGGCGGGCACGACGGACCGGCGGCGACCGCGGCGACGGTGCGGCGCCCGGGCGGGAAGCGGACCCCGCTCGATCCGGCGGGCGTGACCTGTCACCGGTCTCCGGCGTTGACCCCGGGGGCCCTGTGTCCGGGTGCCGCCCGGCGGGGACGGGGCGCCGGCGCCCGGCCCGGGCGGGCCGCGGCGACGCCAGGGAACGAACGGCGCGGGGCCGGTACCGACTCGGTGCCGGGCACCGCTTGGCACGGCCCGGCACCGGGTACGGCCAGACACGGCACAGCGGCCGGCGGGGCGTCCGCCGACCCGCACCAGCACGCACGCGATCGAGCATGCTCGCGGCCCATCGGCCCTGACCGGCCACCGGACCGCCGAGGGGAGGAGAATCCGGTGACCGCGATGAGGCCACCACAGGCCACACCCGCCGAGAGTGTGGTCGGTGCGCCGAGACCGGCCGGCCGGCCGGACCAGGCCCAGCCGGCCGGCCCCGGCGGCGCGGCCCGGCCCGCGCCGCCGCGCCCGCAGCCGGCCGCCACGCACCACGCGGTGCTCTGTGTGAACGCGCCCGCGATGGCCGCCTCGGGCCCCGACGGCCAGCTGCGCGGACACGGCCTGCACGGCTTCTACCGCTCCGGCGTCCGGGTGGTGGCCCGGATGGAGCTGCGCCTCGGCGGGGTCGAGCCGCTTCCGCTCCAGGGCACCCTGACCTCGGCGGCCCAGGCCCGCTTCCTGGGCGCCGTGCGCCTGCCCGGCGACCTCGACCCGGATCCGGCGCTCACCGTCGAGCGGCTGCGCCACGCCGACGGCGTGGAGACCGTCACGGTGCGCAACGCCGGCAGTCGCCCGGCCCGCCTGCCGCTGGAGATAGCGCTCGCCACCGACCTCGGCCCGGTCGGCGAGATCGCCGCCGGACAGCGGCCCCCGGACCTGCCCGGCCAGGTGCAGTCCGCCGGGCTGCGCTGGGCCGGGCCCGCGCACAGCGCCACGGTCAGCGCCCAGCCCTCGCCGCACGCGGTGCTGGCCGGCGCGGGCGTGCTGCGCTGGGACCTGGACCTCCAGCCGGGTGCGCGCTGGTCGGTCGAACTGCGGGCCGGGCTGGAGAGCACGGTGGCCGGCCCGCGTCCGCCGGGCGGCCGCGGGACCGGCGTCCCGCTCCCGTGGGCCGAGCCCGAGGTGCGCTGCGACGACCCGCGCGCCGCGCTGGTGGTGTCCCGCTCCCTGGACTCCCTCGGCGGGCTGCTGTTCGCCGACCCCGACCGGCCCACCGACCTCTACCTGGCCTCCGGCGCGCCCTGGCGGTTCGGCCTCGCCCCGGCCGACGCGCTATGGGCGGCCCGGCTGACCCTGCCGCTCGGCACCCGGCTCGCCGCCGGGACCCTGCGCGCCCTGGCCCGCCGTCAGCAGCCGGCCGCCGCACCCGGCCAGGGCCCCCGCCGCCCCGAGGGACTGCTCCCCGGCACGCTGCGGCACGGCGGTCCCGAGCTGCCGCCGACCTGTACGGCCACCGAGGCGACCCTGCTGTTCGTCACCGTGCTGGCCGAGGCCTGGCGCTGGGGCCTGCCCCGGGCGGAGGCGGCCGAGCTGCTCCCCGCCGCCGAGCGGGCGCTCGGCGCGCTGCGCGAGGGCCTGGTGGACGGTTTCGTCACCGACCTGAGCCGCCCCGTCGAGGAGCGCTCGGCCCACCCGGTGCCCGCCCGGGCCGAGGTGCAGGCCCAGGCGCACCGGGCCGCCCTGCACGGCGCCGAACTCCTGGAGGCCTTCGAGCGGCCCGGGGCAAAGGAGTGGCGCGACTGGGCGGCCGCCCTGCGCGGCCGGTTCCGCGAGCGGTTCTGGGTGGACGACCTCTCCGGTGGCCGTCCCGCCGCCGGGCTCGCCCCGGGCGGCCAGCCGCTGCCCGCCGTGGCCGCCTCCCTGGTCCACCTCCTCGACCCGGGCCTGTCCGCCGGGGGCGGTCGGCACGAGAGCCTGCTGGACCGCGAGCAGACCAGGCTGCTCGCCCAGCGGCTGGCCGCGCCCGAGCTGGACAGCGGCTGGGGGCTGCGCACGCTCAGCGCCAAGTCGCCCCGGTTCAACCCGCTGGGCCACCGCAGCGGGGCGGTGCGCGTCCACGAGACCGCGCTCGCCGTCGCCGGGCTCGCGGAGGCCGGCTACGAGAACGAGGCCGGGGCCCTGCTGGAGGGGCTGCTCGGCGCCGCCGCCCACTTCGAGGGCCGGCTGCCCGAGATGTACGCCGGGGAGCAGTGGACGCCCGGCTGCCCGCCGGTGCCCCACCCGGGGGCCTGCCGACCGGCGGCGGTCTCGGCCGCCGGGGCCGCGCACGCGGTGTTCGCGCTCGCCGGGGTGCGCCCGGACGTCCCCGGCGGGCGGGTGCTGGTCCGCCCGGCCAGCACGGCGCCGCTCGGGGAGCTGGAACTGACGGGGCTGCGGGTGGCCGGCGAACCGTTCTCGGTCCGGGTCAGCCGGATCGGTGTGGCGATGGTCGAGGAGGCGTCCGCCGAGCTCCAGCTGGTGGCCCGCTGACGCCGCCTCCGCTGCCGCCGCCCGGGCGCGGGCCGGGTTCCACCGGCCCGCGCGGGGCGGAGGGCGGCCGGGGCCGCCGCGGCACGGCCCCTCCGCGGGCCTGTGCTTATCGTCAGAGAGACGACTATGATCGTCGCCATGTCGCGTTATGACCCGTCGGCCTTCCCCCCGTTCGCAGTCACGGTCGACCTGGTCGTGCTGACGGTGCGCGAGCACGCGCTCTGTGCCCTGCTGGTCCGCCGGGGCGAGCCGCCCTACCAGGGCTACTGGGCGCTCCCCGGTGGATTCGTGCGCCCCGACGAGGGCCTGGCCGAGGCCGCCTCGCGGGAGCTGGCCGAGGAGACCGGCCTGCGCGCCCACTCCGCCCCCGGCCACGACGCGGCCGGGCCCGGCACCGCCGGCGCCCACCTGGAACAGCTCGCCACCTACGGCCACCCCCAGCGCGACCCCCGGATGCGGGTGGTCAGCGTCGCCTACCTGGTGCTCGCGCCCGACCTGCCGACCCCGCGCGCCGGCGGCGACGCCAGCGGCGCCCGCTGGGCCCCGGTCACCGAACTCCTCGGCCCGAACCAGGTCGACGGCGTCCCGCTCGCCTTCGACCACGGACTGATCCTGGCGGACGGGGTGGAGCGGGCCCGCTCCAAGATCGAGTACTCCTCGCTCGCGACCGCCTTCTGCTCGCCCGAGTTCACCGTCGGCGAGCTGCGCCGGGTCTACGAGGCGGTCTGGGGCGTGGTGCTGGACCCGCGGAACTTCCACCGCAAGGTGACCGGCACCCCGGGCTTCCTGCTGCCCTCGGGCGGAACGACGACCCGTCAGGGCGGGCGCCCGGCCCAGCTGTTCACCGCCGGCGGGGCCAATGTGCTCAACCCGCCGATGCTGCGCCCGGAGTCCTGAACCGCCTCGGCCGAAGTCCTGAACGGTCCCGCCCGGAGTGCTGGAACCGTCCGGGCCGGTGGCGCCCGGATGTCTCGGTCGCAGGATCGGATTGTCCCCTGATCGGGTGAGGTGTGCGGGCGGCGGGCCCGCGCCGCTCCCGCAATGCCCGGAATCGCCGGTGCGGACCCCTAATGTGCTGGCGCGGAACCGTGCGGGTGCGACCCTGCGCCGCGCGGACCAGGTCGGCCGAGGGCATGGGAGCAGCCAGCGATGATCCAGATCACCGGACTGACCAAGGTCTACCGCCGGGGTGTTCCGCCGGCGGTCCTGGATCTGACCTTCGAGGCCCGCCCGGGCACGGTGACGGCGCTGCTCGGCCCCGAGGGGGCGGGCAAGACCACCGCGCTGCGGCTGATGCTGGAGCTCGAACGGGGCCGGGGCGTCACGCTCTTCGCCGGCCGTACCTACCGACGGCTGCGCCGGCCCGAGCGCGAGGTCGGCGTGGTCCTCGCCGGAGCGGGCGGCGCGCCGGGGGCGGCGGAGGCCGTCGGGCACCCCGACCGGAAGGCCCGGGGGCACCTCAGGATGCTGGCCGCGGCCGTCGGCGTGCCGGCCTCCCGGGCCGACGAACTCCTGGAGCAGATCCGGCTCGCGGCCGTCGCCGACCAGCGCCTGCGCACCTTCTCGCCGGGCATGCACCGGCGGCTGGCCCTCGCCGCCGCGCTGCTCGGCGAGCCCGGCACGCTGCTGCTGGACGCGCCCACCGAGGGCCTCTCCCCGCGCAACGTGGAGTGGTTCCACTCCTTCCTGCGCTCCTTCGGCGCCGCCGGGAGCACGGTGCTGGTCACCACCCGCACGCCGCAGGAGGCCGCCCGGCTCGCCGACCGGGTGATCACCCTGGACGAGGGCCGGATGGCGGCCGACCAGCCGGTGGCGGAGTTCCGGCGCACCCGGCTCAGCCCCGAGGTCGCCGTCCGGGGGCCGCAGATGGCCCGGCTCGCCGACCTGCTGGCGGGCTGCGGCGCGCAGGTCCGCAGGGACGGCGGGGCGGGGCTCGCGGTGGCCGGGATCGGACGGACCGAGATCGGCGAGCTCGCCTACCGGCACGGCATCCTGCTGCACGAACTCGCCGACCGGGTGGCCGAGCAGCCCGCTCCCCGGGCCGCCCTGCCGGTCGGCTCCGGCCGCTCGGGGCACCTGCAGGTGCAGGCCGGGCCCGAACCGGCCCGCCCGCCGAAGACCCGGGCGGCGGGCGCCGGCGCGAAGGAGCGGGCGAAGGAGCGGGAGCCGGCGCTGCCGGTGGCCGCGGCGGCCCGGACGGCCGAGCAGGGGAAGACGGAGCCCGGCAGCGCCGCGGCGGCCCCGTCGGCCGCCGCCGAGCGGGAGCGGGACCCCGGGCCCACCCTCGCCCTTCCGGTCGCGGCCACGGCCGGGTTCTCCGCCGCGACCGCGCTGTCCGCGCTCACCGCCCGCAGCGGGATCCGGGCCGTCCCCCGGCGCCCGGCCGCGGGGCGGCGCGGGGCCGGGGACGGCCGGCGGCGCGAGGAGGAGGCCTCACCGACCGTCGCCGTGGACCGGCTCTTCCGGGAGGGGCTGACCGGCCTCGCCCGCTCGGCGGACGGCCACCCGGGCCAGAGCCGCCAGAGCGGCCAGACCAGCCAGACCGGTCGGAGCGGCCGGGCCGCGGACCTGAGAACGGACGACACCGTCCGCCTGGGCCGGGTCGCACCCCCCTCCGCCGCGCACCCGCCCACCGAGCCCGCCGGTCCGGCGGGGCCGGACCGGGGCGGCGTGGTTGTTCCCGTGACCTCCGACCTTGGGAGCGAGTGACCGTGCGAGTTCTGGCCTACGAGCTGCGCCGGGTGCGCGGCCTGCGTTCGACCTGGCTGCTGCTCGGCCTGGTGCTGCTCTGCGACGCCGCGGTCGCCGGCGTGCTGGCGGGGCAGACGGCCGACGGCGACCTCGGCGGCGCCGCGGCGGTGCGGCTGCTGACCGCGGCGGTGCCGCTGGTGCCGCTGCCGTTCGCGGCGCTGGGGGCCGGGGTGCTGGGCGCGCTGTCGTACGGGCACGAGGTGCGGCACCCGGGGCTGGCGGCCTCGCAGGTGGGCTATCCGCGCCGGGTGGGGCTGCTGGCGGCCAAGCTGCTGGTGACCGGCGCGCTCGCGGCGCCGCTGGCCGTCGCGACGCTGCTGGTCGACGCGGTGGCCGTGCACCTGGCGCTGCCGGCCGGGGTGGCGGTCACGGCCTGGTCGGACCCGGCCGCGCTGTCCGGGCGGGTCGCGCAGGCGCTGGACGCGGCCGGTCTCGGCGGCCCCGGCGAACTGCCGGGGGCGCTGGCGCCGCTGGCCCTGGGGGCCGGGCACGGGGCGCCGGCCGCGCTGGCGGCGTTCGTCCTGCTGGTGGTCGTGGCGGGCTGGACCGGGGTGCTGACCGCCGCGCTGACCCGCAGCGCGGTCGCCGGGGTCCTGCTGCTCTGCGCCCTGCCGCCGCTGCTGGAGTCCGGGGTGGCGCTGCTGCTGCGGCAGACCGGGACGGCCTGGCCCGCCCGGGCGGCGGAGCTGCTGCCGTTCCAGTCCGGGATCGAGTGGGCGTACGGATGGGTGTACGGCGGGGACCGCCGGGTTGCGGCCGGCGGTCCGGCGCTGACCGATCCGGTGCTGCTGGCCGCGGTGGCGGCTCCGGCGTTCGCGTTGCTGCTGGTCACCCTGCTGGTGCAGGTCAGGCGCCGGTCGCTGTGAGCCGCCGCCCGGCGGGGGCGGTTCGTCAAGATCGACCAAGGGTGACCGGAATGCGCCCTTCGCCCTGATAAGAAGTCAATTATCCAGTCACGGTCGATCACCCTTTCGTGTGCTTTTCACGAGAATTCTCAAGCTGTGCCCGCCGATCGCCGACAAAGGACCTGTGAACACCCTTGCGCACCCCACCATGACCCCCGCCCGTTCCGCCGACGGGGCCATCCCCGGCCCCGCCGACCTGGACCGCTTCTCCTACGACCGGCCCACCCCGCCGGCGCCCCGCTGGGAGGGTGCCGAGTCGGACCTCGCCCGGGTCGGCCGCAAGACCACCAGCAGCCGTGGCCGCGGCCTGCACGGCCAGCTCGTCCAGCAGCTCGGCCAGATGATCGTCTCCGGCGACCTCGGCGCCGACCGGCCGCTCGTCCCCGAGGAGATCGGCCAGCGGTTCGAGGTCTCCCGCACCGTCGTCCGCGAGTCGCTGCGGGTGCTGGAGGCCAAGGGCCTGGTCAGCGCCCGCCCCAACGTCGGCACCCGGGTCCGCCCGGTCAGCGACTGGAACCTGCTCGACCCGGACATCATCGAGTGGCGCGCCTTCGGTCCGCAGCGCGACGAACAGCGCCGGGAGCTGTTCGAACTCCGCTGGGCGATCGAGCCGCTGGCCTCCCGGCTCGCCGCCGGCCACGGCCGCGAGGACGTCCAGCAGCGGCTGGCCGAGCTGGTCGAGATCATGGGGCACGCCTGCGCCCAGGCGGACCTCGCCACCTACGCCCGGGCCGACGCCGAGCTGCACGGCCTCGTCCTGCAGCTGGCGGGCAACCGGATGCTGGAGCACCTCTCCGGGATCGTCGCCTGCGCGCTCCAGGTGTCCGGCGGTCCGGCCACCTCCTGCGAGCGGCCCTCGGAGTCCTCGGTCGGCCTGCACGCCCGGCTGGTCGACGCGCTCGGCGCCGGCGACGGCACCGCCGCCGAGAGCACGATGCGCTCGCTGCTCACCGTCCACCCCGAGATGGAGCCCTCCGTCCCGGCGCCCCGGGAGCACTGAGCGGACCGTTCGGCGACCGGGTGCCGCCACTGCGCCCCGCGACCCGTCCACGGACCGCCCCCGCCATGATCCGTCCGACCGCGACCGTCCCGCGGCCTTCCGCCGCCCCCTCCGCGACCCTGGCCCTCCGGCTGCCGCCACGGTGCAGCCGGGGGGCCTCCGCGCGTCCGCCCGGCGGACCGGGGCGGGCGGAACCGGAGCCGGATACGGACCGGAGTCCGACCGGAGCCGGACCGGAGCCGGACTCTGATGGCGTGTCCATGATGAGTGGCTTCGGCGCGCGTGGGGGATGATGGAAGTCGGCCCCGGGCCGCGGCCGCCGTCCGGTGTGACCCGCGACACGAAGGCCATGCGTAACACTTGACGAGTAGCAGCGATGTGTCCTGAGCGGAAGCAGCTCCGGAATACCCCAACATGTCAGAATGCTGTGTTGGTCCGCGGCGCTGCTGCCGTCCTGCAAACCCAGTCCTCAAGCCCGAGTCGGTCGGAATCGACACCGCGTGCCCGACGCGCGATCTCCTTCCCCGCCCGCTCGGGCGGCCGGTACGGGTTCGAGTCCACTCATCGTCCGAGAGGTTGTTCGTGTCGGCCAGCACATCCCGTTCGCTTCCCCCCGAGATCGCCGAGTCCGCGGCTCTGCTGGCGCTCATCGAGCGGGGCAAGGCCCAGGGGCAGATCGCCGGTGACGACGTGCGCCAGGCGTTCGAGGCGGACCAGATCCCGGTCACCAAGTGGAAGAACGTCATGCGCAGCCTCAACCAGGTGCTGATTGAGGAGGGGGTGGACCTCATGGTCAGCGCGGCCGAACCGGCCGGCGCCAAGCGCAAGAGCGTTGCTGCCAAGAGCCCCGCCAAGCGCACGGCGACCAAGGCGGTCACCACCCGGACCCCGGCCGCCCCGTCGGCCCCGACCAAGCCGCCCGTGCGCATCGCGCCCGGTGCGACCATCTCCACCCCGGCGGTCGCGGCCGCCGCCGCGCCGGTCAGCACGGTGTCCGCCGAGATCACCGCGGAGGCGACGGCCGCGTCCGGCGCCGAGGTGAAGGCGGCCCCGGCGAAGAAGGCCGCGCCGGCCAAGAAGGCCGCCGCCAAGAAGACCACGGCGCCGGCCAAGAAGACCGCCGCCAAGAAGACCACCGCCGCCAAGACGGGCAAGGGCGACGAGGAGCTGCTCGGCGAGGAGGAGCTGCTGGAGGAGGTGGCCCTGCCGGGCGACAAGCCCGGTACCGAGGGCGACGCCCCGGAGGAGGAGTCGGAGGGCTTCGTCCTCTCCGACGACGACGAGGACGACGCGCCGGCCCAGCAGGTGGCCGTCGCCGGTGCCACCGCCGACCCGGTCAAGGACTACCTGAAGCAGATCGGCAAGGTCCCGCTGCTCAACGCCGAGCAGGAGGTCGAGCTCGCCAAGCGGATCGAGGCCGGCCTGTTCGCCGAGGACAAGCTCTCGGCCGCCGACAAGCTCGCCCCCAAGCTCAAGCGCGAGCTGGAGATCATCGCGGAGGACGGCCGCCGCGCCAAGAACCACCTGCTGGAGGCCAACCTCCGCCTGGTCGTCTCGCTGGCCAAGCGCTACACCGGCCGCGGCATGCTCTTCCTGGACCTCATCCAGGAGGGCAACCTCGGTCTGATCCGTGCGGTCGAGAAGTTCGACTACACCAAGGGCTACAAGTTCTCCACCTACGCGACCTGGTGGATCCGCCAGGCGATCACCCGCGCGATGGCCGACCAGGCCCGCACCATCCGTATCCCGGTGCACATGGTCGAGGTCATCAACAAGCTGGCCCGCGTCCAGCGCCAGATGCTCCAGGACCTGGGCCGCGAGCCCACCCCGGAGGAGCTGGCCAAGGAGCTCGACATGACCCCCGAGAAGGTCATCGAGGTCCAGAAGTACGGCCGCGAGCCCATCTCGCTGCACACCCCGCTGGGCGAGGACGGCGACAGCGAGTTCGGTGACCTCATCGAGGACTCCGAGGCGGTCGTCCCGGCCGACGCGGTCTCCTTCACCCTGCTCCAGGAGCAGCTGCACTCGGTGCTGGACACCCTGTCCGAGCGCGAGGCGGGCGTGGTCTCGATGCGCTTCGGCCTGACCGACGGTCAGCCGAAGACGCTGGACGAGATCGGCAAGGTGTACGGGGTCACCCGTGAGCGCATCCGCCAGATCGAGTCGAAGACCATGTCCAAGCTGCGGCACCCGTCGCGCTCCCAGGTGCTGCGCGACTACCTGGACTGATCCACCGGATCACCGGATCACCGGTACCGCTCCTCGGTACCGACCGGAAGGCCCGGAGCCCCGTGCTCCGGGCCTTCCGGCCGTTCGGGGCCGGTGGGCGTCAGCGTCCGGGTGGCCGTTGTCCCTCGTCCGGGTGGCGGCGCGGCGGTGAGCGGTCGCGGACCGTAGCCGGTCACCTACGCTGTGCCGGTTGCCTGCTGCCGAGCCACCTGGAGACACGGTGTCGCCCACCCCGGAC
This sequence comes from Kitasatospora sp. NPDC001527, assembly GCF_040298605.1. Lineage (NCBI taxonomy): Bacteria > Bacillati > Actinomycetota > Actinomycetes > Kitasatosporales > Streptomycetaceae > Kitasatospora > Kitasatospora sp. NPDC001527. The sequence continues at coordinate 30,309 of NZ_JBEPAM010000062.1, read as the reverse complement.
CGTCCGGACCGCGCCGACCTGCCGACCGCCGCGCCCGCCGTCGCCGCATCCGCCGCACCGGGCGCCGCGCGGGTGTCCCGGCGGCGCCGGACCGCCGCGCTGGCGCTGCTGGCCGCGCTGCCCGCGCCGCTGCTCGCCCTCGGCCCGGCGGCCCCGGCCGCCCAGGCCCGGCCGCAGGGCCGGATCGTCGGCGGGGGGACGGTGAGCACCGGCGACCACCCCTGGATGGTCGCGCTCGGCAGCCGCCAGCAGTTCGGCTCCGCCCGCTCGGGCCAGTTCTGCGGGGGAGCGCTGGTCACCCCGACCAAGGTGGTCACCGCGGCGCACTGCTTCTACGACGAGTCCACCGGGCACCAGGTGGACCGGCCGGGCCTGCGGGTGGTGGTCGGCCGGGACGACCTGCGCGGCTCGGCCGGCCGTGAGGTGACGGTGCGCGACGTCTGGGTCCACCCCGACTACTCCTTCGCCACCAACATGAACGACGTGGCGGTGGTCACCCTCACCGAGTCCCAGGGGAGCCGGCCGGTGATCGGCCTGGTCGGCCAGGGTGAGACGGAGCCCTACCGGCCGGGGAACCGGGCGCAGGTGTACGGCTGGGGGGACACCAGCGGCCGTGGCGACTACTCGCCCGAGCTGCGCAGCGTGAACGTGCCGATCATCCCCGACCAGGCCTGCGCCCAGGCCTACCCGGGCGGGCCGGACGGGCGCTTCGACGCCAGGGGCATGGTGTGCGCGGGCGAGCAGCAGGGCGGCAAGGACGCCTGCCAGGGGGACAGCGGCGGTCCGCTGGTGGTCGCCGGCCGGCTCGCCGGGCTGGTCTCCTGGGGGACGGGCTGCGCCGAGGCCGACCACCCGGGCGTCTACACCCGGATCGCCTCGGTCACCGACGCGGTGCGCGCCGTTCTGTAACCGCGCGGGCACCCGGTGTTGACCGTTCGGGCCGCGCCCCCGGGGCTGCGGCCGGAGGGGCGGGCGGAGCCGGCCCGGGAACGACGAAGCCGGGCGACCGGCCCCCGCAGGGGCGGTCACCCGGCTCACCCGGTCACGCGCGGTGCGTGGCCGGACACGCAGCTCGACGCTGGTTGCCGGTGGGCGCTGGATCAGCGCTCGTCGTCGGAGGCCGTGGCGGTCGTGGTACCCAGGCGGCCGCTCTCGTCCTGTATCTCCACGGCGATCTTCTTGAGCTCGGGCTCGAACTTCCGGCCGTGGTGGGCGCAGAAGAGCAGCTCTCCGCCGCTGGCGAGTACGACGCGCAGGTAGGCCTGGGCGCCGCAGCGGTCGCAGCGGTCAGCCGCGGTGAGCGGGCTCGCAGGTGTCAGAACAGTAGTCACGTCGCCTCTTCTCTAGCTCGACGAGCTGTCGTACCAGGGTCAACATCCAACCAGGCCGAAAACGTTCCCGCTCGTGGCTTTTCTTCTCTGAGGATTCTGCTGTGTTGATGAGGACGTGCCCCGGGGGCCGGTGGTTCATGCGTACCGAATCCCAGGATCCGCCCGTCGCTCGAACGCCCGATCGGAACCGGATGCTGGAGTCCGCGTAGCATAATCCTCTGCTGGGTTGGAGCATAAGCCCCGTCCCGGGCCCCGGTAGCCTGCATAACGGCAGTTCCGGAGCCCGCACCCGGTCCCACGGTCCGCCAGGAGCGGTGGTACCGGGAGGAGATGGAGCCCCGGCGTCCCGAATCCGGCACGGCCCTTGTTCGCGCAGCGCGTACAAGCTGCGCGGGACCGGTCCGCCGTGCTGTGCACCCAGCGGAGGGGTGCGCACACGCAGGGGAACGGCTGTCGGTGCGGTGTGCTGCACTGGCGGGCGGTCCGGGCACGCCCGGATGTGACCGATGAGACAGAACTTGACCGAGGAGAGTGCCGCGTGAGTGCCGAAACGACCGTGCCGTCCGCTCTGCTGGCCGGCGACGACGGTTCCAACTACACCGCTCGGCACCTGCTCGTCCTGGAGGGCCTGGAGGCGGTCCGCAAGCGCCCCGGCATGTACATCGGCTCGACCGACAGCCGGGGTCTCATGCACTGCCTCTGGGAGATCATCGACAACTCCGTCGACGAGGCGCTGGGCGGCTACTGCGACCGGATCGAGGTCGTGCTGCACGACGACGCCTCGGTCGAGGTCCGCGACAACGGGCGCGGCATCCCGGTGGACGTCGAGCCGAAGACCGGGCTGTCGGGCGTCGAGGTCGTGATGACCAAGCTGCACGCCGGCGGCAAGTTCGGCGGCGGTTCCTACGCGGCCTCCGGCGGCCTGCACGGCGTCGGCGCCTCCGTGGTCAACGCGCTCTCCGCCCGCCTGGACGTCGAGGTCGACCGCGGCGGCCACACCCACGCGATCAGCTTCCGCCGCGGCACCCCCGGCATCTTCACCGAGACCAGCCCGGACGCCCCCTTCGAGCCGGCCAACGGCCTGACGAAGGCCCGCAAGGTGCCCAAGACCCGCACCGGAACCCGGATCCGCTACTGGGCCGACCGGCAGATCTTCCTCAAGGACGCCCGGCTCTCCCTGGAGAACCTGCACAGCCGGGCCCGGCAGACCGCCTTCCTGGTGCCCGGCCTGACCATCGTCGTGCGCGACGAGCGGCTCACCGAGAGCGACCAGGTCGAGGAGAGCACCTTCCACTACGACGGCGGCATCGCCGAGTTCTGCGAGTTCCTGGCGCCCGACAAGCCGATCTGCGACGTGCTGCGGCTGCACGGTGAGGGCACCTTCAAGGAGACCGTGCCCGTCCTGGACGACCTCGGGCACATGACGCCCACCGAGGTCACCCGGCAGCTCGGGGTGGACATCGCGCTGCGCTGGGGCACCGGCTACGACACCACGCTGCGCTCCTTCGTCAACATCATCGCCACCCCCAAGGGCGGCACCCACGTCACCGGCTTCGAGCGCTCGCTGGCCAAGACGGTCAACGAGGTGCTGCGCGCGAGCAAGCTGCTGCGCGTCGCCGAGGACGACATCACCAAGGACGACGCCACCGAGGGCCTCACCGCCGTGGTCACCGTCCGGCTCGCCGAGCCGCAGTTCGAGGGCCAGACCAAGGAGGTGCTCGGCACCTCGGCGGCCAACCGGATCGTCGCGGCCGTCGTCGCCAAGGAGCTCAAGGCCTTCCTCACCTCCGCCAAGAAGGACGAGAAGCTCCAGGCCCGGTCGGTGCTGGAGAAGGTCGTGGCCGCCGCCCGCACCCGGGTCGCCGCCCGCCAGCACAAGGAGGCCCAGCGCCGGAAGACCGCGCTGGAGACCAGCTCGCTGCCGGCCAAGCTGGCCGACTGCCGCAGCGACGACGTCGACCGCAGCGAACTGTTCATCGTCGAGGGCGACTCCGCGCTCGGCACCGCCAAGCTGGCCCGCAACTCCGAGTTCCAGGCGCTGCTCCCGATCCGCGGCAAGATCCTCAACGTGCAGAAGGCGTCCGTGAGCGACATGCTCAAGAACGCCGAGTGCGCGGCGATCATCCAGGTGATAGGGGCCGGTTCGGGCCGCACCTTCGACATCGACCAGGCCCGCTACGGCCGGGTCATCTTCATGGCCGACGCCGACGTCGACGGCTCGCACATCCGCTGCCTGCTGCTGACGCTGTTTCAGCGCTACATGCGGCCCATGGTCGAGCAGGGCCGGGTCTTCGCGGCGGTGCCGCCGCTGCACCGGATCGAGCTCACCAACCCCAAGCGCGGGCAGGAGAAGTACCACTACACCTACTCGGACGCCGAGCTGCGCTCCACCCTGCTGGAGTTCCAGCGCAAGGGCCTGCGCTGGAAGGACCCGATCCAGCGGTACAAGGGCCTGGGCGAGATGGACGCCGACCAGCTGGCGGAGACCACCATGGACCCGCGCCACCGCACGCTGCGCCGGATCAACCTGGGCGACCTGGAGCAGGCCGAGAAGGTCTTCGACCTGCTGATGGGCAACGACGTGGCGCCGCGCAAGGAGTTCATCGTGGACTCGGCGGCCACCCTGGACCGCTCGCGCATCGACGCCTGAGCCGGCCGGGCGGCACGGGGCCCTCCACCCACGGGTGGAGGGCCCCGTGCCGCAGGTTCCACCGGCGGTCCACCCCGGAGCCGATCAGCCCGGGGCGGTGGATCCGTAGCGTCGAAGAGGTCGGCCCGAACCTCTTCCCGGACGGAGAAGCCCCATGTCTGCCCAGGTCAACGCCGCCCTGGTGGTCGCGGTGACGGTGCTGGTGCTCCAGCGCCAGCTGCGCCCCCGGCGCCTGGACACCGAACGCCGCTTCTGGGTGCTGCCGCTGGTCCTCGGCGCGGTCGCGCTGCGCGACCCGCAGCTGCTCGACCGCCGGGACACCGCCTGGTCCGTGGTCCTGGTCGGCGGCGGGCTGCTGACGGTGCTCGCGGCGGGCTCCGTCTGGGGCTGGACCGTGCGGATCTGGCGGGAGGCGGACGGGACGCTCTGGGTCCGGGGCACCAGGGCGACGCTGGCCGCCTGGGGCGGGCTGGTCGCGATCCGGTTCGGCCTGTTCGGGCTCGGCGCCGCCCTGCACGTGCGCCAGTCGGGCAGCGCGCTGCTGCTCGGCCTGGCGGTCCTGCTGCTGGTCCGCACCCTCGTGGTGAACCGGAGGGCGCGCACGCTGGAACCACCGGTGCGGGCCGCCGTACCGTGCTGACCGCCGGAGCTCACCAGGAGGAACGCTTGGCCGGGTGGTACTGGACCCGCTGGCCGTCCCGCGAGGGGCTGCGGTACGACGCCGAGAGCCGGCCCCGGCGGATCCTCACCGTCCTCGGCCGGCTCGTCGTGCTGGTCAGCGTCTGCTGGGGGACGCTCACCGGCGGCAGGTACGCCGGCTGGGCGGTCCTGGTCGTGGTGGCCGGGCTGGGCGCGGCGGTCGCCCTCGCCGCCGGCTACCTGCACGCCAGCTGGGAGCAGTGGGCGGCTCCCGCGTACGCGCTGGCCGCCGGGGTGTTCGCGGCCGCCTGGCTGGCCAACTGGGGGCAGGCCCTCCTGCTGGCCGACGTGCTCTGGTACGGGCTCGCGGTGACCGCGGTGATCCGGTTGCCGCCCGGGCCCGCGCTGCTCGCGGCCGGTGCCTCGCTCGGCTCGTACGCCGCGGTGAGCACGGCGAGCCGGCTGAGCGTCATGGCGACCGTCGGCGGTCTGCTGCTGCTCGGCTACCTGTTGCGGCTGGACATCGAGGCGCGCGGAACCGCGCGCCGGCTGCTCGACCAGGAGCGGGCCGCCCGGGCCGCCGAGGCGGAGAGCGCCGCGCTCGCCGAACGGGCCAGGATCGCCCGGGAGATCCACGACGTGCTGGCGCACAGCCTCTCCGCCCAGCTGGTCCACCTGGAGGCGGCCCGGCTGATGCTGGACTCCGGCACCGAGCGGGAGCGGATCCGCGAGCGGGTGGTGGCCGCCCGCCGGATGGCGCAGGACGGGCTGGCCGAGACCCGGCAGGCGCTCTCCGCGCTGCGCGGCGAGTTCACCCCGGTCGGCGAGTACCTGGTGGAGCTGACCGGGCGGGAGCGCGCGGCGTTCGGCGTGGTCGGGACGCCGCGTCCGCTGGCCGCCGAGGCGGGGCTCGCCGTCCGGCGCACGGCGCAGGAAGCGCTGACCAACGTGCGTAAACACGCCCCCGGCGCGCGATGCACGGTGGAGCTGCGCTATCGGGCGGACGACGTGGAGCTGGAGGTGCGGGACCGGCGCGCGGGACGGGCCGAGGCGCCCGGCGGTCTGGCGGCCAGCGGTGGCGGGTACGGTCTGCTCGGGATGCGCGAACGCGCGGAACTGCTCGGCGGCACCCTGCTGGCGGGCCCCCACGAGGGAGGATGGCGCGTGCTGCTGCGGGTGCCGGCATGACGGGGCCGGCGGTCACCAGGGTGCTGGTCGCGGACGACCAGACGGTGGTCCGCGAGGGCATCGTGATGCTGCTCGGGCTGCTGCCCGGGATCGAGGTGGTCGGCTCGGCGGCGGACGGCGAGGAGGCCGTGGCACTGGTCGCCCGGCACCGGCCGGACGTGGTGCTGATGGACCTGCGGATGCCGCGCTGCGACGGGGTGGAGGCGACCCGGCGGATCCGCGCCGGGCACCCGGGCACCGAGGTCGTGGTGCTCACCACCTACGCCGACGACGACTCGCTGTTCCCGGCGCTGCGGGCCGGGGCGCGCGGCTACCTCACCAAGGACGCGGGCGCCGAGGAGATCGCCCGGGCGGTCGCGGACGTCCGGTCGGGGGCGGCCGGGCTCTCGCCGCAGGTGCAGCTGAGGCTGCTGGAGCGGCTGGCGGGGGACGCCCCGGCCGGGGCCGCCGAGCTTCCGCCCGGGCTGACCGCGCGGGAGGCGGAGGTGCTGGGGCTGATCGCGCAGGGGCTGTCCAACACCGAGATCGCCCGGCGGCTGTACGTCAGCCCGGCCACCGTGAAGACCCACATCAACAACCTGTTCGCCAAGACCGGCGCGCGGGACCGGGCGCAAGCGGTCGCGTACGCCTTCCGACACGGAATCACCGGGTCCGCGCAGTAGTCGGATGAGTGTCTGTCGGATCATCGATCACCTCATCGAGTGAACGTATCTGCGTTGGGAGTTTGGGGAGTTCGGGCGCCCCCATGATGGGTCGCATCACAGACCCCCCGGCCCAGGAGCAGCCGTGCCACAACAGCAGACGAGAAACCCCGAGCCGGGAGGGCGACTGGACTGGTGGGCGCCGGAACCGGTGCCCGCGCAGGCCTTCGGGACGGCGCCGGACTTCGGGCCGGCGGCGGGGGCCGGGACCGCACCGGCGTCCGGGTACGCGTCGGCCTCCGAGCGCGTGCCGGAGGCCGGGTACGTGCCGGTGTCCGGGTACGTGCCGGTGTCCGAGTACGCGCCGGTGTCCGAGTACCTGCCGGAGGCCGGGTTCGCCCCGGCGTCCGAGTACCTTCCGTCCGGCCACCTGCCGTCCGGTTACCTTCCCTCCGACTACCTGCCGTCGGACTACCAGCCGGAGGCCGCTCCCGCGGTCGACAGCACCGAGGTGTACCGGGCCGTGCAGCGCAGCGCGGCCTTCCAGCGGATCCGCCACAGCTACCGGACCTTCGTCTTCCCGGTCAGCGGCGTCTTCCTCGGCTGGTACCTGCTCTACGTCGCCGCCCAGGCGGCGGCCCCCGAGCTGATGCGCCGACCGGTCGCCGGCCCGGTCAACGTCGCCTGGCTGCTCGGCCTGCTGCAGTTCGCCAGCACCTTCCTGCTGGCCTGGCTGTACGCCCGCAACGCCCGCACCAAGCGCGACCGGGCCGCCCTGTCGCTGCGCTGGGACACCCAGGACCAGCTGCGATGAGGGCCGCCACCCCGCCCCCCGTCGCCCCCACCGGGGACCATCACGGCCTGGCCGTGGTGCTCTTCGCCGTCGTCGTCCTGGTCACCCTGGCGATCACCTTCTGGGCCGGCCGCCGCGGCGGCGCCGCCGAGGACTTCTACGCCGGAGGCCGCGACTTCACTCCGCTGCAGAACGGGTTCGCGCTCTCCGGCGACTACCTCTCCGCCGCCTCCTTCCTCGGCGTCGCCGGGCTGATCGCGCTGTACGGGTACGACGGCGTGCTCTACAGCATCGGCTTCCTGGTCGCCTGGCTGGTGGTGCTGATGCTGGTGGCCGAGCTGGTCCGCAACGCCGGCCGGTACACCCTGGCCGACGTGCTGGCGCTGCGGTTGCGCCGGCGCAAGGTCCGGGCGGCGGCCGGCGGCGCCAGCGTGGTCGTCACGCTCTTCTACCTGGTCGCCCAGATGGTCGGCGCGGGCAGCCTGGTCGCCCTGCTGCTCGGCACCAACAGCGCCCAGGCCCGGACCTGGAGCATCGTGGCGGTGGGCGGTCTGATGATCGTCTACGTGACGATCGGCGGGATGCGGGCCACCACCTGGATCCAGATCGTCAAGGCGTTCCTGCTGGTCGCCGGTTCGGTGGTGCTGACCGTGCTGCTGGCGGTCCGCTTCCACGGGGACGTCGGCGAGCTGATGCGGCAGGCGGCCCAGCACAGCGGCGCCGGGCAGCGCTACCTGGAGCCCGGCCTGAAGTACGGCAAGAGCTTCACCAGCCGACTGGACTTCTTCAGCCTGGGCCTGGCCCTGGTGCTGGGTACCGCCGGTCTGCCGCACATCCTGTCCCGCTTCTACACCGTGCCCACCGCGCGGGCCGCCCGCCGTTCGACGATGTGGGCGATCGGACTGGTCGGCGGCTTCTACCTGATGGCCATCGCGCTGGGCCTCGGGGCCACCGCGCTGATCGGTTCGGCCGAGGTCCGGCAGGCCAACTCGGCGGGCAACACCGCCGTTCCGCTGCTGGCCCTGGTGCTCGGCGGCGGCAACGGCTCCACCGGCGGGGTGGTGCTGTTCGCGCTGATCTCGGCGATCGCCTTCGCCACCATCCTCGCCGTGGTCGCCGGGCTCACCCTGGCCTCCTCGGCGGCGTTCGCCCACGACATCTGGGCGGGCGCCTGGCGGGGCCGGCCGCGCGGCGGCAGGGCCGCGCGCGAGGGCCGCGGCCTGCGCAGGCGGCGGGCCGCGGTGCCGGCCTCCCGGCGGGCGGGCAGCGAGCCGGACGCCCGGGCCGCCGGCGAAGCCGGTCCGGGGCCCGAGCCCGGGGCGGACAGCGCGCCGGCCGTCGCCGAGCGCGACGAGGTGCTGGTGGCGCGGATCGCGGCGGTCGGGATCGGCGCGGTGGCGATCGTGCTCAGCCTCTTCGCCCAGCAGCTGAACGTCGCCTTCCTGGTCGGCCTGGCCTTCGCCGTCGCCGCCTCGGCCAACCTGCCGGTACTGCTCTACAGCCTGTTCTGGCGGCGGTTCACCGCCCGCGGCGCGGTCTGGTCGGTGTACGGCGGGCTCGTTCCGGCGGTGGTGCTGGTGACCTTCTCACCGGTGGTCTCCGGTACCAAGGTCGCGCTGTTCCCCGGGATGGACTTCCACTGGTTCCCGCTGGAGAACCCGGGCATCGTCTCCATCCCGCTGGGCTTCCTGGCCGGCTGGATCGGCACCCTCACCTCGCCCGAGCCGGCCGACCCGGACCGGTACGCCGAGCTGGAGGTCCGCTCGCTGACGGGGGCCGGGGCGGTCTGACCGCCCGCTCCGGGAAACGGACGACGAACGACCCCCGGCGGGCATCCCGCCGGGGGTCGTCGCACGTCACGGCTTCCCGTCACGGCTCCCGTCACGGCTCCCGGAGCGAGGTGACCTCCATCCGGGACGGGGTGCCCGCCGACTTGCCGCAACTCTCCGGACGGGGCGGCTCGCTGACACCCTCGACCACCCGCGCCTCCCAGCACCGGCCGTCCTCGTGCCGGACCTCGACCAGCCAGTGGCCCGCGCCGTCCGCCCGCTGGGTCACGGCGAGCGCGTCGGCCCTGGTCTCGCCGGTGGCCAGCCGCACCGCGTGATCGGCCGCCTGGCCCGGCCGGTCCCAGCCGGAGCAGCCGCGCGACCACTCCGGCACCATGTGGCCGGACGCCGTCGCCGCGAGCACCTCCTTGGCGGACTCCGCGGTCAGCCGGCCGTAGGCGTAGCCGAACGGCAGCACCAGCATGGTGGGGGAGAAGCGGTGGCCGCCCAGGTGGGTCACCTCCCACACCTCGCTGTGCCCGGCGGCGGCCAGTTCGGCCGCGAGCGGGCGGCCCAGCAGGGCGCAGCAGCGGTCCCGGCGGCCGTTGGTGCACACCAGGGCGACCGGGCCGCCGACGTGCGGCTCGCCGAGGCCGCCGTGGTCGCCGGCGCCCAGCGCCGCGAAGTCGAGGGCCAGCAGCTCCGCCGGGTCCGTCACCTCGCAGCGCCGCACCCACCCGCGGCCGGGGGCCGGCACGGTGTGCGCCACGATCACCTCGTGGCGGGCCGTCGGCAGGCAGTCCGCGTGCCGGCCGGGCCGGCGGATCAGCGCCACCCGGACCCCGGTGCCGGCGGCAGCGGCGTCCAGGGCGCGCCCGACCGCCGCGTCCAGATGGCTCTCGCCGAGCGCCTTCGCGCCCCACGGGCCGTTCTGCTCGACCAGCAGCCAGGTGCTCGCGGTCGCGGCGGTGGCGGCCAGCGGCTCCGACAGTTCACGCGACAGCGTCGCACAGGTGCTCACGCCGGTAAGGCTACCCTTGCCCGTCAGCCGAAGGCGGCCCGTACCTTCGCCTCGACCTCGGGGGACGGCACCGGTGCGGCCGCCGGCACGAGGGTCGGCCCGGGGAGGTCGGCGAACTCCAGGTGGACGCTGCGCACGATGCCGGCGAACACCTCCGAGTACAGCTCCCAGTCCTCGGCGCACGGCGTGCTCAGCTCCAGCGAGAGCAGCTGGGACTCGTTCGGGAGCGGCAGGTGCACCTGGATGACCGAGGAGACGAACGTCCCGCCGTCGACCGCCGTCACGACGCCGTCTATCACCGCTGCGGCGCGTCCTGCGGGCAACTCGATCGCCGTGACCGTGGCGGCCGGCCGCGCCCGGGTGAAGGCGGGAAGCAGGGTGTCCACGGCGTTCTGGTACCCGATGCCGCCGAGAGGCGCCAGGGAGGCGACGACGGAGGCCGTACTCGGCCGGCCGCCGACATCCACCAGGCAGAGTCCCGCATAGATCACCCCGGCCTGGGCCATCGACGGGATCATCCGGGCGAGCAGGACGGCCCAGCGGGCACGGACCTCGTCGGGGTCCGAGGCCAGTACCTCGCACGCCAGCTCCCAGAGCCGCTCGGCCACCTGCTCCTCGGTGCCGAGGACGGGGATGTCGTGGAAGGACGTGGGGACGACGAAGCGGATCTGTACGTCGGGGGAGGCGGAGGCCGGCATGGTCATTTCCACTTCTTGGACCTCTCGGTCGTGTCCAGCCAGGACGGCAGCACGGGTACTGGGAGGCCGCACTCGTGCGCGAACTCGAGGATCGCGACATATCCGACGGCCTGTGCGCGGACGCCGCTGAGAGCTCGCCGGCGGAGTGTGACGGCACCCAGCACCGCGGTCGTGAGCGAGAGGGCGAACAGCAGTCCCGCGAGGGCGAGGAGGACGGTGGCGGCGGATGCCGGACGCGCCACGGACGGCTCGGTGTCCAGGCTCAGGCTCACCCAGAGGGCGCCGGCCGCCGCCAGCAGGAGGCAGAACGACGTGCTCAGGCGGAAGACGGCCTGACCCCAGTACCGCTTCTGTTCGGCGAGCAGCGTCCGGATGGCGTTGGCGTCGAAATAGTCGATGCGGTTTCGTGTGCCGAGTTGGGCGGCGAAGGCCCGCACCGTCGGATGCCGGGCATAGGTGTCGACCGGAACCAGGGGCAGGAGGCCTCGGTCGTCCTGGCGCTCGCCCAACACCTCCGCTCGTCCCAGCGACCACTGGGCGGGGATCGGGACTGCCGCCCCGTGGTCGCGGGCCAGTTCCAGCAGGGCCGTGTAAGCGGCGAAGTGCGCCAGCGCCTCACGTTTGGTCCTTCCCTGGCGGAACCCGGCCACCCACACCAGGATGCCGAGGGGTACCGCCAGGCAGGCCGCGATGAGCCCTGCGATCTGGCCGGACTCGGGAGGCGAGGCCATCGAGCTGCCGAGGACGGCGGCGGCGACCACGCCGCCGATGACCAGGAGGCCGCCGACCTCGTCGTGCCAACCTCCGGTGTCCTTCAGCAGGTTGTGCCGGATGATCACGTCCTGTGCGACGGTGTCGTCGACGAGGTTGATTCCGTACGCCTCGACGACCTGCCGGGCGGCCTCGGCCACCTCGGGGATCTCGGCCAGCCGGCGGCCGGGGACCGGGAGCGGTTCGAACGCTTCCATCACGGACTCCTCAGGTCGCCACGGCGTGGAGGAACGGGGAGGCGGAGGGAGGCGCCGCGGGCTGCGCGGACTCCTGCTCCAGGTCCGCGTTCGGGCCCTTGTGGTCGAGCAGACCGAGTTCCATGCCGAAGGCCTTGACCGGGAGGGTGACGTTTCGCGGCTCGGGGACCACCCCGAACTTCTTCAGCCCGGCGGTGATGCCCTTGGTGGAAAGGGGGTTGCTGGTCATCTCGAAGAGGGCGTTGCCTGATCCGGCGGCCCGGGCCCTGAGCCCGGCACCGGCGGACCCCCTGACGGCGCCGGAGAACTCCTTGGCGAAGGCCGGGACCTTCTGGACCAGGCTCAGGTCTTTGGCGACTTTCAGTTCCTTGCCCGCGGTGGCGAAGCCCTTGACGGCGCCGATACCAGGAATGACGCCGAGCGAATCGATGCCGATGTCCAGCCACGAGACGTCCTTGCCGCGGGACTTTCCGACGCCGTGGCCGATGAGCGCGCCCGCGCTGGTGAGCATCGCGGCCCCTCCCAGCACTATTCCGCCGACCTGGCCGATCACGGGGATCCAGGAGACCGTCAGCGCGGCGATCGCCAGGCCGGCCGAGATCTTGGAGAGCAGGTCGGCGTGGTCCACCAGGAAGTCGATGGACTTCTGCCAGGCGTGCTGCACGCCGTCCAGCAGGCGTTTGAACACGTTGGGGTCCGGCGGGTGGTTCCGCGAGGCCTCCTGAACGGCGCGGGCGGCGGTCTCGGCCTTGCGGCGGTGGTCGTCGAGCTGCTTGCGGGCGCGGGCGATCACCTCGTCGAGCTGCCGATGGCCGCGGAGGCTGGCTTCGCGGGCGGCCTCGAACCGGGCCTGGGTGCGCTCCAGGACATCGGCGGCCGGGGCCTGGGAACCCGGCTGGACGAGGGCGTCCAGGGAGCGGCCGAGGTCGGCGGCCTGTTTGTCCTGCCACTCCAGGCGGCGGCGCAGCTCGGCGGCCTCGGTCTCCATGCCCTGGCCGGCCGTGACCATGCCGGAGAGCTGGGTGTGCCAGGTCTTCAGGGCCAGGGAGCACGCGGCCATCGACCGGTGGCCCTTGTCCAGGTACTTCGGCAGCTCGCCCAGTTTCTCCGCGAACGCGCGGGCGGCCTCGCCCTCCCAGGCGCCGCCGGTGGTGCCGATGCCGACGAGGGCGCCGCGGAGTTCCTCCAGTTCACGGGCCACCGCGTCGACGTCGGTGTACATCTGGGCGATCGCGCCGAGATCGCCGGGGGCCGGGCAGAAGCCGAGGCCCGGCCAGTTCTGGTCGCTCATGGTGGTTGTCTTCCCCCGTCGGTGGCGCGGTCAGGTGGCGCCGAATCCCTTGGCGACGCCCTGCTCGTGGCCGCCGTAGCTCCTGAGCGTGAGGTCGAGGCCTTCGCGCAGCCCGGAGGCCAGTTTGGCCATCCGGCCGATGCCGCCGTGCCACTCGTCCTCGAACTGCTTGCAGGCCGAGTCGAGTCGCGCGGTTCCGGTCTGCCGGCCCTTGCCCAGGTTCTCCAGACGCTTGGCGACGGCGCTCATGCGGGTGCCGCACTCGCCGAGTTGGGTGGCGACCGCCTGCATGCGGGCCAGGTCGATTCTGAAGTCGTCGGGCAACGGTCCGTCTCCCCCGGGGCCGGTGATGGGTGGGCGCTCTCGGTGCGAACCTAGCTCAGTGGGGGTGAACAATCATGCGATGCAGGGAAGTTGGTGGGGGCGTTCCGCTTGGGGAACGCCGCAGGGCGCCGGACCGGGGATGCGGTTCGGCGCCCTGCGGGGGGTGCGTCGGGGGGTGTGCCGGGTCAGGCGGGGCCGGCGACCGTGGCGATGGGGGTGGTGACGGGGGTGCCGGAGCCGTCGCGGCGGGGGTCGCGGTCGGGGAGGTCGACCGGGGCGCCCTTGGCGGTGGCGGCGTGGGCGGGGGCCGGGCCGGCCCAGGCGAAGGCGAGCGCGTCCTCGCCGCGCAGGAAGCGCTGGCAGCGGACGCCGCCGGTGGCGCGGCCCTTGCGCGGGTACTGCTCGAAGGGGGTGACCTTCCAGGAGGACTGGGCCTCGCCGGTCAGGGTGCCGGAGGCGCCGGCCACCGAGACGACCACCGCGTCGGCGGCCGGGTCGACGGCGGTGAAGGAGAGCACCCGGGCGCCGTCCGCGAGCTTGATGCCGGCCATGCCTCCGGCCGGGCGGCCCTGCGGGCGGACCTGGCCGGCGGGGTAGCGCAGCAGCTGGGCGTCGGAGGTGATGAAGACGAGGTCCTCCTCGCCGGTGCGCAGCTCGACCGCGCCGATCACCTCGTCGCCGTCCTTGAGCGCGATCACCTCGAACTCGTCCTTGTTGGCGGGCCATTCGGGCACCACCCGCTTGACCACGCCCTGCCCGGTGCCCAGCGCCAGGCCGGGGGAGGACTCGTCCAGGGTGGTCAGCGCGAGGACCCGCTCGCCGGTCTCCAGGCGGAGGAACTCGGTGGCGGCGGCGCCGCCGGCCAGCGTCGGCGAGGGGGTGGGCGGCAGCGCCGGCAGGTCGATGACCGGCAGCCGCAGGACCCGGCCGGCCGAGGTGACCACGCCGACGTCGGCGCGCGCGGTGGTCGGCACCGCGGAGACGATCACGTCGTGCTTGGCGCGCTTCTCGGAGAGCTCGAACGGCTCGCCGTCGGCGGTGCGGGCGAGCAGGCCGGTGGAGGAGAGCAGCACCCGGCACGGGTCGTCGGCGACCTCCAGCGGGACGGCCAGCGAGGCGGCCGGAGCGGCGCCGGCCTCCAGCAGCACGGTGCGCCGCTCGGTGCCGAACTGCTTCGCGACGGCGCCGAGTTCGCCGGAGACCACGCTGCGCAGCTTGCCGTCCGACTCCAGGATCTCGGTCAGGTCGGCGATCTCGGAGGTCAGCTTGGCCTGCTCCTGCTCCAGCTCGACCCGGTCGAAGCGGGTGAGCCGGCGCAGCGGGGTGTCGAGGATGTACGCGGTCTGCGTCTCGGTCAGCGAGAAGCGCTCCATCAGGCGCTCCTTGGCCTGGGCGGCGTTGTCGCTCGACCGGATGATCGCGATGACCTCGTCGATGTCGACCAGCGCGACCAGCAGGCCCTCGACCAGGTGCAGCCGCTCCTGGCGCTTGCGGCGGCGGAAGTCGCTGCGCCGGCGGACCACCTCGAAGCGGTGGTCGACGTAGACCTCCAGCAGCTCCTTGAGGCCGAGGGTGAGCGGCTGGCCGTCGACCAGCGCCACGTTGTTGATGCCGAAGGTCTCCTCCATCGGCGTCAGCTTGTAGAGCTGCTCCAGCAGGGCCTCGGGCACGAAGCCGTTCTTGACCTCGATGACCAGGCGCAGGCCGTGCTCGCGGTCGGTGAGGTCCTTGACGTCCGCGATGCCCTGGAGCTTCTTCGCGTTGACGAGGTCCTTGATCTTGGAGATGACCTTCTCCGGGCCGACGTTGTACGGCAGCTCGGTGACCACGATGCCCTTGCGGCGGGCGGTGACCGCCTCGATGGTCGTGGTGGCGCGGATCTTGAAGGTGCCGCGGCCGGACTCGTAGGCGTCCCGGATGCCGGAGAGGCCGACGATCCGCCCGCCGGTGGGCAGGTCCGGGCCGGGGACGAACCGCATCAGGGTGTCGAGGTCGGCGTTCGGGTGCTTGATCAGGTGGCGGGCGGCGGCGACGACCTCGGAGAGGTTGTGCGGCGGCATGTTGGTGGCCATGCCGACCGCGATGCCGGTGGCGCCGTTGACCAGCAGGTTGGGGAAGGCGGCCGGGAGCGCGAGCGGCTCCTGCTCGCTGCCGTCGTAGTTGGGGCCGAAGTCGACGGTCTCCTCGTGGATCGACTCGACCATGGCCATCGAGGCGGCGGTGAGCCGGGACTCGGTGTAGCGCATCGCGGCCGGCGGGTCGTCGTTGCCGAGCGAGCCGAAGTTGCCGTGGCCGTCGATCAGCGGCAGCCGCATCGAGAACGGCTGGGCCATCCGGACGACCGAGTCGTAGATGGAGGCGTCGCCGTGCGGGTGCAGCCGGCCCATCACCTCGCCGACCAGGCGGGCGCACTTGACGTGGCCGCGGTCCGGGCGCAGGCCCATCTCGTTGGCCTGGTACAGGATGCGGCGGTGCACCGGCTTGAGGCCGTCCCGGGCGTCCGGGAGGGCCCGGGAGTAGATGACCGAGTAGGCGTACTCGAGGAACGAGCCCTGCATCTCGTCCACGACGTCGACGTCGAGGATGCGCTCCTCGAAGTCTCCGGGGGGCGGGGTCTGCGAACTGCGGCGGGCCATCGCGGCGGGGCTCCCTTACGTCTCGCTTGCGTCTCGTCCACGTCTCGTCGGCGCGGTCTGGCCGGGCTGTCGGCGGTTCTGTCAACAGGGCTCGGCGCCCCCATTGTGGACCCTCCCGCCGACAGTCCCGGCCAGCGCCCCTCTTCCGCCCCTGGCGAACGCCCCGTCCGCGCGGACACATCCACGGTGTTCGCGCGTTGCACCACAATGGGGGACGCCACACGAACCCCGACATCGACGACGGGAAGGACCCGAGCGCATGGCCAACCCGGCCCCCGCCTCCCAGCGAGGCATCGCCATCACCGAGCACCGCCTGGCCAACGGCCTGCGCGTCGTCCTCTCCGAGGACCACCTGACCCCGGTGGCCGCGGTCTGCCTCTGGTACGACGTGGGCTCCCGGCACGAGGTGAAGGGCCGCACCGGGCTGGCCCACCTGTTCGAGCACCTGATGTTCCAGGGGTCCGCCAACGTGTCCAACAACGGGCACTTCGAGCTCGTCCAGGGCGCCGGCGGTTCGCTCAACGGCACCACCAGCTTCGAGCGCACCAACTACTTCGAGACCATGCCGGCCCACCAGTTGGAGCTCGCGCTCTGGCTGGAGGCGGACCGGATGGGCTCGCTGCTGGCCGCCCTCGACGACGCGTCGATGGAGAACCAGCGCGACGTGGTGAAGAACGAGCGCCGCCAGCGGTACGACAACGTGCCCTACGGCACCGCGTTCGAGAAGCTGACCGCGCTGTCCTTCCCGGACGGCCACCCGTACCACCACACCCCGATCGGCTCGATGGCCGACCTGGACGCGGCCACGCTGGAGGACGCCCGGGCGTTCTTCCGCACCTACTACGCGCCGAACAACGCGGTGCTGTCGGTGGTCGGCGACATCGACCCGGAGCAGACCATCGCCTGGGTGGAGAAGTACTTCGGCAGCATCCCGGCGCACGACGGCAAGCAGCCGCCGCGCGACGGCGGCCTGCCGCAGACCATCGGCCGGGAGCTGCGCGAGCTGATCCGCGAGGACGTGCCGTCCCGCGCGCTGATGGCCTCCTACCGGCTGCCGCACGACGGCACCCGCGAGGCGGACGCCGCCGACCTGGCGCTGACCATCCTCGGCAGCGGCGAGTCCAGCCGGCTGTACAACCGGCTGGTCCGCCGGGACCGCACCGCCGTCGCGGCCGGCTTCGGCCTGCTGCGGCTGTCCGGCGCGCCGAGCCTGGGCTGGCTGGACGTCAAGACCTCGGGTGACGCCACCGTCGAGCAGATCGAGACGGCCGTCGACGAGGAGCTGGCCCGGTTCGCGGCCGAGGGCCCGACCCCGGCCGAGCTGGAGCGCGCCCAGGCGCAGATCGAGCGCGAGTGGCTGGACCGGCTGACCACGGTGGCCGGCCGTGCCGACGAGCTCTGCCGCTACGCCGTGCTGTTCGGCGACCCGAAACTGCTGAACGACGCCCTGCCCAAGGTCCTCGACGTCACCGCCGAGGAGGTGCGGGAGGTCGCCGCGGCGCGGCTGCACCCGCAGAACCGGGCGGTGCTGGTGTACGAGCCGACCCCGGCCGAGGACACCGCCGACGACACCGCTGCCACCGCCGAGACCGACGAGGAGGGCGCCGCCGTATGAGCACCGAGTACGTCCCCGCCATGACCTTCCACCCCCAGCCCCAGCCCGGCACCCCCACCCCGTGGGCGTTCCCGGCGCCGGAGCGCGCCGCGCTCGGCAACGGCATCACGGTGCTGCACTGCCACCGCCCCGGCCAGCAACTGGTGGCCGTCGACGTGCTGCTCGACGCGCCGCTCGCGGCCGAGCCGCAGGGCGTGGACGGCGTCGCCTCGATCCTGGCCCGGGCGTTCAGCGAGGGCACCGACACGCTGAGCGCCGAGGAGTTCGCGGCCGAGCTGGAGCGGGCCGGCGCGACCCTGGACGCGCACGCGGACCACCCGTGCATCCGGGTGTCGCTGGAGGTCCCGGCCTCCCGGCTGGCCCGCGGCCTGGACCTGCTGGCCGCCGCGCTGGGCAGCCCGGCGCTGCCGCAGGACGAGATCGAGCGGCTGGTCGCCAACCGGCTGGACGAGATCGTGCACGAGCAGGCCAACCCGGCCCGGCGGGCCGCCAAGGCGCTGTACGCCGAGCTGTTCGACGGCGCCGACCGGCTGTCGCGCCCGCGCGCCGGCACCGCCGAGACGGTCAAGACGATCGACCGGGCGGCCGTCCGGGCCTTCTACGAGGCGCACGTGCGCCCCGCCACCACCACCGTGGTCGTGGTCGGCGACCTCACCGGCACCGACCTGCCGGCCCTGCTGGAGTCGACCCTGGGCGCCTGGAAGGGCTCCCCGGCCGAGCCGGTCACCCACGCGCCGGTGACCGCCGACGACACCGGCCGGGTGATCATCGTGGACCGGCCCGGCTCGGTGCAGACCCAGCTGCTGATCGGCCGGATCGGCCCGGACCGGCACGACCCGAGCTGGGCCGCGCAGATCCTCGGCACCTACTGCCTGGGTGGCACCCTCACCTCCCGGCTGGACCGGGTGCTGCGCGAGGAGAAGGGCTACACCTACGGCGTGCGGGCCTTCGCCCAGCCGCTGCGCTCGGCCGCCGACGGCAGCGGGCGCTCCCTGCTGGCGATCAGCGGCTCGGTGGACACCGCCTCCACCGCTCCGGCGCTGGCCGACACCTGGACCATCCTGCGCACGCTGGCCGCCGAGGGGCTCACCGACGCGGAGCGCGCCGAGGCGGTGCAGTTCCTGGTCGGCGTGGCGCCGCTGAAGTACGAGACCGCGGGTTCGGTGGCCGGCACCCTGGCCGACCAGGTCGAGCAGCACCTGGCCGACGACTTCCAGGCCGAGGTCTACCGGCAGCTGGCCGAGCTGCCGACCGCCGCCGCCACCGAGGCCGTGGTGAAGGCCTTCCCGCCGGACCGGCTGGTCACGGTGCTGGTCGGCGACGCCTCGGCGTTCGCGGACCAGGTGCGGGAGCTGGGCATCGGTGAGGTCACCGTGATCAGCGCCTGACCGTTCCGGCGCCCGAAGGGGCCCGGCGGAGCGTTCCGACGCCCCGCCGGGCCCCTTCGCGTCGCGGTGGTAATCCCCTTGCGGCACCGGTGCGCCGCGTGGGTAGATAGCCCCCGGCACCGGTGCACACACACGGAGAGGAGGCGGTCACCATGCGGGTCGAGCCCAGCCAGCGGCGCTCCCCGAGACTGTCCTCCCGATGCCCCTCGGTCGCCTGAGCGCGGCCCACCCCTGACATTCCCGCACCACCGACATCCCCGCACCGCGCCGGGTCCCTTCGCGCGGCATCCCCCGGGGCGGCTCCCCGCCTAGGCTTGAAACCGTCCGACCTTGGAGGTCGTTGAACCATGTCGTACACCGAGGTACCCGGCGTCCGGGTTCCGATCCGGATGTGGACCGACCCGGCCACCGTCGAGGGCCAGGCGATGCAGCAGCTGCGCAACATCAGCTCGCTGCCCTGGCTGCACGGGCTCGCCGTGATGCCCGACGTCCACCTGGGCAAGGGCGCGACGGTGGGTTCGGTGATCGCCATGCGCGGCGCCGTCTGCCCGGCGGCGGTCGGCGTGGACATCGGCTGCGGGATGAGCGCGGTGCGGACCTCGCTCACCGCGAAGGACCTGCCGGACGACCTGTCCCGGCTGCGCTCGCGGATCGAGCGGGCCATCCCGGTCGGCCGCGGACTGCACAGCGACCCGGTCGACCCGGGCCGGATGCACGGCGTCCCGACCGGCGGCTGGGACGACTTCTGGCAGCGGTTCGACGCGGTCGCGCCCGAGGTGAAGTGGCGCCGCGAGCGGGCGGCCCAGCAGATGGCGACGCTCGGCGGCGGCAACCACTTCATCGAGGTGTGCGTCGACGACACCGGCGCGGTCTGGCTGATGCTGCACTCCGGCTCGCGCAACATCGGCAAGGAGCTGGCGGAGCACCACATGGGCGTGGCCCAGTCGCTGCCGCACAACCAGGGGCTGATCGACCGTGACCTCGCGGTGTTCGTCGCGGACACCCCGCAGATGGCCGCCTACCGGCAGGACCTCTTCTGGGCGCAGGAGTACGCCAAGCGCAACCGGGCGCTGATGATGGCGCTGTTCCAGGACGTGGTCCGGCGCGAGTTCCCGCGGGCGAAGGTCGCCTTCGACGAGGTGATCAGCTGCCACCACAACTACGTGTCGGAGGAGAGCTACGACGGCGTCGACCTGCTGGTGACCCGCAAGGGCGCGATCCGGGCCGGGGCCGGCGACTACGGGATCATCCCGGGGTCGATGGGCACCGGGTCGTACATCGTCCGCGGGCTGGGCAACGAGGCGTCGTTCAACTCGGCCTCGCACGGCGCCGGCCGGAAGATGAGCCGCAACGCCGCCAAGAAGCGGTTCACCACGCAGGACCTGGTCGAGCAGACCAAGGGCGTGGAGTGCCGCAAGGACTCCGGCGTGGTGGACGAGATCCCCGGCGCGTACAAGCCGATCGAGAAGGTGATCGAGCAGCAGCGGGACCTGGTCGAGGTCGTGGCGCACCTGAAGCAGGTGGTCTGCGTCAAGGGCTGAGCCCGCACCGCCGCCGCCCGTGCCGAGCCCCCGGCCGTCCGGCCGGGGGCTTCGGCGTGCCCGGGAACGGGCCGCCGGCGTCTTCGCGGGCGTGCGTGCGGCGTGCCCGCGGCCGCTACGCCCCGTCGCGCTTCGGGTTGAGCCGCCGGTAGCCGGGGTGCACCCCGGCGGTGAGCTGCTGGGCCTCGGCGACCCGGCGCAGCAGCTCGCCCAGGACGATACGTTCCTGCGGGTCCAGGCCCGTGCAGATGGCGTCCTCGTGGGCGAGCGCCGCCTCGGCCAGCCCGCGCATCGCCTCCTCGCCCTTGGGCGCGAGGTAGAGGTCCTGGAACCGGCGGTCCTTGGGGTTGCGCCGGCGCTCGACCAGACCGCGCGCCTCGATGGCGTCGACGAAGGCCACGAAGCGGCTGGGGGACATGCCCAGCCGGCGGGCGAGCTCCTGCTGGTGCTGGCCGGGGGCCAGGCTGACCGCCCTGAGCAGACCGGCCTGGGCCGGGGTGAGGTCCAGCTCGGCGACCCGCCGGGCGAAGGCCTGGGTCGCGTGTTCGCCCAACTGGGAGAGGAGGAAAGCGACCTGGGATCCCAGTGGGCCCGTGTGCGGGGTCGGGGCGGGGTCGGGAGTTCCGGGCATGGGAAACACGATACCAGTGGACAATGATGTCCCCGGGTGAACTATTCTGGATCTGGAACTACCGGCGCCGGTGCCGTTGAGCCGTCCGGCGTCCTGCCCCCCGGCCCTAACGACCCGTTCTCGACTGGAGCGCCCCTCATGACCACGACATCAGCGGTGCCGGCCGCCTCCGCCCGGCGTCAGCAGTCAGGACCCCCTTTGCTGCTGCCCGCCGTGGCGTTCGCGGCACTGATGGTGGTGTCCATCGTGCTGGCCCGGCAGACCCCCCTGCCCACCGATTCGGCGGCCGACACGCTCGCCTACTACAAGGACCACGCGACCGCCGCGAAGGTCGCCGGGACGCTGCAGTTCGGCGCCTCGCTCCCGCTCGCGGTCTGGGCCGCGATCGTCTACCAGCGGCTGCGCCGGCTCGGCGTGGTCGCCCCGGGCCCCGGCATCGCGCTGGTCTCGGGTGTGCTCGCCTCCGCGGCGGTGGCGCTGTGCGGGCTCACCGTCTGGGCCGCCTCCCGCTCCGGGGAGCTTGGCGACGCGCCGCTGGCCCGTTCGCTGGCGGACCTGACCTTCGCCTCCGGCGGCCCCGGGCACGTCGTCCCGTTCGCGGTGATGCTGGCCGGTGTGGCGGTGCCGATGCTGCTGCTCGGCTTCGGTCCCAAGGGCTTCGCCTGGGCCGGTCTGGTGCTCGCCGGGATCGGTGTGCTCGGCACTCTGGCGCTGCTCTCCACCAGCCTCGGGTTCTTCCTGCCGATCGCCCGCTTCGGCGGTCTGATCTGGCTGGTCGCGGCCAGCGTGATCCTGCCGAAGCAGCGTCCGCGCCGCACCTCCTCCTACGACACGGAGGCGGACGCGGCCTGAGTCCGACCGTGGTGACTGCTCCGGTGCGGTGACGGCCCGGGACCCCGTTGGTGGTGCTCCGGGGTGAGGCCGTCCCGGCCGGGGGAGGGCGACGGGGCGCGGCGCCGGGAGGCGCGGCGGACCGGTCGCGACCGAGCGGGCCGATGGGCTCGTGAGGAAAAGGGAAGGCGGCGCGGCGGTGTCCTGGGGAGGAAGGCCGCCGCGCCGCCGGCCGTCGTGCGGCGACCGGAGGGGGGTCGCCGGACGACGGCTCGTGCGTCGGGACGCGGGTGTGCGGGACGGGTGACGGGACCCGGAGCGCGAGGGGCGGGCGGCCGTCAGGCGGCCGGGAGCCGGCGGTCCAGAACGGCGAGAATCAGCTCCTCGATCCGGCTGGCCACCGCCCCGCTGTCGTCGTCGGCGCCGGCCAGCAGATCGAAGGTCTCGAAGCTGGTCAGCATGAAGAGCAGGTCCAGCAACTCGTCGAGCTCGGCCTCGCCGACCTCGGCGTCGCGGTCGGCGAGCAGCCGGCCGAGCACCACCTGGAGGCCGCCGCGCCGCCGGTCGCCCCGGCTCTGCAGCGCGGTGTCGAGCTCCGGGTCGAGGATGCCGAGGCCGCGCAGCCGCCGCAGGGCGATCCGGCCGGAGGCGTAGAAGCCGGTGAGCACCTCCAGGATGGCGGTGAGCGCCTCCCGTCCGCTGGGCGCCATGAAGGCCGCGGGCATCCTGGCCATTCCGCCGCGCTGGGCCAGGTCGTCGAAGAGCGCCTCCAGCAGGCCGGTCTTCGAGTCGAACTGGTAGTAGACGGTCATCCGCGCCACTCCGGCGGTCTTGGCGACGGCGTCCATGCTGAACGAGGCCGGGCCCTTCTCCCCGGTCAGCAGCTCGCAGGCCGCCTCCAGAATGCGGGTGCGGGTCTGTTCGGCGGCTACCTGGCGTTGGCCGGCTCGGTACTGGCGTGGGCTCATGGGCTGTTGACGTCTCCTGAGGCGGGTGCTATGACATTCATTGTACACTCAGTCTATATAAAAATTCGGGGGCAGGGAACGGGTCCGGTGCGGACCGTCTCCCGCGCCCGCCCCCGTGGAGGACCGGCGCCACTCCCACCACGACATCTCTCCACTGCGGAGGCAACGATGAGGTATCGCCATGTGAGTGTGCCGAGGCTCGGCGGGGCCGAGGTCCTGCGGCTGGCCAGCGACGAGCTTCCGGCCCCGACCGTCGGTCAGGTCCGGGTCCGGGTGCTCGCCGCCGGAGTCTCCTACGGTGACATTCTGCTCCGTGCCGGCGTCATCCCCGGCGGGCCCAAGCGTCCCTTCACGCCGGGATACGACCTGGTGGGGGTGGTCGACCAGGTCGGACCGGGCACCCGGGCCCTCGAACCGGGGCAGCGGGTGGTCGCGCTGCTGCGCAGCGGCGGTTACGCGGAGTACGCGCTCGTCGCCGCCAACCGGCTGGTCCCGCTGCCCGACGGGGTCGATCCCGTGGAGGCCTCGGCGCTCGCCCTCAACTACTTCATCGCCCAGCAGATGCTGCACCGGGTGGCCGAGGTGCGGCGCGGCGGCACGGTGCTGGTGCACGGGGCCTCGGGCGGCGTCGGCACCGCCTTCCTGGAGCTGGCCGCGCTCGCCGGGGTCACCGTCTACGGCACCTGCTCCGCCGCCCGGGCCGAGCAGGTGCGGGCACTCGGCGGGCACCCGATCGACCGGGACGCCGAGGACTTCCGGCGGGTGGTGCGCGCCCTGCCGGGCGGCGCGGTGGACGCGGTCTTCGACCCGATCGGCGGCCCGCACTTCCTGCGCTCGTACCAGGCGGTGCGGCGCGGCGGCGTGATGGTCGGCTTCGGCCAGAACGCCGCCCTGCGCGGCAACCAGCGGGACCTGCTGACCGGCGCCCAGGGGTTCCTCGGCGGCATCGTGCTGCCCAAGCTGGTCCCGGACGGGAAGCGGACCCTGTTCTACAACGCCTGGAGCCTGGAGAAGTCCCACCCGGCCGCGTACCAGCAGGACCTCGCGACCGTGCTGGAGCTGCTGCAGAAGGGGCAGGTCAAGCCGCTGGTGGGCCGGACCATGCCGCTGGACGAGGCGGCGGACGCGCACCGCGCGATGGAGAGCGCGGCGGTCACCGGGAAGATCGTGCTCGTCCCGGCCGCTGCCTAGCGGGCCGCGGCCGGCGCGCGCCACGGGCACGGGGCGCGCGTCGGCCGGCGTGCCTCGGTCCCCGGGCCGGGGACCGGTGACCGGGACGGGGCAGGAAAGGTTCCCAGTGTGTTGGGGATTCCCGACCCATGACGGTGGGACGGCCGGTCCGCAGGATGGCCGTAGCACCGCTTCCCCCGCTGCCGTCCCCGCCGGAGGCCCTCCGATGCGAACCGTCCTGCGCCGTGCCCACCGTCGTTACCTGCTGCGCCGGTGGGCGCGGCTGACCGGCCGCTACCTGGCGGACGGGCTGATCTGGCTGGGGCTGGCGATGGGGGCGCTCACCTCGCCCTCCGCCCTGCCGGGGGCGCGGAAGCCGGAGGACGTGCTGCCCCCGCCGGGGGTGCCGGAGTGGCATCCGGAACGGGCCGGGGCGCACCCGGCGCCGCTGACCAGGAGCGAGGAGGAGCTCTGGGCGCACCTGCTGGAGCGCTGACGGCCCCGCGGGCCGGCCGGCTCAGCTGCCGAGGCCGGCGCGCCGGGCCCGGACGGCCGCCTCGGCGCGGTCCGCGACCTGGAGCTTGCTGAAGATCCGGGAGAGGTAGTTGCGCACCGTCTTCATCGAGAGCCCGAACTCGTTGGCGATGTGCGCGTTGTTGCGGCCGTCCGCGAGCATGGTGAGCACCGCCATCTCCCGGGGGGTGAGGTCGGGGAACGGCTCGCGCTCGGGGGCCGGCCGGCGGACCTGCGCCAGCAGGTGGGCGGCGGCCTCCGGGCCGAACAGCGCGCCGCCCTGGCTGACCGCGGTGATCGCCCGGCGCACGTCGTCCAGGCCGGCGCCCTTGACCAGGTAGCCCCGGGCGCCGGCCCGCACCGCCGCGACGATGGACTCGTCGTTGTCGTCGGCGGTCAGCATCACCACCGCCACCCGGGGGTGGCGGGCCAGCAGGGTCCGGGTCGCCTCGATGCCGTCGGTGCCGGGCATGCCGATGTCCATCAGGACGACGTCGGGTGCCAGCCGCTCGACGGCGGAGAGCACGTCCGCCCCGCTGGACGCCTCGCCGACCACCGTCAGCGTGTCGATCCGGTCCAGGAGTTGGCGTAAACCAGCCCGAAACAGCTCATGGTCGTCGACAACCAGGATACGGAGGTTTCGGGGCACGGCCGGGTCCATGGGGGCTCCTTGGGGAGGACGAGGAAGCGCGGGTGAGCGCGTGGGAAGCCGGGAGCGGACACGGGTCGGTCGAGCACGGACTCCGCGACGCCCCCCGGGGAGGAAGGGGAAGGACCGGGAACGCGTCAGCCGAGCCGGTCGCTGCCGTCGACCAGCGCGGAGTGCGGCAGCCGGATCCGGACCGCGGTTCCGTGCGGGGTCCGGGCCACCGAGAAAACACCGCCGAGTTCCTTGGTGCGGACGCACATCGACGGAAGTCCGATTCCGCGGACCGCGTCCGCGGAAATTCCGATCCCGTCGTCCTCGATCGACAGGTCGAGACCGTTCCTGCCGACCGACGCGGAGATCCGGCAGACCGAGGCCCGGGCGTGCCGGGCGACATTGGCGACGGCCTCGCCGGAGATTTTCTTCAATTCGGTCTGGACGTCGGCCGGGAAATCGTCCAGGACGGTCGGCAACTCCGTGACGAACCGCAGCCGGCCGGCCCCGGCCTCCTCGAAGGCGCGGACCTGGCGGTCCAGGAACTGGCGCAGAGTGCCGGCGGACTCGCCGGTCCGGGGCTCGGAGCGGTCGAGGTCGCGGATCACCCGGCGGACGTCGGCGATGGCGGTGCTGACGTCCTCCCGGGCCTGGGCCAGCAGGGCGGGCGCCTGTTCGGCGTCGCTGTTCAGGTCGAGGCCGGCCAGTTCCATCCGCATGTGCAGGGCGGCCAGCCGGGGAGCCAGCGAGTCGTGCAGCTCCCGCCGCAGGCGGCGGCGTTCGTCCAGCCGGGCGGCGGCGTCCGGACAGCCGGGCTCCGCATCGGTGGCCAGGAAGGCGTCGGCGGGAGCCGGCGGCCTCGGTGCGGCCGGCGGCAGGCCGGCCGCACCGAGGCCGGTGACCAGGCCGAGCAGGGTGTTCACCAGCCGGCCGATCCGGTCGGAGGTGTTCCGTTCACCGCGCGTAGTGAGCGCCGCCGCGCCGTTCATGGCCAGGTTGGTCGGTCTTCGATCGGCCCTGCCGGAGGATTTTATTATCTGGTCCAGCATGGTTCCTGAGATCCCCCCGTCGCTCGCGTCTTACCCACTGTGCACGGGCGTTCCTGGCGCGGGGAAATGGAATTCCTCGGGCATGTCCGAAAATCGGCACGGCGGACCCCGCTCTATCGGTCCGTCGTACGTTTCAATGCCGTGATCCCAATCCACCCGGGACAAGACCTTAGGCGCGGCCTTGCGCGGGGCGCAAGGGTGGGAGAGCCGGGTGGGGGAGTGGGCCCTGACGGATTCGGACACTTGGTTGCACCCATGTGAGTGAGCACTTACCCTCATGGAGTCGGGCCACGAGCACGACCGGCGAACGAGGCGCGCGGCGCCCCGCCGGCGTCCCCCGGAGAGCCGAGGAGGCGACCCCATGGGCACATCCCGCACCACCGATCTGACGCTCAATCAGATCGCAGAGATCTACCGGACGATGAGTGTGATCCGGGCTTTCGAGGACCGCCTGCACGGCCTGGCGAAGAGCCTCCCCGGCGCGGTCCACCTCTACAGCGGGCAGGAGGCCGTCGCCGCGGGAGTGTGCGCGGCCCTCGCCCCCGACGACTTCCTCGCCAGCACCCACCGCGGCCACGGCCACGCGATCGCCAAGGGCTGCGACGTGGAAGCGATGATGAAGGAACTGCACGGCCGGCCGGACGGGCTCTGCGGCGGCAAGGGCGGCTCGATGCACATCGCGGACTTCGACCGCGGCATGCTCGGCGCCAACGGCCTGGCCGGCGGCGGCGTCCCGCTCGCCTGCGGGGCCGCGCTGACCGCCCGCCAGCAGGGCACCGGCCAGGTCGCGGTGGCCTTCACCGGCGACGGCGGCGCCAACCAGGGCGCCGTGCTGGAGAGCCTGGTGCTGGCCCGGATGCTCGACCTGCCGGTGATCTTCGCCATCGAGAACAACGGCTACGCCCAGGCCACCCCGGCCGACCGGCACTTCTCCGGCACCGACATGGCCCAGCGCGCGGCCGGCTTCGGCATCCCCGGCGCGGTGGTCGACGGCTACGACGTGCTCGCCGTGCACGCCGCCACCACCGAGGCCGTGCGCCGCGCCCGGGACGGCCAGGGCCCGACCGTGCTGGAGTTCCGGGCCGAGCGCTTCCACGGCCACATGGAGCTGTGGGACGACCAGTCCTACCGCCCGGACGCCGACCCGGAGCGGTTGCGCACCGAGTCCGACCCGCTGCTGCTGCTCCGCTCCCGGATCGCCGACGGCACCGTGGCCGGACCCGCCGCCTTCGAGCTGGACCGGATCGACCGGGACGCCACCGCGCTGGTCGAGGCCGCCGTCGCGGCCGCCTCCGAGCCGTTCACGGCCGACCCGCGCACCCTGCTCGACCACGTCTACACCCGCTGACCCGCCCCGGAGGAGGGATCCACGTGCGCACCATCACGTACCAGCAGGCGATCGGCGAGGCGCTGGCCCAGCAGATGCGCTTCGACCGCTCGGTGGTCCTCATGGGCGAGGACAGCACCAACGCCTGGGGCCCGACCAAGGGCCTGCACCGCGAATTCCCGGACCGCGTCCTCGACATGCCGATCACCGAGGCCGCCTTCGTCGGCGCCGCGGTCGGCGCCGCCGCGACCGGCCTGCGCCCGGTGGTCGACCTGCTCTTCGTCGACTTCGCCACCGTCTGCTTCGACCAGATCGCCAACCAGGCCGCCAAGCTGCGCTACATGGCCGGCGGCCGGGTCTCGGTGCCGCTGGTGCTGCGGGCGATGTGGGGCACCGGCCTGCGCCGCGGTGCCCAGCACTCGCAGGCGCTGCACCCGCTCTTCGTCCACCTGCCCGGCCTCAAGGTGGTCGCGCCGTCCAGCCCGTACGACGCCAAGGGGCTGATGGCGCAGGCCCTGGTGGACGACGACCCGGTGCTGTTCCTGGAGCACAAGATGCTCTACTTCGTGCCCGGCGGCGTCCCCGAGGAGCCGTACGCGATCCCGTTCGGCTCGGCCAAGGTGGTCCGGCCCGGGACGGACTGCACGGTGGTGGCGATCGGCCGGATGGTCTCGGTCGCGCTCGCCGCCGCCGAGCAGCTCGCCGCCGAGGGGGTGCAGGTCGAGGTGATCGACCCGCGGACGCTGTCCCCGCTGGACACCTCGACCATCTACGGCAGCGTGGAGCGCACCGGCCGGCTGGTCGTGGTGGACGAGGCCCACCCGCGCTGCAGCCTGGCCACCGACATCGCCGCGCAGGTCGCGCAGGACCGTTTCGCCGCGCTGCGCGGGCCGGTCAGGATGGTCACCGGGCCGCACGCTCCGGTGCCCTTCAGTCCCGAGCTGGAGGACGCCTTCGCGCCGGGGCCGGACCAGGTGGTGGCCGCCGTGCACGCCACCGGGCTGCTCCGCGGCGCGGCCTGAGCCCGCACCGACGACCGATCAGTTTCCGTACCGCTGTGCCGCGGGCCCGGCTGCGGGCCCGCCGACCGAGGAGGAACCGAGTGACGTCCCAACCGTTCGTGAAGCAGCCCGACGAGGGGCGCGCCATCTGGCACGTCGGCGCGCTGCTCAAGTTCAAGGCGACCGGCGCCGAGACCAACGGGCAGTTCTGGCTCGCCGAGCAGCTGTCCCCGGCGGGCTACGCCTCGCCGGTCCACCTGCACACCCGCGAGGACGAGTTCTTCATCGTCCAGGAGGGGGAGATGGTGCTGCGGATCGGCGACGACGAGCACAAGGTCGGCCCGGGCGCGACGGTCTTCGCGCCGCGCGGCATCGCCCACCAGTACCGGGTGGAGACCGAGGGGACCCGGTTCCTGGTGCTCGGCACCCCGGCCGGCTTCGAGGAGTGGTTCTTCCGGACCGGTGAGCCGGCCACCAGCCTGGAGCTGCCGCCGCCGCTCCAGGGCCCGCCGGACTTCGCCCGCCTGCTCGGCGCGCTGGAGCCGCTCGGCGTGCAGCTGGTCGGGCCGCCGCCCGGGCTGGGCGGTCCCGCCGGGCCGCCGCGCTGACCGGTGCCGCCGCTTCCTTCGCCGGCCCCGTCGCCCTCCGCGGGCGGTGGGGCCGGCGCGCTGGTCGAAACCCCCGGCGTGCTGGTCGAATCCGGTGAGCGGGTACTCACCTGCACGCTATCCTTCGGGTACCCCTCCGCAGCCGCGGTCCGGTCCGGGACCGGCCGCCCCGTCCCCTCGGAGCCTTCATGAGTATGCGCGAGCAGATCGTCGACGCCGCCGAGCGGGTGATCCGGGACCTCGGCCTGGCCCGCTGCACGACCAAGGAGATCGCCGAGGTGGCGGGTTGCTCCGAGGGCACCATCTACCGGCACTTCCGCAGCAAGGAGGACGTCTTCCTGGCGGTCCTCGCCGAGCGGCTGCCCGGCCTGCTGCCGGTGCTGCGGGCGCTGCCGGAGGACGTCACCAGCGAGGGCGAGGTACGGGCGGCCCTGCAGCAGGTGGCCGAGGAGGCGCTCGCGTTCTACCGCGAGTCGATGCCGATGCTGCTGTCGGTGTTCGCCGAGCCCAAGCTGCTCGACCGCCACCGGGAGTGGATGCGGGCCAACAACGCGGGGCCGCACCGGGCCGCCGAGCTGCTGGCCGACTACCTGCGGCGGGCCCAGCGGGCCGATCTGGTCAGCCGGGACGCCGACCCGGTGGCGGCGGCCCAGCTCCTGCTCGGCGCCTGCTACCTGGCCGCGTACGGGGGCGTGTTCGCCGCCCCGTCCGGCGGGTCGGAGGAGCTGCGCGAGGCCGAGGCCTTCGTCCGGCAGCTCTGGCGGACGCTGGCCCCGGCCGACCGGCCGGCGGCGCCCGCGCGGACCCGCGCCAAGGCCCGCTGAGCGGTCCCGCCCCGAGCCGAAGGGGCGCCGGGGCGCAGCGCCCCGGAGGCGAGCGGGCGAATCACGGCCCGTCGCCCGGTGAGCAGTACCGGGCGGCGGGCTTTCGCCCGTCGGCGGGCACGCGGGAGGGGGGGGGGGGGCCCCCGCCCCGCCCCCCCCCCCCCCCCGGGGGGGGCCGGGGGGCCCCCCCCCCGGGGCCCCCCCCCGCCCCCCGCCCGGGGGCCGGCCCCCCGCCGCGCCACGCCGACACGGCG
>NZ_JBEPAM010000061.1:0-41792 GCF_040298605.1 Kitasatospora sp. NPDC001527 | reverse complement strand
CCAGGCCCCCGTCGACTACGCCGCCGCCTGCGGCTTCCGCCGCTACCGCCTGGCGATCTCCGCCTGGCAGATCAAGATCCGGCAGGGCGCCGTGCGGCCCCGGGGGCGGGAGCGGATCCGAGGGCGGCTCGCCCCCGGCCGGCCGCTCGGCCGCCGCCCGCTCCCGCTCCTCCCGCTCGGTGCGGCGGCGGCGCTCCTCCTCCACGCTCGCCAGCAGGGTGTCCGGCGCGAAGCCGCCGTTCAGCGACTCGTACAGCAGCTGGGCGAGCAGGTAGGAGGGGTGCCGGCGCAGCGTGTGGCCGAGCACCACCCGCGCGGTGGCGGTGTCCCCCGCGACCCAGGACGCCCACGCCAGCAGGGTGAGCGGCGGCGCGGCGCGGCTCTCGTGGGGCGCCACGCACCGGGTGGCCAGGAACCGCCAGAGCCGCTGGACGGGCGCGAGCTCCGCCGGCCTGGCGTACTCGGCCGCGCGGTCCCGGACGGTCCGGTCCTGGAGCGCCAGCAGCAGCCGCGCCGTCCGCTCCTCGTCCAGCGCCGTGGCCCCGGCCATGAACGCCGCCACGGCCCCGTCGAGCAGTTCGGCGTGCGCCCGCCGGTCCAGCGACACCGGCCGCCCCGGCGAGGGGCCGGCCGAGGCCCGGTCGAGGGCGCCCCGGACGGCGTCCGCCGCGGGCGGCCCGACCGGGGCCAGCCCGGCCAGGATCTCCTTGCGGCTGCCGCGCGGCGCCAGACCGGCGACGGTCGCCGCCACCGCGACCGGGCCGGGGCCGGGCGTCCGGCGGACCGGGTGCCCCGCCGGATCGCAGCAGCCCTCCCGGGTGCAGAGGAAGGACCACCAGCGGCCCGCCGAGACGCACAGCGACTCCTTGACCCGCACGCCGCGGGTCTCGAAGGCCCGGTGCAGGTGCTCCGCGAGCGGGCGCAGCCGCTCCGCCACCGGCGGACCGTGCCGCCCGCCGGGCCCGGCCGGGCCCGGGCCCGGGTCCGGGTCCGGATCCTGGCAGAGGTAGAGGAGGACCTGGGCCGGCCGGCGGTCCTCCCGCTCGGAGAGCCGGACGAGGAGGGCGGCCGTCTCCTCGGCGGCGGCCGGCCACTCCTCGGCCGACTCGGGGACGTCCAGCCGGATCACCCCGCCCTGGTGCAGGCCGGGCGGCTGGAGGCCGACCGCCACGATGCTGTCGTCGGGGAAGAAGCCGAGCAGGTAGGGCAGCGCCTCGGCCATGTCGGCCGGGCCCCGCATGGTGATCGGACGGCCACCGGGGCCGTCGCCGAAGGGGAGCGTGATGCGCGTGTCGGTCATGGCCGGAAGGCTGCCGCAGTTCTCCGGAGCCCCTGCGGAATTCCTCCGCCCCTGTGGACAAACCCGGCCTGTGGATAGCGCCTCCCCCGATCGGCGTAACGCCGGCCCGCCCTCCCGGGGGCCGTCCGGCCGCGGTTCGGCGCGGCTCCGGACGGCGGGGGCGGCGCCGCCTCAGACGTCCGCCGCCACGTCGGCCGTCACATCCGCCGTCACATCCGCCGTCACGTCGGCGCCGAACGCACGGGCGACCCACTCCTCGTCGTAGACGGTGTCGAGGTAGTTGCCGCCGAGGTCGGGCGCGATGGCGACGGCGGTCGCGGTGCCGTGCGCGGCGTTGCGCGCGAGCCAGTCCCGGGCGCCGGCGACGACGGTCCCCGTGGAGCCGCCGAAGAGGAAGCCGTGGCGCACCAGCCGCCGGCACGTGCGGACCGTCTCGGGCTCCGTCACGTACACCACGTCGTCCGCGTAGGAGGCGTCGAGGATCGGGGGCCGCACACTGGTGCCGAGCCCGGGGATCAGCCGGCGGCCGGAGGGACGGCCGAAGGTCACGGAGCCGACGGTGTCGACCGCGACGATGGTGACCTCCGGGCGGTTCTCCCGGAAGTAGCGCGCGCATCCCATGAGCGTCCCGGTGGTGCCGGCGCCGATGAAGACCACCTCCACGTCCGGGAACGCCTTGGCGATCTCGGGGCCGGTGGTCCGGTAGTGGCCGCGCCAGTTCCCCGGGTTCGCGTACTGGTTGAGCCAGAGGTACCCCTCGTTCTCGTCGCAGAGCCGTGCGACCCGGGCGAGGCGGGCACCGAGGAAGCCGCCCTCGGCGTCGGGCTCGGTGATCACGTGGACCTCGCTGCCCAGGGCCTCCATCGCCCGCCGGGCGGTGAGCGTGCAGCGCACGTCCGTGACGCAGACGAACCGGTAGCCCCGGCTCGCGGCGACCACGCTGAGCGCGACGCCCATGTTCCCGGAGGACGATTCCACCAGTGTCCCACCCGGCCGCAGTTCCCCCGACCGCTCCATGGCGCCCACCATCTCGGCCGCCGCCTTGATCTTGATCGATCCGGCGAAGTTGAAACCCTCGCATTTGAGATAGAGGCGGCACCCGATGCTCTGTCGGAGGTCCACGTAGAGATCGTCGACATTGAAATCCAGGGGATTCGCGATGATAGCTGCCACGCGGACATGGTCACCGGCGGCCCCATATTTGACCTATACTCCCCCTTCTCGGCCGGCCGGAACGAAAGGCGGGTGAAACCGCCCCTTAGCACCTGTCATTTCGGCTTGGCAGGAGCCCTGAACAGGTGACAACCCCAGGTCAGAGGGCAATGCGAATACGGTATTCCGCTTTCTCACAAAAGCGCCATAGAACTCGTGGGCGCCCGTAGGACAAACCTTGACTAGCCCGAGGGGCGGAGTTAGTGTCACCCGGTCGGTAAGCGATCGAACAGGGACTCGTTGAACTGTGGCGCTCCTTGCGGGAAATCAATACAGACACCCCGCCCCCCAATCCGCGGATAACCTCCCATTCCTTCGAAGCATCCCCCACTCCACCGTTTCGCCCTTTCCGCGCGGTGGATCAGACACGTCGTTCTCTGCTCGATCGAGGAGGAGTCCAAGAAATGCTGGAGTTTCGTATCCTCGGCCCCGTCGGACTTTGGGCCGATAATTCCGAATTACCCCTGAGCGGCACCAAGCAGCGCACCATGCTCGCGGCGCTGCTCCTGGCCGACGAGCGGGTGCTGCCCGATCACCAACTGGGCGAGATGCTCTGGAGCAAGGCCCCGCCGGAGACGTTCCAGGCACAGATATACACGTACGCCTCACGGCTGCGGCAGCACCTGGGCCGGCGGGCCGAGATCGTCCGCAAGGGCTCCGGGTACCTGCTGCGCACCGGTTCGGGGTTCTTCGACTACCACGAGTTCGAGCGCCTGTCCCACGCCGGGCGCACCGCGCTGAGGGAGCACGAGTACCACCGCGCGGCCGAGGTCCTGCGCTGCGCGCTCGACCTGTGGCACGGCCCCACGCTCACCGATGTCACCGAGCACCTCGCGGAGACGGCGGGGCCCGCCATCGACGAGGCCCGCATGGAGACCCTGGAGCACCGGATCGCCGCCGACCTGGCGCTGCGCAGACACGAGCAGCTCGCACCCGAACTCGTGGCCCTGGTCGGCACCCACCCGCTGCGCGAACGGCTCCGCGCCCAGCTGATGATGGCCCTCTACATGTCCGACCGGCAGGCCGACGCGTTCGCCGTCTACCAGACGGGCCGGCGGCACCTGAAGGAGGAGCTCGGGGTCGACCCCGGGCCGGCGCTGCGCAAGGCGCACCAGGCCATCCTCACCGGGAACGTCGACGGGGCCTGGCAGGATCCGCTGCGCGCCCCGCGCCTGGAGACGCGCCGCAACCCGGGCATGCGCCTGGTCCTCAGCGGAAGACAGCAGCACCCCCGCGCCTCCTGAGGAGGGCGCCCGGCCCGCAGGCCGCGCGCACGGCATCCGCGCCCGGGCCGCCGTACGCGACGGGCCCGGGCCGCCGCACGACGCGTGCCCGGGACCACGCCGGGCCCACGGCCGCGGCGCCGGCCGCGCGCCGGCGCCGCGCCCGCGCTACCCGTAGCGCTTGAGCTCGCTGAAGAAGTCGGGGACGGTGTGCAGCGCCCCGTCCCCGGCCACCTTCCCGTACACGTGCCGCGCCACCGCGAGGTCGAGCACCCCGAGGCCGAACGGCGAGAAGACCACGGGCCGGTCGGCCGGGCAGGCGATCCGGCCGGTGAGCACGTCGTAGAGCGTGCCCGCCACGAACTCCCGGTCGCCGACGCGCTGTTCCGTCAGGTGCAGCGAGGTGCCGGCCTTCATGCAGTGCTCGACGTCGTCGGTCACGTTGCAGGAGGCGAGGACGACGTCCGTCGACAGGTCCCGCAGCGAGACGTGCAGCACGAGCGGGTTGTGCGCGAACCACGCCGGATCGGTCACGTGCGGCTCGCCCGCGACGGTCGCGAAGACGACCAGGTCGCTCGATTCGACCAGGTCCCGCGGCCGGTCGTGCACCGTGACGGAGCCGCCGTCGGCGCCCCGCAGGTAGCCGGCGAACGCCTCGGCGTGCGCGGCGGACACGTCGTACACGCCGAGGTCGGTGAAGCCGAACCCGCTCGCCGCCAGGTAGCGGTGGACGAAGCGGGCGATGAGGCCCGTCCCGAAGAAGCCCACCCGCACCGGCCGGGCACCGCCCCTGGACTCGCTGATCCGGGCCGCGGCCAGCGCCGCGGAGGCCGCGGTGCGCGCGGCGCTGATGATCGAGCCCTCCAGGCAGGCGAACGGGTATCCCGTGCGCGCGTCGTTGAGGATCAGCACCGCCGAGGCGCGCGGGATGCCCGCCTCGACGTTCGCCGGGAAGCTGGAGATCCACTTGATCCCGTCCACGTCCACCTCACCGCGCACCGAGGCCGGCAGCGCGATGATGCGCGCCGACGGACGGTCCGGGAAGGTGAGGAAGTAGGAGTCCGGGTTCACCGTCTCGCCCTCGCCGTGGAGCCGGTAGGCCGCCTCGACGACGCGGATGACCTCCTCCTCCCGCCCGTGGGTGACCGCGTGCACCTGGGCGCCGGGGATCACGCCGAAGGACGGGGCCGGGGATTCAGTCACTGCTCACTGCCTTCCGTTCGGTCTGGAACTCGCCGTCGGGGCGCACCGGCGCCCGCTCAGTCGGACATGGCGACCAGCACCCGGCGCGGCCCGGTGAAGGGGCGCCGGCCGTGGCCGACCAGCATGTTGTCGATGAGCAGCAGGTCGCCGGTGTGCCAGTCCACGTCGACGGCGCTGTCCAGGCCCCGGTCGCGGATCAGGGTCACGTACTCGGCGGGGATGGGCGAGCCGTCCGCGAAGGTGACCGACTGCGGCAGGTCCTCCTCCGGCATGATCTGGGCCAGCGCGGCGGCCGTCTCGTCGCCGAGCCCCGCGGCGTGCCACTGGTCCGCCTGGTTGAACCACACCTCGTCGCCGGTGACCGGGTGCCGGGCCGTCGCCGGACGCAGCTGCGTCACGCGCAGCCCGCCGTCGGCGCGCCACTCCCAGGACGCCTCGGCGCCCTTGAGGAACGCCTCGACCTCCTCCCGCGCGTCGGTCTCGAAGGTCTCCTGCCAGCTCTTCCCGAGGCCGCGGCCGCCGTGCAGGTTCTGCGAGTACCGCACGCCCGCCGCGAACCGCTCGCGGATCTCCGGACCCAGCGCCGCCAGCCAGCGCACCCCGTCCACGACCGGGGTCGCGCCGCCGGTCTCCGGCTCGCGGTCGCAGAAGAACAGCAGCCGGGCGGGCCACTGGTGGGCGTACGACATCTCGTTGTGCATCGAGATGGTGTACTCGGGCGGGTACTCGGTGGAGGTGTAGACGTTCTCGCCGACCTTGGTCCGCGGGGAGTTGCCGTGGACGTAGGCCAGCCGGTTGGGCAGCAGGAGGTCCATGACCTCGTCGAGTTCCTCGCGCGTCACGCCGAAGCCCCGGAAGACCACCGCCTTGTGACGGCACAGCAGGGCGGCGAGGTCGGCGATGCCGCGCAGGTGGCCGACCAGGCCCTGCGGCGTCGCCGCCGCCCCGGCCTGCGCCGGGGTGACTTCCAGCGGTGTCCAGACGCTCTGACCGTCCATCGGGCGCTCCTCTCGGTGGGGACGCCGCCGATGATGGCCGCGGTACCTATATTTCTTCGGTATCCGCCCGTCGGCCGCACCGGTATAGGCGGCCTATAGCTGTGATCTCCATGGTGGCTCTCTGCCAGTACCCGAAGAGCCATGGAGCGGAAATGACCGACGAAGACGCGTCGCGGCTGCCCCTGTCCGCCGGTCAGCAGGGCGTCTGGTTCGCGCACCAGCTGGATCCCACCGGTCAGCAGTACACCTGCGCCGAGTACATCGTGATCGACGGGGCCCTGGACGAGGAGCTGTTCGCCGCCGCGTGGTCCCGCCTGCGGGCCGAGGCCGACATCGTCCGCATCCGCGCGGTGGTCCAGGACGACGGGCTCTGGCAGGTGTTCGACCCGGCGCAGTCCGTGCGGCCGCAGTCCGTCGACCTCACCGGC
This sequence comes from Kitasatospora sp. NPDC001527, assembly GCF_040298605.1. Lineage (NCBI taxonomy): Bacteria > Bacillati > Actinomycetota > Actinomycetes > Kitasatosporales > Streptomycetaceae > Kitasatospora > Kitasatospora sp. NPDC001527. Next base: position 35,428 of record NZ_JBEPAM010000061.1, on the reverse strand, counting down.
GCCGCGGACCCGGACGCCGAGGCGCAGCGCTGGATGCGGCGGGAGGCGTCCCGGCCGTTCGACCTGGGCACCGGCCCGCTGTCGTCCTTCGCCCTGCTGCGGCTGGCACCGGACCGGTACGTCTTCTCGCTGCGCATCCACCACGTCGTCGTCGATGGGTACGGCGTCCACCTCCTCGGGCGGCGGCTCGCGGAGATCTACTCGGCGCTGTCCGAGGGCCGCGAGGTGCCCGCCGTCTTCGCCCCGCTGACCACGGTGCTCGACGAGGACGCGGCCTACCGCTCGTCGCCGGCCTTCGCCGAGGACCGCGCCTACTGGCTCGAACGGTTCGCGGACACCCCCGAACCCATGCGGGTGCCGGGCGGGGCCGGGGCCGGCGGGCCGCTGCCGGAGGGGATGCTGCGGCTGCGGACGGCCCCGCAGCCGCTGACCCGGTCCGACCTCGCCCTCCTCAAGGACGCCGCGGCGCAAACCGGCACCACCTGGAACCTGCTGCTGATGACCGCCGTCGCGGCCTACGTCCACCGGGTGACCGGCCGCCGGGACGTGATCCTGGGGGTTCCGGTGACGGGCCGCCGCACCGCGGAGGCCCGGCGCACCCCCTCGATGGCGACCAACACGGTCGCGGTCCGCCTGGACGTGCCGCCCTCCGCCACGCTGGGCCGGCTCGTGACGGCCATGACGGCGGAGGTCTCCGGAGCGCTGCGCCACGAGCGCTTCCGCATCGAGGACCTGCACCGCGCGCGGTCGGTGGAGGACGGCATCGGGGCCGTGCTCGGGCCGATCATGAACTTCATGCCGTTCGGCGGCCCGCTGCGCTTCGGCTCCCTGGAGGCCACCTCGCACAACCTGGCGTCGGGCCCGTGCCTCGACCTGTTCGTCAGCGTCCGGTCGCAGGACGCCGCCGGCGAGGCGGTCGCCCTCGTGTTCGAGGGCAACCCCGAGCTCCACGACCTGGCCTCCCTGACGGGCCACCAGGAGCGGCTGACGGCGTTCGTCCGGGCCGTCGCGAGCCGCCCCGACCGGCCGATCGGGCACATCGACGTCCTGCTCCCCGGGGAGCACGAGGAACTCGTCGTGCGCCGCAACGCCACCGCGGCCCCGGTGCCCGCCCCGACCGTGCCCGAGGCGGTGGCCGCGCGGGCCGCACGCTCCGCGGACCGCGTCGCCCTGGAGCACGGGGAGACCACCTGGACGTACGGCGAACTCGCCGGGCGGGCGGACGCGCTGGCCCGGCACCTGGCCGGACGCGGCGTCGGCCCCGACGACACCGTGGCCCTCGCCCTGCCTCGTTCGCCGGCGCTCGTGGCCGCGATGCTCGCCGTGCTGCGCGCGGGCGCGGCCTTCATGCCGCTCGACCAGGCCCTTCCCCCGCAGCGGATCGCCCGCATGCTGGAGGGCACGGCGCCGGTGCGCGTCATCGCCGACGCGCGGACCCGGTCCCTGCTGCCCGACGGGGCGCCGCTCCTCCTGGTCGGCGCCGACGGCCTCCCGGACCTCCCGGACGGGCCCGCGCCCGGCGGCCGGACCCCGCTGCCCGCCGCCCCCGACCCCGGGCAGGCCGCGTACGTCATCCACACCTCCGGATCCACCGGGGTCCCCAAGGGCGTCGTCGTGGTCCACGACGGGCTGCGCAACCTGGTCGCGGACCGGATCGCCCGCTACGGGATCGACGGCTCCAGCCGCGTCCTGCAGGTGGTCTCCCCCAGCTTCGACGTCGCGATGGCCGACATCTGGCCGGTCCTCTGCGCGGGCGGGCGCCTCGTACTGGCCCCAGACGGGAACGCGCTGTCCGCCGAGGCCCTGACCGCGCTGCTGCGCGACCGGCACATCACCCACACCGCGATGCCCCCCGTGCTCCTGGGACAGCTGACCCCCGAGGGCCCGACCGGTCCCGACGTCCTGATCACGGGTGGCGAGACGCCCCCCGCCGACGTGCTGCGGCGGTGGATGACGGGGCGGCGCATGTACAACGAGTACGGGGTCACCGAGGCCACCGTGACCTCCCTGGTCGGCGCGCCGCTGACGGACGCCGGCCCGCCGTCGGTCGGCCGTCCCCTCACCAACACCCGGGTCTACGTCCTGGACGACTCCCTGACGCCCGTCCTGCCCGGCGTCGTCGGCGAGCTGTACCTGGCGGGCACCGGTCTGGCGCGGGGCTACGCGCGGCGGCCCGGGCTGACCGCCGACCGCTTCCTGCCCTGCCCGTTCGGCCCGCCGGGCTCCCGCATGTACCGCACCGGCGACCTCGTGCGGTGGCGCGCGGACGGCGACCTCGAATGCCTGGGCCGCGCCGACCACCAGGTCAAGATCCGCGGGTTCCGGATCGAGCTCGGCGAGATCGAGGCGACCCTGGCCCGCCACGAGGGCGTCGGGACGGCCGTGGCCGCGGTGCGCGAGGACCGCCCGGGGCGGCGGCAGCTCGCCGCCTACGTCGTCGCCCGGCCGGGCGCGGGGCCGCTGGACCCGGCCGCCCTGCGCGCCTTCGCGGCGCGGTCGCTGCCCTCCCACATGGTGCCCGCGGCCGTGGTGCACCTCGACGCGCTGCCCGTCACGCCCAACGGCAAGGTCGACCGGCGCGCCCTGCCCGCGCCGGACTTCAGCACGGCCGCCGGACAGCCGCCCGCCTCGCCGCGCGAGGAGGCCCTGTGCGATCTGTTCGCCGACGTCCTCGGGGTGGAACGGGTCTGGGCGGACGACTCCTTCTTCGACCTCGGCGGCGACAGCATCACCGCGCTCAAGCTGGTCTCCCGGGCGAAGCGGGCCGGCCTGGACCTCGCGCTCACCGACGTGTTCACCCGGCCGACCGCCGCCGCCCTGGCCGCCGCCGCGGGCGGACCGGCGCCGGACGGACCGCCGCACGAGGACGCCGGCGGTACCGACGGGGTGTTCCCGCCGACCGCCGCGATGGCCCGGCTCCTGGCCGAACGGGCCCCGCTGAACGGCCTCCACGCGTGCCTGTCGCTGGTCGTACCGACCGGGGCGCGGCGCGAGGAGGTGGCCGAGGCCCTGGGCCTGCTCGTCGCCCGGCACGACGCGCTGCGGCTGCGCCTGACCGGGTCCGCCACCGACGGCTGGGAGGTCCGGACGCTGCCCGCCGGCGCGGTGCCCGTGGACGACCTGCTCACCGAGGCGGCGGTCGACGGCCTGGAGCCGGAGGAGGCCGGGAAGGCGGTGGCGGCCCAGCGGGCGGCCGCCGCGGCCGGGCTCTCGCCCGAGCGGGCCCGGATGCTGCGGGCGGTCTGGTGCGACGGCGGGCCGCAGCGCCCCCGCCGGCTGCTGCTCCTGGTGCATCCGCTCGCCCTGGACGCCGTCTCCTGGCGCGTCCTGCGCGAGGACCTGGCGGCGCTGTGGGCCGGGGTGCGGGCCGGGGAGCCGGCCGCCGTCCGGGCCGCGGGAACCCCGCTGCGCACCGCCGCCCTGCGCGCCGCGGCCGCGGCCGGCGGTGGCACGCCGCGGCCGGCGCCGGTGCCCCGCGAATCCGGGCGGCGGACGCCGTCCGGCCCGCGCCGCAGCCGGCAGCTGCTGCTCCCGGCCGACGCGTTCGGGTCCCTGCTGACCACGCTCCCGGAGCGCTTCCGCACCGGCCCGGCCGATCTGCTCGTGGCGTGCCTGGCCCTGGCCCACGCCGAGTGGCGGCTGCGCCGCACCGGGACGCCGCGCTCCGCGGTGGTCGCCGAGGTGGCGGGACCGGACCGCGCCGGGGACGCCGCCGCGCCGGGCCTCGAACGGACCGTGGGACGGCTGGCCGGGGAGGCCGCCGTCACGCTGGACCCGGGCGCCCTGGACTGGGACGAGGTGCGTTCGGGAGCCGCCGGGCTCGGGGCGGCCGTCAAGCGGGTCAAGGAGCAGCTGCGGGCGGCCGGCGTCTCCGCCGCGCCCGCGGGCGCACCGGACCGGCCGGTCCCCGAGGCGGCGGGGACACCCGCGTTCGCCTTCCGCCACCTCGGCCCGCTGCCCGTCGACGACGGCACGGACCGCGCGGACTGGCCGCTCACCGGCGAGGCGGACTGCCTGTCCTTCCCGCCCGCCCCGGGCCGCTTCCCCGGCCTCGACGTGGTGGCGTACACCCGCGAGCTCCCGGCGGGCGCCGACCTCGCCGTCACGGTCGGCTGGGACGGCGACCGCGTCCCGGAGTCGTCCGTCGAGGAGCTGACCGAGCTGTGGCGGGCGGCACTGGCCGGACTCGTCGCGCACGGGAGGCACGCCGGCGCGGGCGGCCCCACGCCCTCCGATCTGCCGCTGGTGCGGCTCACCCAGGCCGAGATCGACACCCTCACGGCCCGGCACCCGCGGCTGTCGGACGTCCTGCCGCTGTCACCGCTGCAGGAGGGCTTCCTCTTCCACAGCCTGGTGTCCGCCGAGGGCGGTGACGCCTACGCGGCGCAGCTCGCCTTCGACCTGGAGGGCCCGCTGGACCCGACCGCCCTGCGGGCGTCGGCGGCGGCCCTGCTGGAGCGGCACCCCGCGCTGCGCGCGGCGTTCCGGCACGACACCGCCCTGCCGGTGCAGATCGTCGAGGAGGGGATCACCCCGCCGTGGACGGAGCGCGACCTGTCGGCGCTGCCGGCCGGGGAGCGCGCCCCGCAGGAGGACGCGCTGGCCCGGGCGGAGCTGTCCCGCCGGTTCGACATGGCCGCGCCGCCGCTGCTGCGCTTCCTGCTCCTGAAGCGGTCCGAGCACAGCCACCGGCTGCTGCTCACGGCCCACCACATCCTCTGGGACGGCTGGTCCACCACGACACTCGTCCGGGAGCTGTTCGCGCTGTACGCGGCCGGGGGCGACGGCCGGTCGCTGCCCGCCGCGCCGCCGTTCCGCGACTACCTGGCCTGGTACGCGGCGCAGGACCTCGGCCCGGCCCGGGAGGCCTGGGCCGGCGCGCTCGCCGGCCTGGCCGGGCCCACCTACGTGGCGCCGGACGCACGGGGCGGCGGCAGCGGCGGCGCCCCGCAGCAGGAGCACGTCACGCGCGAACTGGACCGGGCGCTGACCTCGGAGCTCACGGCCGCCGCCCGCGCCCACGGGTTCACCGTGAGCACCGCGGTGCACGGCGCCTGGGGCCTGCTGCTGGCCGCGCTGACCGGGGGCGAGGACGTGGTCTTCGGTTCCTCCGTCTCCGGGCGCCCGCCGGAGCTGCCCGGGGTCGAGGAGATGGTGGGGCTGCTCACCAACACCGTGCCGGTCCGGGTACGGCTGCGGGTGGACGAGCCGCTGACCGCCCTGCTCGCCCGGCTGCAGCGCGAGCAGGCGGCCCTGACGCCCCACCACCACCTGGGCCTGGGCGACATCCAGCGCCAGGCCGGGTCCGGCCGCCCGGGATCCGTGACGCCGGGCCGGGGCGGCGAACTCTTCGACACCGCCGTCTCCTTCGTCAGCACCTCGGCCGATCCGGCCGATCCGGCCGGCCCGGCCCTGCCGGGCGGGCTGCGGCTGACCCGGTCCGACGTCCGGGACGGCACCCACTACCCGCTGCGGCTGGCCGCGCTGCCCGGCCCCCGCCTGACCCTGCGGCTCGGCCACCGGCCCGACCTGTTCTCCCGGCAGGACGCCGAGCGGCTGCTCGCACGGCTCGTCCGGACCCTGGAGACGGTCGCCGGACGGCCCTGACCACGTGCCATCCCGCGGCCCGCACCGGTGTCGCGGCCCATCGACGAGGAGGCGAGGCGGCCTTGCGGACGCCCGGGACGTACATCAAGGGGCTCGGCGTGTTCCTGCCCCGCACGGTGAGCACGGCGGAGGCCGTGGCCCAGGGGCTCTACCCGGCCCAGGAGATCGAACTGCACGAACTGGCCGGCGCGGCCGTGGCGGGCCCGACCCCGGCGCCGGAGATGGCGCTGTGGGCGGCCCAGGACGCCTACGAGCGCAGCGGCCACCGACCGCACGACACGGACCTGCTGCTCTACGCCGACTCCTGGCACCAGGGGCCCGACGGCTGGCAGCCCCAGTACTACCTGCAGCGCCACCTGGTCGGCGGGGACGTGCTCGCGCTGGAGGTGCGGCAGGGCTGCAACGGCATGTTCGGCGCGCTGGAGCTGGCCGCCGGCCACCTGGCGGGCCTGGGCACCTCGCGCGACGGCGAGCGGCCGCCCACCGCGCTGCTCGTCGCGTCCGACAACTTCGGCACGCCGATGATGGACCGCTGGCGGATGGGCCCGGGCTACGTCACCGGTGACGCGGCCAGCGCGGTGCTGCTCACCCGCGAGCCGGGGTTCGCCGAGCTGCTCGCCGCCGGTTCGCTGACGGTGGCGGAGGCCGAGGGGATGCACCGCGGCGCCGAGCCGCTGTTCCCGCCGGGCCCGACCGTCGGCAGGCCGCTCGACTTCACCACGCGCAACGCCGAGTTCAAGCAGCACTCCGCCGCGACCGGCCAGGGCACCGCCGCCCTGGTGCAGGTCCAGGTCAGCACGCTCGCCGTGGTCGAGCGGACGCTGGAGGAGGCGGGCATCGAACTGGCCGACGTCACGCGCGTCGCCTACATGAACTACTCCAGGGAGATCGTCGAGCAGCGCTGCATGGCCGCGCTCGGGCTTCCCCTGGAGAAATCGACCTGGGACTTCGGGCGGACGGTCGGCCACCTCGGCGCCAGCGACCAGATCGTCTCCCTCGACCACCTTCTGTCGACGGGTGGGCTGGGTCCCGGTGACCACCTTCTCATGCTCGGTGTCGGCCCCGGGGTCACCCTCTCCGCGGCGGTCGTGCGCATCCTGCAGCCCGCACCGTGGTGCGGCTAACCAAGGCAAGGAGACAGACAGTCGTGCCCACACAACCGGAACCGACCACCCCAGAGCCCATCGCCGTGATCGGCGCGGGCTGCCGACTCGCCGGCGACGCCGACTCCCCGTCCGCGTACTGGGACCTGCTGCTCTCCGGCCGGGACGGCATCGGCCCGATGCCGCAGGACCGCTGGGAGGGCTACCGCGCCATCGGCCCCGAGCACGCGGCGGCCGTACGGCGTGCCGACCTGCCCGCCGGATTCCTGCGCGACGTGGCGGGGTTCGACGCCGCGTTCTTCGGTCTCAGCCCCCGCGAGGCCGAACTGATGGACCCCCAGCAGCGGATCCTGCTGGAAGTGGTCTGGGAGGCCCTGGAGGACGCCGGCATCCCGCCCACCAGCCTGGCCGGCAGCGACACCGGGGTCTTCGTCGGCATCGGCTCGGACGACTACGGCCGCCGGCTCCTGGAGGACCTGCCGACCATCGAGGCGTGGACCGGGATCGGCAGCGCCATGTGCGCGGCCGCCAACCGCATCTCGTACGCGATGGACTGGCACGGCCCCAGCCTCGCGGTGGACACCGCCTGCTCCGCCTCGCTGGTCGCCACCCACCTCGCCTGCCAGAGCCTGCGGGCCGGGGAGAGCACGGTGGCCCTCGTCGGGGGCATCAACCTGATCATCGCGCCCGGCCTCTCGGTGACCCTGGAGGCCGCGGGCGCCACCTCGCCCGACGGGCGCAGCAAGGCGTTCGACGCGTCGGCCGACGGCTACGGCCGCGGCGAGGGCGGCGCCGTCCTCGTCCTCAAGCGGCTGGCCGACGCCCAGCGGGACGGCGACCGGATCCTGGCCGTCATCCGCGGCAGCTCGGTCCAGCAGGACGGGCGCACCAACGGCATCATGGCGCCCAGCGGCACCGCCCAGCAGGCCCTGCTGGAGGAGACCTGCCGGCGCACCGGCATCGACCCGGGTTCCATCGACTACATCGAGGCGCACGGCACCGGGACCCGCGTCGGCGACCCGCTGGAGGCCGGTGCGCTCAGCGCCGTCTACGGGCGCGGCCGGCCGGCCGGCGATCCCTGCCTGATCGGCTCGGTGAAGCCCAACATCGGCCACCTGGAGGCGGCGGCGGGGATCGCCGCCATGCTCAAGGCCACCCTGGCGCTGCACCACGGCGAGATCCCGCCCAGCCTGCACTTCACCGAGGGCAACCCCGCGATCGACTGGGCCGGCAACGGGCTGCGGGTCGTCACCGAGCCCACCCCGTGGCCGCAGCGCGAGCGCCCGCGCCGGGCCGGTGTCTCCGGCTTCGGGTACGGCGGCACCATCGCGCACGTCCTCCTGGAGCAGGCCCCCGGGCCCGCGGCCCGCGAGGACCTCCCCCGGGCCCCGGAGGCCGTCGAGGTCCCGGACGCGCCGGACGCGCCGGACGTCGCGGAGCTGCCGGACGGGGAGGCCGCGGCGGCCCCGCTCCGGTTGTTCCCGCTGTCCGCGAGGTCCCCGGAGGCGCTGCACGCCTACGCCGGCAAGCTGGCCGACTGGCTGGCGGGGGCCGGCCGCGACGCGCCGCTCGACTCGGTGGGGCACACCCTCGCGCTGCGCCGCTCGCACCTGGACGTGCGCGCCGGGATCGTCGCCTCCGACCGCGACGACCTGGCCGCCAAGCTGCGCGTCGTCGCGGGCGGCGAGGAGTCCCGCGAGGCCCTGACCGGCACCGCGCCGGAGGGGCCCGGGACCGGGACGGTCTGGGTGTTCTCCGGCCACGGCTCGCAGTGGCCCGGCATGGGACGCGAACTCCTGCGGACCGAGCCGGAGTTCGCCGCGGCCATCGACGCGCTCGAACCGGTCTTCCTGGAGGAGATCGGCTTCTCCCCGCGGCAGGTCCTCACCGACGCCGACTTCGGGACCGTGGACCGCGTCCAGACCATGATCTTCGCGATGCAGATCGGCCTGGCCGCCGTCTGGCGCGCCCACGGGGCCGTGCCCGACGCCGTCATCGGCCACTCGGTCGGCGAGATCGCGGCGGCCGTCACCGCCGGCGCGCTCACCGTGGAGGACGGCGCGCGGCTGATCTGCCGCCGCTCGGTCCTGCTGCGCCGCGCGGCCGGACGGGGCGCGATGTTCATGGCGGCCCTGTCCGTGGAGGAGGTGTCGGAGCGGCTCGCGGGCCGCACCGACGTGGTCCCCGCGATCGTGTCCTCGCCGGGCTCGACCGTGGTGTCCGGCGACCGCGAGGCGGTGGACGCCCTCTTCGACGCCTGGCAGGCCGAGGGCCTGCAGGTGCGCAAGGTCGCCTCGGACGTGGCCTTCCACAGCCCGCACATGGACCCGCTGCTCGACGACCTCGTCGCGGCGGCCCGTGACCTGACGCCGCACCGGCCGGGCGTGCGGATGTACTCCACCGCGCTCACCGACGCGCGGACCACCCCGGCCGCCGACGGCGCCTACTGGGCGACCAACCTGCGCAGCCCGGTCCGGCTCGCCGCGGCGGTCAAGGCGGCGACCGAGGACGGGTACCGCTCCTTCCTGGAGGTGTCCGCCCACCCGGTGGTGGCCCACTCGATCGGCGAGACCCTCTCCGAACTCGGCCTCGAGGACGCCTTCGTCGGCCCGACGCTGCGGCGCAACCAGTCCGAGCGGCTGTCCCTGCTGACCGCCTTCGGCGGCGCGCACTGCCACGGCGTACCGGTCGACTGGGCGCGGCTGCAGCCCTCGGGCGGCCTCGTCACGCTGCCGCAGGTGGCCTGGCAGCGCTCCGCGCACTGGCGCGAGACCGCCTTCCAGGGCTCCGGCGGGGGCCAGCAGCACGACGTCGACTCCCACGAACTGCGCGGCGCCCCCGTGCCGGTGGCGGGCGGGTCGCTGAGCCTGTGGCGCACCGAACTGGACGACGACAACCGGCCGTACCCGGGCTCGCACACCATCAACGGGACCGAGATCGTGCCCGCCGCCGTCCTGATCAACACCTTCCTCGGCGCCCTCGGCGGCGGCGAGGACGGGGTGCGGGCCCTGGCCGACGTGGACCTGCGGCTGCCGCTGACCGTCTCCGAGCGGCGTGACCTGCAGGTCGTGCGCGACGGATCGGCGCTGCGGATCGCCTCCCGTCCGGTCGGCACCGACGGCACCTGGCTCACCCACGCCACGGGGGCCGCGGGACCCGCGGACGGCGCCGCCGCGCTGCCCGGGCGACTGCCGCGGCCGCCGGCCGACGGGGCGCCCGCCGACCCGGGCGACATCCTGCGCCACCTGGCCTCGGTCGGCGTCCCCACCATGGGGTTCGACTGGACGGTCGAGGACCTGCTGCGCGGCGGGAGCGCGCTGCGCGCCCGCGTCGTGGCCGAGCAGCCGGAACGGGCCGCGGCCACCTGGGCGCCGGTCTTCGACGCCGCGCTGTCCATCGCGCCCTCCGCCTACCCCGGCGCCGCCGTGCTGCGGATGGTGGCCGGCGTCGGGCAGGTCCGCACCGTCGGCACCGCCCCGGCGACCGTCGACATCCACGTCGCCCACGACGCCGCGCACGACACGGTCGACGTGCTGGTGGCCGACGAGGCCGGTCGCCCGGTGGCCGCGCTCACCGGGGTGCGCTACGCCTCCCTCGGACAGGACACCGCGGTCGCCGCCAGGCCGCACGAACTCGTCCACGAACTGGCGTGGCGGCCCCTCGAACCGGCGGCCGACGAGACGTCCGGCGAGACGTCCGACCGCGCCTGCCGGGACGCCGTCGTGATCGGCGACGGCGACGGGCCGCTGGCCACCGCGCTCGCCGGACTGCTCGCCGCCCGCGGCGGCCGGCTGCGGACCCTGCCGGACCCCGACGGACTGGCGCGGCTCGACGGCCTCGACGAGTCGGTGGACGTCCTGGTGGTGCCCGGCGCCGTCGCCGGCACACCCGCGCAGGCCGCCGCGGCCCACGCCTGGCTGCTGCTGCGCACCGCGCAGGAGCTCGCGGCCCTGGGCTCCGCCCGGCCGCCGCGCCTGTGGAGCGTGACCCGCGGGGTCCGCGAGAGCCACGGCGAGGAGGCCCTGGCGCAGTCGCCGCTGTGGGGCCTGGGCCGGGTCCTCGCGGGCGAGCACGGGGAGCTGTGGGGCGGCACGGTCGACCTGGGCGACGACGCCCCGGCCGGGGCCGAGACCCTGCTGGACGTCCTGCGGGCCGCCCCGGCCGAGGACGTGATCGCCGTACGGAACGGCGCGGCGAGCGTGGCGCGGATCGTCCGCACCCAGCGGGAGGCGCAGCGGGAGCCGCTGGCCTGCCGGCCCGACGGCACCTACCTGGTCACCGGCGGTCTCGGCGTGCTCGGTCTGGAGATCGCGCACTGGCTCGCCGAGCGGGGCGCGCGCCGGATCGTCCTCGCCGGGCGCACCGCGCTGCCGCCGCGCTCCGCGTGGGACACCGTCACCGACCCGGCGGCGCTGCGCGCCGTCGAGGGCGTGCGGTCCCTGGAGGCGAACGGCGTCACGGTGCGCACCGTGGCCCTGGACGTCGCCGATGCCGGGGCGGTCGCCCGCGAGCTGTCGCCGGACGCGCTCGGCCTGCCGGCGATCCGCGGCATCGTGCACGCGGCGGGCGTGCTCGACAACCGGATGGCGGCGGACGTGGACGCGGAGTCGCTGCGCCGGGTGATGCGCCCCAAGGCGGACGGCGTCTGGGCGCTGCACGGCCAGTTCCCGCCCGGCAGCGTCGACTTCCTCGTGCTCTTCTCCTCCTGCGGACAGCTCCTCGGCATGCCCGGCCAGGCCGGCTACGGCTCGGCCAACGCCTTCCTCGACGCGTTCGCCCAGCACCGCAACGGCGGGCAGCCCGGGGCGGGGGACACCATCAGCTTCGCGTGGACCTCGTGGCGCGGTCAGGGCATGGCGGTCAACGAGGTGGTCGACCTGGAGCTGCGGGAGCGCGGTGTCACCGACATCTCGCCCGCCGAGGCCTTCGGCGCCTGGGAGTTCGCCGCCCGCCGCGGCGCCGGCTGCTACCCCGTGCTGCGCACGGTGCCGGCCGACGCGGGCGCCGAGCGGCTGCCCGTTCTGCGCGAGGTCGCGGTGGCGGACGCCGCCGGGGCCGAGGACGCGGCGCGCGGCGAGCGGGACTTCGCGGGCCTGCCGCCGGAGCAGCTGGGCGAGCGGGTCCTCGACGAGGTCGCGGCGCAGGTGGCCGGTGAGATGAAGCTGCCGCAGGGCTCGCTCGACGCCCGCAGGTCGCTGGTGGAGCAGGGCCTCGACTCGGTGATGACCATCGTCATCCGCCGGCGGCTGGAGAAGCGGTTCGGCCTCAAGCTGCCCGCCACGCTGCTGTGGCACCAGCCCACGGTGACGGCCATCGCCGCCCACGTGGCCCAGCTGCTGTCCCCGGAGGCCGCGGACCGGGACGGGCAGGAGCAGGCCGCGCGGGAGGAGCTCGCCCCGGCGTCCTGACCCCCGCACGGACGAGTCCGCCCCGGTGCCTGGAGCACCGGGGCGGACTCGTCCGTGCGGGCGGATCAGAAACTGGGTGCCGAGGTGGGCGCGCGCAGCGTGCCCAGGTACGGGTACCACAGGTGGTCGGGGTTGTTCTCGACCTCGGCCACCACCTCGCGCATCGCCTTGAGCGCCTTGGGCTCCTCCCCGTCGTACACGTCGCCCTGGAGCATCTTCAGCACGTCGACGCGGTAGCGCGGGTCCTGGACGAAGGCGGTGAACAGGACGTTCAGGCGGTAGTAGATGGAGATGAACTCGTACCAGTACTTCACCGCGCGGCGCAGCTTGTTCTCGTAGGTCTCGAAGCGCTTCCTGGCGAAGTCGCCGGCTTCGTGGGCCGCGATGATGTCCTGCGCGGCGATCCGGGCGCTGTTGAGCGCGACGCTGACGCCGCTGGAGAAGATCGGGTCGACGAACCGGGCCGCGTCCCCGATCAGGATGAAGCGGTCGCCGGTGATCTGCTTCATCGCGTAGCTGTAGTCGCCCTCGGGCTTGAAGGGCCGCACGCGGCGGGCCTTCTTGAGCGCGTCGTGCAGGTCGGGCCGGCTGGAGACGAAGTCCCAGAAGAACTTCTCGCGGTCGGCGTTGGCGTCGGCGAACCGCTTCTTCTGGGTGACCACGCCGATGCTGGTGATCGTGTCGGTGATCGGGATCTGCCAGATCCAGGTGTCCTTGATCGGCAGGAAGTGCACGAAGATGTGGTCGACCTGGGTGGCCTCGCCCGCCAGGGCGTTGCGGTCGAGCCCCTCGAACCAGGTGTGGATGGCGTACTGGTCGAAGACCGGGTCGGCCACCTTCACCTTGAGCTGGCGGCCGAGCAGCGTCTGGCGGCCCGACGCGTCGACCACCATCCGCGCCGTGAACTCGGTCTCCTTCGAGGCCAGCCGGCAGGTCAGCCGGACCAGCTCGGGGTCGTCGAAGTCGACCTTGGAGACGCGCACGCCGTTGAAGACGGTGGCGCCCTGCTCGTCGGCGTGGCGCAGCAGGATCGCGTCGAACCGCCCGCGGTCCACGTGGAAGGTGTAGTCGCGGTCCACCCCGGGCTGGTTGCGCTCGACGAACTGGATGTCGGCGGTCCAGCCGTGGCTGAGGCCGCTGTACCCCAGGCGCGGGATGTCGCGGGACTCGCCCGAGGTCCAGGAGGCTCCGAACTTCTTCGGGAAGCCGGCCTCGTCGATCTTCTCCAGGGCGCCGATCTCGTGGAGCACCGGCGTGGTCGCGGGGACGAGGGACTCCCCCACGTGCGGACGCGGGAAGGTCTCGCTCTCGAAGACCGCGACGGACATCCCCGCGCGGGCCAGATAGGAGGCGACGGTGGAGCCCGCGGGCCCCCCGCCGATCACGGCGACATCGAAATCGGCCTTCATGCGACGGTCTCCTCACCCGCGGTGTCCGCGGCCAACTCGGCGAGCATGCCCGCAATGGTCCTGACATCCCGGAAGTGCCGGAGGTCGATCTTGGCCGGCGATACGTACAGGCCAAGCCCGTCCCGGATGAACGTGAGCAGGAGCGCGACCCGCAGCGAGTCGAGGATCCCGGTCTCCATGAGCGGGGTGGTGTCGTCGAACCCCTCCCCCTCGTCGTCCTGGAGGAACTCCTCCAGGACGAAGGTGACGAGCACGGACGCGTAGGCGTCCTCGCTCCGGTCGGTGTGCACGGTCTTCGATGTGGCCATCGCCTCCGCTTTCTGCGTTGTGCGGGACACTCCCGCGTTACCGTTCCGAGGTGTGCTGGTCACCCGGACCCAGCGCCTCGGCCGTGAGGTCGTCCTCCGACAGCCGGTCGATCTCGCTGCGGACCGTCTCCTCCACCACGGCGGCGAGCCCGGCGACCGTGCCGGACTCGAACACCGCCCGGGTGGGGAAGTCGATGTCGAACGCCGTCTGGATGCCGGCGATCAGCCTGATCGCGAGGATCGAGTTGCCCCCGGTGTGGAAGAAGTTGCTGTGCGCCCCGGCCGGGACGCCCAGAAGCTCGGTGAAGATCTCCGCGATCCGCTCCTCGACGACGCCGCGGGGCGGCTCCAGCCGCTCCCCGTCCGCCGGGCCCGGTGCGGGCAGGGCCACGCGGTCCAGCTTCCCGTTGGCCGTCAGCGGGACGGCGTCCAGCGGCGTGAACGACCCCGGGACCATGTACTCGGGCAGCCGTGCCGCGCAGTGCGCGGCGAGCTCCGGGCCGGCGTCGGCCGTTTCCGGCCCGGGCCGCTCCGGCACCCAGTAGGCGGCCAGCACCGTCTCGCCGGTGCCGCCCTCCCGGGCGACGACCACGGCCTCCCGCACGGCGGGGTGTTCGCCGAGCACGGCGGTGATCTCGCCGAGTTCCACCCGGTAGCCGCGGAGCTTGACCTGTCCGTCCCGCCGGCCGACGAAGTCGACCGAGCCGTCGGCCAGCAGCCGCACCAGGTCCCCGGTGCGGTAGAGGCGCGCGCCGGCCGGGCCGTGGGGGTCGGGCAGGAACCGCTCGGCGGTGAGCACCGGCCGCCCCGCGTAGCCGCGGGCGACACCGGTGCCGCCGACGTACAGCTCGCCGACCGCGCCCACCGGCAGCGGGCGCATCCGGGCGTCGAGCACGTGCATCGCCATTCCGGGCAGCGGGCGCCCGATGGGCACGGACTCGCCGGCCACCGGGGCCGTCACCGGGTGCACGCAGGTGCCGACGGACGCCTCGGTGGGCCCGTACTCGTTGATCAGCCGGCCCTCGCCCAGGGCGCGCGCCCAGCGGTCGGCGGCCCGGACCGGCAGGGCCTCGCCCGCCACCACGATCACCTCGGCCAGGTCGGTCAGGCGCTCCGGCGCGACCTGCTGCGCCAGGATCTCCAGGTGGCCCGGGGTCAGCTTCAGGAAGCTCAGCGGCCCGGCGGCCAGCAGCTGTTCGCCGAGCCGCGCCAGGTCCAGGTCCTGCGGCAGCAGGTGCAGCGGCCGGCCGGCCAGCAGCGGCGCCCACAGGTTGGGCACCACCAGGTCGAAGGCCGCGGAGGAGAACAGGGCCGCGCCGCCGGTGCCGCGCGCGGCGAGTTCGTCGACCGCCCAGCGCACGTGGTTGGCCAGGCCGCGGTGGGTGACCTGGACGCCCTTGGGGCGCCCGGTGGAGCCGGAGGTGTAGATCACGTACGCCAGCCGGTCGGTGTCCGTGGTCCGGTCGGGCCGGGACGCGGGCTCGCCGGCGAGGGCGGCGGCGTGGGCGTCGACCAGGACGTGGTGCACGCCCGGGACCGCCCCGGTCCGCGCGCCGTGGGCGGCGTCCGTCACCAGGACCGGCGCGCCGGCGTCGTCGAGGACCGTCCTGACCCGCTCCGCCGGGAAGGCGGGGTCGAGCGGCAGGTAGGCGCCGCCCGCCTTCCACACCGCGAGCAGGGTGGCGGGCAGGTCCACCGTGCGGCCGAGCAGGACGCCGACCACGGTCTCGGGGCCGACGCCGAGGCCGCGCAGGTGGTGGGCGAGCCGGTTGGCCCGCGCGTCCAGCTCCGCGAAGGACAGCGTGCCGCCGGCGTCGGCCAGGGCGGTGGCACCGGGCACGGCGGCGGCGCGCTCCTCGAACAGCTCGGGCACGCCGGCCGTGACGGGCGCGCCCGGCGTGCGGCTCCAGCCGTCCAGGGCCCGCCGCTCGCCGTCGGTCAGGAGGTCCAGGGCGTCCAGGCGCCGGGCCGGGTCCTGCGCGGCCGAGCGCAGCAGTTCCTGGAAGTGGCCGGCCAGGCGCTCGGCGCCCTCCCGGGTGAACAGCGCGGTCGCGTACTCCAGGGCGCCGACGACGGTGCCGTCGGGCTGGGCGCGCATGTACAGCGTCAGGTCCGTCTTGGCAATGGTCGACACCTCGGTGACCAGGTCCAGGTCGGCGGCGTCGGCGGGCGAGCCGGTGAGCGTCTCGTCGTGGTAGTCGAAGGCGACCTGGTACAGCGGGGTGCGCGACAGGTCCCGGTCGGGGGCGAGTTCGGCCACCAGCCGGTCGAAGGGCAGGTCCTGGTGGGCGAAGGCGTCCTTGCAGACGTCCCGGACCCGGTCGAGGGCCTGCTCGAAGGTGAGGTGCCCGGCCAGCCCGGGGCGCAGGACCAGGCTGTTCAGGAAGAAGCCCACGACGTGCTCGAACTCGGAGCGCTCCCGCCCGGCGACCGGGGTGCCGAGCGTGCCGTCCCACTGGCCGGTGTGCCGGGCGAGCAGCGTCGCGAACCCGGTGAGCAGGGTCATGAACGGCGAGGCCTCGTGGTCCCGGCCGATCCCGGTGAGCGCGCGGGCCACCGGGGCGGGCACGGTGAACGGCACGACGGCGCCGCGCGCGTCCCGGGCCGGCGGCCGGGGCCGCTCGGGGTGCGGGGCGAACGGCTCGGCGCCGTCCAGGACGGCCTTCCAGTGGGCGAGCTCGCCGGCCACGAAGGCGTCGGTGAGCTGCTCGTGCTGCCAGGCCGCGTAGTCGGCGTACTGGACGGCGAGCGGGGCGAGGCGGGCCGGGCGGCCGGCCGTGAGCGCGGCCAGGACCTCGTGGAACTCCTCCCGCAGGATCGTCGCCGACCAGCCGTCGCCGACGATGTGGTGCATCAGGAGGGCGAGCGTGCCCTCGGCGGTGTCGGCGGCGTCCGGGTCGAGGACGAGGACCGCGCGGACCACCGGGCCACTCTCCAGGTCGAACCCGCGCTCCGCCTCCCCTTCGATGACGGCCCCGGCCTCCGCGCGCGGGGCGCGCACGGTGCGCAGCTCCACCGGAGCGGGCGGGTCGATCACCTGCATCGGCTCGCCGGCCACCGGGACGAACCGGGTGCGCAGGCCCTCGTGCCGCTCGGCGAGCACGTCCAGGGCCCGCCGCACGGTGTCCGGACCGGTGCCCGCGGGCACCCGGACCAGCAGTCCGGTCACCCACTCCCGGCTGCGCGGTTCGATCCGGTCGAGGACCCACAGCCTGCGCTGCCCCGCCGACAGCGCCAGCGCGCCGGTCCGCGGCACGGTCCGCACCGGCGACGGCGCCGCGGGGCCCGCGTCGAGCAGCAGCGCCTGGGCGGCGACGGTGGTCGCCTCCAGCAGCCGGGGCAGCCCGACGTCCCGGCCCGACTCGGCGCGCAGCCGGTTGGCGAGCCGGACGAGCTGCAGCGAGGAGCCGCCGAGCTGGTAGAAGTCGTCCTGCGCCCCGATCCCGTCGGTGCCCAGGACCTCGCGCCACACGCCGGCCACGAGGCGCTCGGTGGCGCTGGCCGGGGCGTCGTTCCGGTCGGCGGCGAGGTCCGGGGCCGGCAGCGCGAGGCGGTCCAGCTTGCCGCTCGACGTCCTCGGGAACGCGTCCAGCTCGACGAAGACCGCGGGGAGATGGCTGGTGGGCAGGCGCCCGCGCAGGAAGTCGCGCAGCTCCCGGTGGCGGTCCGCCGCGGACCGGCCGGCTCGCCCCTCGGGGTCGGTGCGGACGTACGCGGCCAGGCGGGTGTCGCCGGTGGACGCGGTGAACGCGGTGACGGCGGCCTCGCGCACCCCGGGGTGGGCCGCCAGGGCGGCCTCCACCTCGCCGGGCTCGATCCGCACGCCGTTGACCTTGACCTGGTGGTCGATGCGGCCCAGGTACTCCAGCTGCCCGTCGGCCCGCCGCCGGGCGATGTCACCCGTGCGGTACAGCCGGGCCCCGGGCGGGCCGTCGGGGTCGGGCACGAAGCGCTCGGCGGTCAGGGCCGGCCGGCCGAGGTAGCCGTGGGCGACGCCGATGCCGCCCGCGCACAGCTCGCCCCGGCCGCCGGGGGCGACGGGCCGGCCGTCGTCGCCCAGGATCGACACCCGCATGTTGGCGATGGGGGTGCCGATCGGCACCGGCCCGGTGCGCTGCAGCGGGTCGACGTCGTAGCCGGTCACGTCGATGGAGCACTCGGTGGGGCCGTAGGTGTTGCAGACCGTCACCTCCCGCCCGGCCGTGCGGGCGCGGGCGAGGAACCGCTGCACCAGCTCGGCGTGCAGCGCCTCGCCGGCGCAGAACAGCACCCGCAGGGCGGTGCAGCCCTCCCAGCCCGGCTCCTCCACGAGGGCGCGCAGCACGGAGGGGACGACCTGGAGGACGGTGATCCGGTGCTCGGCCAGGGCGCGCAGCAGCGCCGCCGGGTCGCGCTCCGCGCCGACCTCGGCGAGCACCACGGTGCCGCCGCTGACCAGCGGCGCGAAGATCTCCCAGCAGGCGGCGTCGAAGGTGAGGGGCGTCTTGTGCAGCACCCGGTCCCCGGCGCCCAGCCGGTAGGCGTCGACCACCCAGGCGATCCGGTTGCCGATGCCGCCGTGGCCGATGACCACGCCCTTGGGGCGGCCGGTGGAGCCGGAGGTGAAGAGGACGTAGGCGGCGTGGGCGGCCGTGACCTCGACGTCCGGAGCGCTGTGCGGGCGCCCCTCCAGGACGCTCAGCTCCGGGTCGAGCAGCACCTGGCGGACGCCGTCCGCGGCCGCGGCGCGCCGCAGTTCCTCCTCGGTCACGACGACCGTGGCGCCGGTGTCGGCGAGGATGCCCGCGGTGCGCGGCGCGGGGTGGTCCGGGTCGAGGGGGACGTAGGCCGCACCGGCCTTCCAGACGGCCAGGAGGGCGATGACCAGGCCGGCGCCCCGGCGCAGGCAGACGCCGACGGGGACGTCCGGGCCCGCCCCCGATTCGAGCAGCAGGTGCGCCAGCTGGTTGGCCCGCTCCTCCAGCTCGCGGTAGGTCAGCCGGTGGCCGCCCGCGAGGACGGCCACCGCCTCGGGGGTCGATGCGGCCTGCCGGGCGACGCGTCGGTGCGTCGGCGGCAGGTCTGACGGCTGTGCGGCGCCCTGCATTGTTGTTCCTTCCCCTCTGCCAGGACTTGCCCGCCCGCTCCGGGGCGGACGGTCAGTGCACGCGCTCGAACGTCACCGGAAGCCGTTTGAGCATCCGGAAGTTGATGCTGTCCATCCACTGCGGCCGGGTGTCGACCTGGCGCAGGCCGGTGCGTTCCAGGAGCCTGCGCAGCGCGACGTCGATCTCCGCGACGGCGAGCGAGGCGCCGAGGCAGTAGTGGATCCCGTGTCCGAAGGACAGGTGGTCCGCGGCCCGGCGCGTGATGTCGAGCCGGTCGGGCTCCGCGTAGTGGAGCGGGTCCCGGTTGCCGGAGCCCAGGACCAGGGTCACCGAGTCCCCCTCGGGGATCCGGTGGCCGCCGGCCTCCAGGGCGGTCAGGGCCACCCGCGTGGTGAACTGCACGGAGCTGTCGTAACGCAGGAGTTCGTGGGCGGCCTGCACCCCGAGGTCGGGCCGCTGCCGCAGCAGCTCCGCCTGGTCGGGGTGGTGGGCGAGGGCCAGCACCGCGTTGCCGATGAGGTGGGTCGTGGTGGCCTGGCCCGCGTCGATGAGGAGCAGGAAGTTGGCGAAGATCTCATCGTCGCTGTAGTCGCCGTACTGCAGCTGCTCGGCGATCATCTGCGTGAACAGGTCCTGCGCCGTGCCGTTGCGGCGGCCCTCGGCGTCCTCCTCGAACGCGGTCCTGAGCTCGGTGATGCGGCCGATCTCGGCGCGGGACTGGGTGAAGAACTCGTGGAGCAGGCCCGGCCAGTTCTCCAGGAGGTGCCCGGCCTTCTCGGGGACGCCGGCCAGGCGGGCGATCACCCCGCGGGTCAGCGGCTCGGAGAAGTCGTGGACGACGTCCATCCCGCCGCGCTCCTCGGCCCGGTCCAGCAGCTCGTCGGCGAGCTTCTCGATCGCGGGGCGCATCTCGCGCACCAGCCGGGGCGTCAGGCCGGGCTTGACGAGGCGGCGCAGCCGGGTGTGCCGGGGCGGCTCGTTGAAGAGCATCATGTCCGACAGCGCGTTGGCGAGCGGTTCGATCTCCGCGCGCACCTCGGAGGGCAGTTGCTCGTGGAAGCTGCCGATCCGGGCGCCGGAGAGGCGCTCGTCCTTGGACAGCCGGCTGATCTCGTCGTAGCCGAGGACCACCCAGGTCCGCATCCACTCGTCGTAGTAGACCGGGGACGCCTCCCGCAGCTCCCGGTAGTAGGCGTAGACACCGTAGGGGTCCGCGGACCACTCGGGGGAGAACAGGTTGAGCAGGCTCGGAGTCTGCGGATCGGGCATGCTACGACCGCTTTCCTGTCGGCTGCGGGGACACGGGTTCGGGCACGAGGGTCTCGGCCAGGAGGGAGGTCAGCCGGGGCAGGCACTCCTCGAAGTAGAAGTGCCCGCCGGGCAGGACGTGGGTCCGGGCGCCGCCGATGGTGTAGTCCTTCCACAGCGCCATGTCCGCGGGGGTGGCGGCCCGGTCCTCGGCGCCGGCGACCGCCTCGACCGGGCAGGACAGCGGGGCGCCGGGCGTGAACTCGTAGGCCCCGGTCCAGCCGAGGTCGGTGCGGATCACCGGGTGGGCCACCTCCCAGATGTCGTCGTCGTCCAGGGAGTTCGCCCCCGAGCCGCCGAGCGACTGGATGTAGCGGCGCATCTCGTCCTCCTCCAGCGGCCGGCGGGCCCGCCGGTGGGTCCCGGGGGCGCGGCAGGCGGAGACGTAGAGCCGGGCGAGCGGCGAGGGGTAGCGGGGCTGCAGGCGGCGGGCGACCTCGAAGGCGACCACGGCGCCCATGCTGTGCCCGAAGAACGCGGTGGGCACCTCGAACCGGCTGCCGACGACCGCGGCGATCTCCTCGGCGAGCTCCGGGATCCCCGCCGGGACCGGGTCGGCGAGGCGGTCCTGCCGTCCCGGGTACTGCACGGCCACCAGCTCGACCGACTCCGGCAGGCTCTCGGCCCAGCCGCGGAAGGAGCTGGCGGCGCCCCCGCCGTAGGGGAAACAGAAGAGCCGTGCGCGTGCGGCGGGCCGCGGGACGTACACCCGGAACCAGCTTCCTCGCTGATAGGTCATCGGCCGGTACCCGTCCTGGTGTCGGCGGCGTGTGCCGGGGCCTGAGAGGTCTCCATGGGTCTCACCTTCCGGGCGGCCTCTATATTTCTTCGGTATCCGGGCTATGCGCGGCCCGCTCCGGCGGACCGTCCACGGGCCCGGCCGCCGGGGTGCCGGCGGCGTCGCGCACCGCAGGGCTCAGCAGCGCGGCGACGGTCGTCACGAGCATCGCGACACCCACGCCGAGGACGGTGGAGGTGGTGCCGACCGCTCCCAGCAGGAAGCCGGCGATCAGCGGCCCGAGGGAGTTCGTGCCGGACGTCAGGAGCATCGCGACGCTGCTGACCCGCCCCTGCAGCCGGTCGGGGGTGACCTGGACCTGGTAGACGCCCGCCGCCACGTTCATCAGCGCGCCGGCGAAGGTCAGTCCGGCGAACACCCCGCCCAGGGCTAAGGGGTTGTCGCTCAGGGCGACCATCGGCATCAGGACGGTCCAGGCGGCGAAGACCCCCCGCAGGATCGCGGAGACGGAGAAGCGCCTGCCGAACCACGAGCCGGCCAGCGCCCCGCACACCCCGCCCACGCCGGACACCGTGCCGATGACGCCGATGACGGCGGGCGAGCTCCCGGACTCCTTGACGATGACGACCAGGGTGAGCGAGAGGACCTGGAAGAGGATGTTGGTCCCCGCGACCAGGCTCACCGCGGTCCGCAGGAAGCGCTGCCGCCACAACCAGGCGAAGCCCTCGGCGAGTTCGGCGCGCAGGTCCTTGCGGACCGCGGTGCGCTCGCTCTGCAGGTCCTTCCTGATCGCCAGCAGCGTCAGCAGCGCGAAGAGGTGTCCCGCCGCCGTGAACACGAAGGGCAGACCCCGGGACACGGTGAACAGCGAGCTGCCCAGGGGCTGGCCGAGGAGGCCGGCGGCCCGGCCTCTGGCCTCGTTCTGGGAGAGCGCCGCGGACAGGTGCCGGGGCTCGACGACGTTGCGGACGGCGGCCCGCTCGGCGAGCCGGTAGAAGATCCCCGCGGCGGCCTCGACGAACGCGGCCGCCATGAGGTGGGGCAGCAGGACGCGGCCGGACAGCAGGACCAGGCCGACGCTGCCCATGGCCAGCAGTCCCGCCACGTCACAGGCGATCATGGTGCGGCGCCGGTCCCAGCGGTCGACCACGACACCGGCGGGCAGCTGCACGAGCAGCAGCGGCAGCAGCGCCGCGAAGCCCACCAGGCCGGCGTCGACCGTCGATCCGTTCTGCCAGACCATCAGCAGCGGGTACGCGACGGTACCCACCCGGGTGCCGAGGATGGAGATGCCGGCCCCGGTCC
Organism: Kitasatospora sp. NPDC001527; assembly: GCF_040298605.1. Taxonomy (NCBI): domain Bacteria; kingdom Bacillati; phylum Actinomycetota; class Actinomycetes; order Kitasatosporales; family Streptomycetaceae; genus Kitasatospora; species Kitasatospora sp. NPDC001527. The sequence continues at coordinate 13,154 of NZ_JBEPAM010000061.1, read as the reverse complement.
ACAGCTTGAGGAAGTCGCGGTTCCTGCGCAGCGGCGGACCGGGCGGCGTCTCGGCCAGGGTCGGGGCCTCCTGGGCCGCGCTCATGCGGCGGCCCCACCACCGCGGCACCACTCGAGCACCGCCATGGCACTGTGCATCTTGTTCTCCGCCTGGGCGAAGGCGATGCTGGTCGGCCCGTCGAGGACCTCGGCGGTGACCTCCTCGCCCCGGTGGGCGGGCAGGTCGTGCATGAACACCGCCTTCGGGCTGTCCTCCCAGAGGTCCCGGGTCACCTGGAACGGGGCGAAGACCTCCCGCCACTCGGGGTCGGGCTTGTTGGTGCCGGTGGTCTGCCAGCGCGTGGTGTACACGGCGTCGGCGTCGGCGGGCAGGGCGTCCATGTCGTGCCGCTCGACGAACGACGCGCCGCTGCGGCGGGCGTGCTCCTCGGCGCGCGCCCTGACCTCCTCGGTGAGTCCGTAGCCGGGCGGGGTGCGCAGTTCGAGCAGGGTGCCGGGGAAGCGCGGCAGCGCCAGGGCGAGCGCCGCCGCCGTGTTGTTGCCCTCGCCGACGTAGACCACGCGCAGGCCGTCGATCTCGCCGAAGCGGCCCTTGAGCGTGGTGAGGTCGGTGAGCGCCTGGGTGGGGTGCTCCTCCTCGGTCATGGCGTTCACCACGGAGAGCCGGCGGGGGTCGGCCCAGGCGGCCAGCTCCCGCTGCGGGCTTCCGGTCCGCGCGACGACCACGTCCAGCATCCGGCCGAGGACCTTCCCGGTGTCGTCGAGCGACTCACCGGTGTTGGTCTGCAGGTCGTCGGGGCCGTAGGCGATGATCTGCGCGCCCAGGCGCAGCGCGGCGGAGGAGAACGCGGTGCGGGTGCGGGTCGACGTCATGCGGAAGTAGACGCCGACGACGTCCCCGGCGAGGGGTCTGGGCTCACCGGCGCAGCCGGCGGCGAACGCCGCTCCGCGGTCCACGACGGCGCGCAGTTCGCGGTCCGTCAGGTCGTCGGTCGACAGCAGGCTTCGATGGGGATGGCGGGATTCCAAGGCGGGTGTCCTCGATTCGGTCGTCGCGGGTTCGTGCTCTCGGTGGGCGCTCACTGGGCCGCGGAACCGGGCTCCTCGCCCGGCGTGGTGGCGGAGACGAAGGTCCGGACGACCCGCTCCCCCGCCGAACCGTTGGTCAGCACGACCCAGCCGGTGCCCGAGCGCAGCGTGCAGGTGGCCAGCGCGTGGTAGCCGACGGGCTCGCCGCCGTGGCCGAACTGCGGATCCGGGCCGGTGGTGTCGCAGACGGCGCCCAGGCCGTAGAAGCTGTCGGGGTACGGGGTCAGCAGCTCCTCGGCCCGCTCCCGCGAGAGCAGGGCGAGGGGCCGGCCGAGCGCGGAGCGCCGTACCTCCAGCACCGCCTTGGCGAGGTCGGAGGCGGTGCTCCACAGGCCGGCGGCCGCCGCGTCGGGCCGGACCAGCCAGCCGCCGTCGACCGGGTTCCCCGCGCCGTCGTGGCCGAGCGCCACGGGGCGGCCGGACTCCAGCGGGAAGGACTGGTCGAAGCTGCTGCCGTCCATGCCGAGCGGCTTGAACAGCACCTCGCGCATCACCTCCGGGAACGCCTCCCCGGTGGCGTCGGCGACCGCCTGCTGGACGACCCAGTAGTGCACGTTCGCCTTGGCGAAGCCCGCGCCGGGCACGGCCTGCCGCGCCACCGGCGCGTTGACGGCCGGCGGGCGGCCGTGCAGGAGGTCCGCCAGGGTGGGCACCGACCCGGCCGGGTAGCCCTTGCCGGGCGCGGGGGCCAGGCCGGAGCGCATGGCGAGCAGGTGGCGCAGAGTCGTGCGCGCGCCGTCGGCGGAGGCAGGCACCCGCCATCCCCTGAGGTAGCGGTCGACGTCCTCGTCCAGGTCGAGGACCCCCTGGTCGACGAGGGCCAGCACGCCGATGGCCGTGAGGTGCTTGCTCATCGACCCCACCTGGAACAGCGTGTCCGGGGTCACCGCGGCGCCGCCGCGGGTGAGCGTCCCGAAGCCCTCGACGGCGACGAGTTCACCGCCCTCCAGCCGGGCCACGCTCGCTCCCGGGACACCGGTCCGCTCCATGGCGCGCGCCGGGGAGGGCAGCGCCGGGACCGGGGCGGCCGTCCGCGGGCCGCGCTCCGGGCCCTGCGCGGGCGCCTGCCCGCGGAGCTCCTCGTCGACCGCGGCGGCCAGCCTGCCCAGGGTGAGGTGCTGGTAGACCATGAACAGCGTGAGCGGGAGCCCGGCCTTGCGGGCCTCGGCGACCTGCCGGATCACCAGGATCGAGTGGCCTCCGAGGTCGAAGAAGCCGTCCTCGGTGCCGATCCGCTCGACACCGAGCAGGGCGGACCAGATCCCGGCGAGCGCCCGTTCCGTCGCGGTGGCCGGCGGCGTGTGCGCGGCCGCGGCGAGCGCCGCCCCGGGCGCGGGCAGCGCCCGTTCGTCCACCTTGCCGTTGGCGTTGAGCGGCAGCCGCTCCACGGTCACGTACGCCGACGGCACCAGGTGCTCGGGCAGGGTCCGGCCGAGCTCCGTGCGCAGCGCACCCGCGTCCAGGGGCCCTTCGGCCCCGGGGGCCGGCACCAGGTACGCGACGAGGCGGACGTCGCCGGGGGTGTCCTCCCGGGCGGTGACCCGCGCCTCGGCGACCGTCCCGAGGGCGGTCAGGGCCGCCTCGATCTCGCCGGGCTCGATGCGGTGGCCGCGCACCTTGACCTGCCGGTCGACGCGCCCGAGGAAGGCGACGTCGCCGTCCGGCAGGACCCGGGCCAGGTCGCCCGTGCGGTACAGGCGGGCACCCGGCTCGCCGTGGGGGTCCGGCACGAACCGGTCGGCGGTGAGGTCGGGCCGGCCCGCGTAACCGCGGGCCACGCCGGCGCCGCCGACGTACAGTTCGCCGGGCGCCCCGACCGGCACCGGCTCCAGACGGGCGTCGAGGACGTACATCGCCATGTTCGGCAGCGGCCGCCCGATCGGCAGCACGTCCGTGACCGGCAGCCGCGTGACGGGGAAGACGCAGGTGCCCACGGATGCCTCGGTGGGCCCGTACTCGTTGACGATCAGGGTCTCCGGGGCGAGCGCGCGCCAGGCGTCCAGGGTGCGCCGGTTGAACGCCTCGCCGGCCACCACCAGCAGCGGGGCCAGCGCCCGCGCCTGCTCGGCGGTCAGCTGGTGGGTGAGCACCTCCAGGTGGGCCGGGGTGAGCTTGACGAAGCTGTACGGCGCGGACGCGGCGAGCCGCTCGCCCAGCCGGTCCAGGTCCCTGGGCAGCACCCGCACGGTCTGTCCGGAGAGCAGCGGCGCCCACAGGTTCGGCACCGCCAGGTCGAAGGCGAGCGAGGAGAACACCGGCGCGCCGCCCGTGCCGCGGGACGCGAGGTCCCGTACCGCCCAGCGCAGGTGGTTCGCCAGCCCGCGGTGCGGGACCAGGACGCCCTTGGGACGCCCGGTCGACCCCGAGGTGAAGATCATGTAGGCGAGCCCGTCCAGGTCGGCGGTGACGCCCAGCGGCCGCGCGGACCGCGCGGCGATCCGCCTGGCCTCGCGGTCCACCAGGACGATCCGGCCGGTGAAGGCGTCCGTGCAGCGGTCCCGGTGCTCCGCGAGCGTGACCACGACCGCGGCGCCCGCGTCCTCCAGGAGCCGGCCGAGCCGGTCCACCGGGTGGGCCGGGTCGAGCGGCAGGTAGGCGCCGCCCGCCTTCCACACGCCGAGGAACGCCACGATCAGATCGGCACCGGGTTCCAGCAGCACGCCGACGACCGACTCCGCGCCCACGCCCGCGGCCCGCAGGTACCGGGCGAAGCGGTTGGCCCTGGCGTCGAGTTCGGCGTAGCTGAGCCGGACGTCGCCGTCCTCGACGGCGAGCGCGTCGGGCCGCAGCGCCGCCCGCTCCTCGAACTCCTCGAGCGCGCTGCGCCGCACCGGCTCGTCGGGGTGGCGGGCCCACGCGCCGAGCAGCAGCTCCCGCTCGCCGCCGGGGAGCAGAGCGGTCCGGGCGTCGCCGTCCGGGTCGGCGGCCATCGCCTCCAGGACGGCCCGGAACATCGCGGCCAGCCGTGCGGCGTTCGCGCGGCTCACCGCCCGGGTGCGGGTGCGCAGGGTGAGCCACCCGGTGCCGGAGGCCACCGAGAACGGGAACTCGTTGGTGGAGAAGCCGGTCCCGGCGGCGGTGTCGGCCACGCCGTCGTCCGCCCCGCCGAAGTCCTGGTGGCTGAAGTAGACGTCGATGAGCCGGCCGGCCCCGCCCCGCTCGCGCTGGATCTCCGGCATCGGGAAGTGCCGGTTCGCCCAGGTCAGGGCCTCCCGCTCGAAGACCTGCCGGACCAGTTCGCGCCAGGTCCGGGCGGTGTCGTCGGCGGGGAACGGCAGCGTGTTGAGGTGCATGCCGCACACCTCGTCGGCGCCGCGCGCCTCGGGCCGGACGTGGGAGGTGAGGCCGGTGAAGAAGGCCCGCTCCTCGGTCAGGCCGCCCATGACCTTCAGGAAGGCGGCGAGCAGCACGCTCTTGACCGAGGCCCGCGCCTCGGAGGCGAGGCCCTGCAGGCCCTCGCGCAGGTCGTCGAAGGGCACCCGCAGCGTGTACGACTCCGCGGGCGCGTCCGGGCCGTCGCCCCAGCCGGCGGGGAGCACGAACTTCTCGTGCCTCCCGACGACGCCGCGCCAGAAGTCCCTGGTCTGCGGCGACTCCAGCGCGCGGAGCTCCGCGGCGACGACGTCGGCGAACCGGACCCCGGGGCGCTCGTACGGCGCGGGCGGCGTGCCGTCCCGGAAACCGCGGTAGGCGTCGAGCAGCTGGCCGAGCAGCAGGTCCAGGCTCCAGCCGTCCAGGATCACGTGGGACTCGGTGATGGTGAACTGCCAGCTGTCGTCCGCGCACAGGTGGACGAGGATCCGCATCAGCGGGGCCCGGTCGTGCTCCAGCGGCGACTCGCTCTCGGCCGCCACGTAGTCCCGGACGGCGCGGTCCTGCGCCGCCGGGTCCTGGTCCCGGAGGTCGACCACCCGGACCGGCAGGCCCGCCGCGGCGTGGACGAGCTGCAGGGGCACGGAGTACGTCTCCGTGTCGACGGAGGTCCGCAGCACCTCGTGCCGCTCGACCAGCAGGTCCACCGCGCGCTGGAGCGCGTCCGCGTCGAAGGCGTGGCCGTCGCGGAACCGGACCGAGTTGACGAGGTGGTACTTGCGCGGCCCGTCCGCGGAGAGCATCTCCACGAGCATGCCGGTCTGGTTCTGGGTCAGCGGGTAGGCGTCGGCGAGGCCCTCGGGCAGCAGTTCCCGGTCCTGCTCGGAGAGCAGCGCGAACGGGGCCACCGCCGCGTCCCGGGCGGTGAGGCCGTCCCGGTCCTGGAGCCGGGAGCTCAGCTCGGCGAGCGTCCGGTGCTCGAACACGTCGGGCATGGTGGCGTCGAGGCCGGCGGCGCGCAGCGCGCCGATCAGCGCGACGGCCCGGATCGAGTCCCCGCCCAGTCCGAAGAAGCTGTCGTGGGCACCGACCCGCTCCACGTCGAGGACCTCGGCCCAGACCTCGGCGACCCGCCGCTCCATGCCGGTGCGGGGCTCCGCGTAGGCGGCGCGGGCCAGCGAGTCCTGGTCGGGCGCGGGAAGCGCCCTGCGGTCCAGCTTGCCGTTGACCGTCATCGGCAGGGCGTCCAGCGGGACGAACGCCGAGGGCACCATGTACTCGGGCAGCGCCAGGGCCAGGAACCCGCGCAGGTCGGCGGGGTCGGGCGCCGCCCCGCCCGCCGGCACGACGTAGCCGACGAGCTGCGCCGCGCCCGGGGCGTCCTCGCGCAGGAGGACCACCGCGTCGCCGACCGCCGGGTGCTCGGCCAGCCGGGCCCGGACCTCGCCGAGCTCGATGCGGAAGCCGTGCAGCTTGACCTGGTCGTCGATGCGGCCGAGGTACTCCAGGCTGCCGTCGCCCAGGCGCCGCGCCGTGTCCCCGGAGCGGTACAGGCGGGAGCCGGGCGGGCCGTAGGGGTTGGGCACGAAGCGCTCCGCCGTCAGCGCGGGGCGGTTCAGGTAGCCGCGGGCCAGGGCGGGCCCGGCGATCTGCATCTCGCCCGGCACGCCGGCGGGCACCAGGTTGCCGAGGCCGTCCACCAGGTGGATCCGGGTGTCGCTGAGCGGGCGGCCGATCGAGTACGGCGCGCCGGGCCTGAAGTCCCGCCTGGCCACGCGGTGGTAGGTCGCGTACACGGTCGTCTCGGTGGGGCCGTACAGGTTGGCCAGGGCGGTGCGGCCGACGCCGAGGCGGGCGGCCCACGGCTCCAGGGCGGCGATGTCGAGCGTCTCGCCGGCGAACAGCACCGCGCGCAGCGAGAGCCGCCGCAGCCGGTCGTCGTCCGCCGCGGCCGCCGCGGCCAGCGGCCGGAAGGCGGTGGACGTCTGGCAGAGCACCGTGACCTCGTGCTCGACGAGCAGGTCGAGGAAGTCCTCCGGGGAGCGCGCGACGTCCTGCGGCACGACCACCAGCCGGCCGCCGTGCAGCAGCGCGCCCCACAGCTCGAAGACGGAGACGTCGAAGGCGTACGAGTGGAAGAGCGCCAGGGTGTCGGACCCGTCGAGGGCGAAGTGCTCCCCCGTGGTGTCCATCAGCCGCATCACGTTGGCGTGCGTCAGGCACACGCCCTTGGGCAGGCCCGTGGAGCCGGAGGTGTACATCGTGTAGACGAGGTTGTCCGGGACGGCGGCGGGCCGCGGGTCGGTGTCCGGGCGGGCCGCGAGCAGCTCGCGGTCGCGGTCGAGGACCACCAGCTCGCCCCGGTGGACCGCGGAGAGCGGTTCCGCGTGCGCCCCGGTCGTGACGACGAGGCGCGCCCCGGAGTCGGAGAGCATGAACCCGAGCCGGTCGGCGGGGTTGGCCAGGTCGAGCGGCAGGTAGCCCGCGCCCGACTTGAGGACGCCGAGCAGCGTCGGCACCAGGTCGATGCCGCGCTCCAGGCAGACGCCGACCAGCGACTCCGGGCCCGCGCCCAGCGCGCGCAGGTGGTGCGCCAGCCGGTTGGCCCGCCGGTTCACCTCCGCGTAGGTCAGCTCCTCGCCGCCGGCGACGACGGCGACGGCCTCGGGATCGGCGGCCGCCTGCTCCTCGAACACCTCGTGCAGGCAGCGCGACACGGCCTCGAAGGAGTCCGCCGGGCCCGCGCCGAGCAGCCGCTCCCGCTCGCCGCGCGGCAGGTACACGGCCCGCGCGTCGCCGTCGGGGTCCGTCGCCATGGCCTCCAGGACCTCGCGGAACATCGCGGCGACCCGCTCGGCGTCGGCGCGGCCCATCACCGCGGTGCTGGTGCGCAGGTTGACGTGGTCGTCGCCGTGGGCGTTGACCGACAGGCCGAACTCGGTGACCGCGCTGCTGACGACGGTCGCCGGCGCGCTCTCCCGGCCGCCCGCCTCCGGCGCGCGGCCCTGCCCGAAGTCGACGTAGTTGAACATCACGTCGATCAGGCGTCCGCCGGTGCCCGCCTCGCGCTGGATCTCCGGCATCGGGAAGTGCCGGTGCTCCCAGGCCTCGATCTCCCGGTCGGACACCTGCCGCACCAGCTCGCGCCAGGTGCGGGCGCCGCGGTCGGCGGGGAAGGGCAGGGTGTTCACGTACAGGCCGTAGACCCGGTCGGCGCCCTGCTCCTCCGGACGGACGTGGCTCACCAGGCCGGTGTGGTAGGCGGGTTCGTCGGTGAGCTGGCCCATCACCTTCAGGTGGGCGGCCAGCAGCACGCTCTTGACCGAGACGCCCTCCGCCGCGGCGAGCGCGCGCAGCGCCTCCCGGTGCGCGTCCAGCGGCACCTTGACGCCGTAGGCCTCGGGGGCCGCCGCGGTGTCCGCCCAGCCGGCGGGCAGCGTCAGCTTGGCGTGCCCCTCGACGACGCCCTTCCAGTAGGCACGGGCCTCCGGGGAGCCGAGGGCGGCGAGTTCGGCGGCGACGGTGTCGGCGAAGCGCACGCCGGGGGCCTCGTACGGCTCGGGCTCCAGGCCGTCCCGGATCCGCCGGTAGCAGGCCAGCAGCTCCTTGACGAGCAGCTGGTGGCTCCAGCCCTCCAGGATCGCGTGGCTCTGGGTGAGGGTGAGGAACCAGGCGCCGTCGCCGGCGGCGTGCGCGAAGGCGCGGATCAGCGGCTCGCCGGAGGCGAGGTCGAAGGTCTCGGCCTGCTGCGCGGCGACGTGGGCGGTCACCTCGCGCCGCTGCCCCTCCTCGTCCAGGCCGCTGATGTCCCGCCAGTCGAACGGGATCTCCGCCGCGGTGCGCACCAGCTGCATCGGCACCGAGTAGCCGGTGAGGTCGACCGTGGTGCGCAGCACGTCGTGCCGCGCAGCCACGGTGCGGACCGCCTCGCGCAGCGCCTCCGGCGCGAGGGGCCGGTCGTCGGGGACCAGGACGGCCGCGACGTTGTGGTACCGGTTCTCGCCGCCGCCGGCCAGCATCTCCACGAGCATGCCGGTCTGGTTGCGCAGCAGGGGGTAGGCGTCGTCGAGTCCGGCGGGCAGGGCGCGCCGGTCCTCCTCGCCGATCAGGGCGAACGGCCGGACGGACTCCGGCTGTCCGGCACCGGTCCCGGCCGCCGGCTCGCCGCCGGCCGCCTCGTCCTGAACCTGCCCGGCCGCGGCGAGTGCCTCGCTCAGGCCCGCCACGGTGCGGTGCTGGAAGAGGTCGCGCACCGACACGTCGAAGCCCGCGGCGCGCAGCGCGCCGACCAGGGCGACGCCGCGGATGGAGTCGCCGCCGACGGCGAAGAAGCCGTCGTGGATGCCGACCTGCCGGATGCCGAGCACCTCGGCCCAGACGGCGGCCACCCGCTCCTCGGTCGGGGTCCGGGGTGCGGCGTAGTCGCCGCGGGCCACGGACTCCTCGGTGGGCGCGGGCAGGGCGCGCCGGTCCAGCTTTCCGTTGACGGTCAGCGGCAGGGCGTCCAGCGCCACGAAGGCGGAGGGCACCATGTACTCCGGCAGGCCGGTGCCGCAGTGCGCGGCCAGGTCGGCGCTCGCGGGCAGGCCGGCGGCCGGATCGGCGGGGACGCCGTACGCCACGAGCAGCTTCTCGCCGGGGCGGTCCTCGCGGACCAGGACGACGGCGTCCCGGATCCCGGGGTGGCCGGACAGCACGGCCTCGATCTCGCCGAGCTCGATCCGGTAGCCGCGCAGCTTGACCTGGTCGTCGGCGCGGCCGAGGAACTCCAGCCGGCCGTCGGGCCGGCGCCGGGCGAGGTCGCCGGTGCGGTACAGGCGGGAGCCGGGCGAGCCGTAGGGGTCGGGCACGAAGCGCTCGGCGGTCAGCGCGGGCCGGTTCAGGTAGCCGCGGGCCACGGCGGGACCGCCGATGTGCATCTCGCCGGCCACCCCGGCCGGCACGAGCCGGCCGTCGCGGTCGAGCAGGTGGACGCGGACGTCGTCCAGCGGGGTGCCGATCGGGATCAGGGCGCCCGCCTCGCCGTCGCCGGGCGCGAGGGTGTGGAAGGTGTCGACGACCGTGGTCTCGGTGATGCCGTGGGCGTTGACGAGCACCGGCCGTTCCAGGCCGAGCCGGTCGGTCCAGGGCCGCAGGTCGGCCAGTTCCAGCGGCTCGCCGCCGTTCATCACCATGCGCAGCGCCAGCCGGTCGATCCGGGGGTCGCCCTGCGCCGCGAGGTCCACCAGCGGGCGGAAGGCGGACGGGGTCTCGGCGAGCATCGTCACCCCGTGCTCGACGAGCAGGTCGAGGAAGTCCTCCGGGGAGCGCGCGACGTCCTGCGGCACGACCACCAGCCGGCCGCCGTGCAGCAGCGCGCCCCAGAGCTCGAAGACGGAGACGTCGAAGGCGTACGAGTGGAAGAGCGCCCACACGTCGTCCGCGCCGAAGGGGAAGCGCCGCCGCATCGCCGGGAAGAGCCGGAGCGTGTTGGCGTGGGTGACCGTGACGCCCTTGGGCCGCCCGGTGGTGCCGGAGGTGAAGATGACGTACAGCGCCTGGTCCGGGCTCACGGGGTGGCCCGGGTCGGTGTCGGGCCGCGCGGCCAGGGCCTCCCGGTCACGGTCGAGCAGCACCAGCCCGCCCGGGACGGCGTCCTCGACGAGGGAGGCCAGGGCGCCGTCGGTGACGACGGTGGCGACCCGGGCGTCCTCGGCCACCTGGCGCAGCCGGGCGGCGGGGTTGGCCGGGTCCAGCGGCACGTACCCCGCGCCGGACTTGACGATGCCGAGCAGCGTGGGCACCAGGTCGACGCCGCGCTCCAGGCAGACGCCGACCAGCGACTCCCGGCCCACGCCGAGCGCCCGCAGGTGGTGCGCCAGCCGGTTGGCCCGCCGGTTCACCTCCGCATACGTCAGCTCCTGGCCGCCGGCGACCACCGCCACCGCCTCCGGAGCCGCCGCGACCCGCGCCTCGAACACCTCGTGCACGGCCCGCGGATCCGTCTCGACGGACCCCGCGCCACTCGCCGCCAGCAACAACTCCCGTTCGCCGGCGGGCAGGTACACCTCCCGGGCGTCACCGTCCGGGTCGGCCGCCATCGCCTCCAGCACCGCACGGAACATCCCGGCGATCCGCTCGGCGTCGGCACGGCCCATGGTGCGCGTGCTGGTCTTGAGGTTGAGCCCCATGCCGATGGTCGCGGTGACCGCGAGGGCGAACTCGGTCGCCCCCTCGCCGAGGCCGGTGCGCGCGTCGACGGCCCGGTCCTCGATCTCGGGGAAGTCCAGGTAGCTGAACAGGGTGTCGATCAGCCGTCCGGTGGTGCCGGCGGTGCGCTGGATCTCCGGCATCGGGAAGTGCCGGTGCGGCCAGATCCCGGCCTCCTGCTCGAAGACCTGCCGCACCAGCTCGCGCCAGGTGCGGGCGCCGCGGTCGACCGGGAAGGGCAGGGTGTTGACGTACGTCCCGAAGACCCGGTCGGCGCCGAGCACCTCGGGGCGCACGTGGCACACCAGGCCGGTGTGGAAGGCCGGTTCGTGGGTGAGCTGGCTCATCACCTTCACGTACGCGGCGAGCAGCACGCTCTTCGGCGAGGCGTGCGAGCGCGCGGCCAGCGCGCGCAGGCGCGGCTCCAGGTCCCGCACCGGCACCGGGACGGTGAAGTCCTCCCCGGCCGCGTCCGGCACCGCCCAGGCGGACGGCACGGCCAGCGGGGCGTGGTCCTCGACCACGGAGCGCCAGAAGGTGCGGTCCTCCGCGGAGTCGAGGGCCTTGAGTTCGGCGGCGATGGAGTCGGCGAAGCGCACCGGGGGAACGTCGTACGGCTCGGGCTCCAGGCCGTCCCGGATCCGCCGGTAGCCGGCCAGGATCTCGGTCATGAAGGAGTGCAGGCTCCACCCCTCGATCACGGCGTGCGAGGAGGTGAAGGAGAGCCGCCAGCCCTCCTCCTCGGTGTGGACCGAGATGCGCACCAGCGGCGCCGCCGCCAGGTCGAAGGAGCGGGCCCGCTCGGCGGCGACGTACGCCGTCAGCGCCTCGCGCCGGCTCCCCTGGTCGATGCCGCGCAGGTCGTGCACCGACAGCGGGATCGCGACCCGGGTGTGCACCAGCTGCATCGGCACGGAGTAGGAGGCGAGGTCCACGGAGGTGCGCAGGACGTCCTGGCGGGCGACGACCGCGTCGGCGGCGCGGCGCAGCGCGGGCTCCGAGAACGGCACGTCGTCCTGGACGTAGTACGAGGTGACGGCGTGGTAGCGGTTGCGGTCGGTGTCGGCGAGGGTCTCGACGAGCATGCCGGTCTGGATCCGCGACAGCGGATAGGCGTCGTCCAGCCCCTCCGGCAGCCGCTCCCGGTCCTCCGCGGACACCAGCGCGAACGGCTCGACGAACTCCTCGCCGCCCGCCGCCAGCGCCGACCGGCCGGTCAGCGACTCCGCGAGACCCGCGACCGTCCGCCGCTCGAACACGTCGCGCACCGACACGTCCAGGCCCTCGGCCCGCAGCGCGCCGATCAGCGCCACCGCCCGGATCGAGTCGCCGCCCAGGTCGAAGAACCCGTCCAGCACACCGACCCGCTCGACCCCCAGCACGCGGCCCCACACCACCGCCACCCGCTCCTCGACCGGGGTGCGCGGCGCCACGAACTCGGCGCGGGCGTAGGAGTCCTCGCCCGGCTCGGGCAGCGCGTCACGGTCCAGCTTGCCGTTCGCCGTCAGCGGCACCGCCCCGATCTCGACGAACGCCGACGGCACCATGTAGTCGGGCAGTTCGGCGGCGCAGTGCGCGGCCAGCTCGGCCCCGGTGGGTGCGGCGGCCGGGTCGGCGGGAATGCAGTACGCCACCAGCCGGCCGCCGCCGGGGGTGTCGTCCCGGGCGACGACCACCGCGCCGCGCACGCCCGGGTGGGCGGCCAGGACCGCTTCGATCTCGCCGAGTTCGATGCGGTAGCCGCGGATCTTCACCTGGTCGTCGATGCGTCCCAGGTGCTCCAGGGTGCCGTCGGGGCGGCGCCGGGCGAGGTCGCCGCTGCGGTAGAGGCGGGAGCCGGCCGGACCGAACGGGTCCGGCACGAAGCGCTCGGCGGTCAGCGCGGGCCGCTCCAGGTAACCGCGGGCCACGCCGGGACCGCCCACGTGGATCTCCCCCGGCACGCCGACGGGCACCAGGTGGCCGCGCGCGTCGAGGAGGTGGACCTGCCATCCGGCGATGGGCTCGCCCACGGGGCTCGCGCCGCGCGCCGCGAGGTCGTCCTCGGTGATGCGGCGGTGCGTCACGTGCACGGTGGTCTCGGTGATGCCGTACATGTTGACCAGGGCGGGCCGTTCGAGGCCCAGCCGGTCGGTCCACGGCCGCAGTTCGGACACCTCCAGGGCCTCGCCGCCGAAGACGACGTGCCGCAGGGCGAGCCGGTCCACGCGCGGGTCGCCCTCGCCGGCGGCCGCGACCAGGGAGCGGAAGGCGGTGGGCGTCTGGCTCAGCACCGTCACCCGCTGCTCGACCAGCAGGTCCAGGAAGTCCTCCGGGGAGCGCGCGACGTCCTGCGGCACGACCACCAGCCGGCCGCCGTACAGCAGCGCGCCCCACATCTCCCAGACCGAGAAGTCGAAGGCGTAGGAGTGGAACAGGGTCCAGACGTCGTCCTCGGTGAGGTCGTAGCCGGCGCGGCCGCTCTCCACGAGGCGGGTGACGTTGCCGTGGGTGAGGACGACGCCCTTGGGCCGGCCCGTCGAACCCGAGGTGTAGATCACGTAGATCGCGCTGTCCGGACCGGC
>NZ_JBEPAM010000060.1:0-44187 GCF_040298605.1 Kitasatospora sp. NPDC001527 | reverse complement strand
ATCCCGGCGGCAAGCCGCCGGGCAGGGAACGCCTCCGCTTCGCTTCGGCGGAATTCCCGCGCAAGCGCGGGAATTGAATTCCGCAAGCGGAATTCTAGAGGCGGGGAAAACCCGCTTCGCTGGGTTTTCCCGGATTCCCGCAAGCGGGAATCCGATGGCTGACTGGGAGGGGCGGGTGCATCACGCGCGGCACTGTGTAGGCCCAGGAATCCCGGTCTCTCCCCTAGCCTCTCACTCTCCGTGACCTCACGGCGGGTCAAGGCCGGCGCCCCCTGTCGAGCCCGGTGGACTCCGCTTCGCTCCGCCCACTCTGAATGCCCGTCACTGCTCGCCTCCAGAACCCTTGCCATGGGGTGAGTGTACCACTCGGAGCGTGGCTTCATACCCGAAAACCGCCCGCGTCACCTTGGAGCGTGAAGCTTCGGCAAGCCTGATGCATCACGGTGATGCACTGTGTAGAGTCAGTGTTGCAGGCACACCCCCGGCGTTCGACTCTCTTGTGGGTGTTGTGCGATCAAGGAAATCCCCTCCAGCATTCCACGAAGGGACGGGGCCATGCCCATCGAGTTGCGGGACCACCAGATCGAGGCGGTCGACGCGATCATTCGCGCGCTGGACATCCCGCCGGGCGGGGTGATTCCGGCGCGCGGGCTGCGGGCGCAGATTCACGCGGCCTGCGGGACCGGGAAGACGTTCATCTGCGCGGCGGCCGCGCGGCGGATGGTGCCGCGCGGCCGGGTGCTCGTGCTGGTGCCGACGCTGGCCCTGCTGGGGCAGACGGTCAAGGCATGGCGGGAGGTCGGGCACACGGGGCCGGCGGTCGCGGTGTGCTCGATGGAGGACGACGTCGAGCTGTGGTCGATGGACGTGCGCTGCACGACGAACCCGATCCGGCTCGCGATGTGGCACGGCTCGGGTCCGGTCACCATGTTCGCCACCTACAGCTCGCTGGGGGTGCTGGCGGAGGCCTTCGAGGGCGTCTACGGCAAGCGCCTGGACCCGCTGGACCTGGCGGTGGTCGACGAGGCGCACCGCACGTCGGGGAGCCTGGGGAAGGCTTGGGCGGACATCCACCACCAGGAGGTCATCCCGTCGGCCCGTCGGCTGTACGCGACCGCGACGCCGCGGATCTGGCAGGAGCGGCCGGCGCCGGCCTGGGACCTGCGCGAGGGTGAGCGGCACCAGCGGATGCCGGAGGAGATGGCCGCGTCCATGGACGACGAGGCGATCTTCGGCCCGGTCGCGTGGAAGCTCCCGCTGTCCGAGGCGGTCAAGCGGGGCCTGCTCGCGCGCTACCAGATCATCGTCGTCGAGCTCACCGACCCGGTCGTCACCCCGGAGAAGCTGATGAGCACCGAGCGGCGCCAGGAGGAGATCCGTGGGCAGCGGCTCGGCGCCCTCCAGGCCGCCATGCTGCGCACCATGGCGCAGCACCGGTTGCGGACGATGATCACGTTCCATCACCGGACGGTGGAGGCGAACGCGTTCGCGGAGGGGTTGCCGGCGATGGCGCGGCGGCTGCACGCGGCGGATCCGGAGACGTACCCGGAGCGGATCTGGGCGGGCTGGCTGAAGGGTGAGCACGCCGGGGAGCGGCGGGGGCGGGTGATCGGGGAGTTCGGGCGCAGCGCGTTGTGGTCGGTGTTGTGCAACTGCCGGGTGCTGGGTGAGGGGGTGGACATCCGGGCGGTGGACTCGGTGGCGCTGCTGGATCCGAAGGGGGCGCCGCATGACATCGTGCAGGCGATCGGGCGCGCTTTGCGGCAGCAGCCCGGCGAGGGGAAGTTGGCGTCGCTGATCGTGCCCGTCTTTTTGAAGGAGGGTGAGGCGCCGCAGGACATGTTCACCTCGGGGAGTTACCGGCCTTTGGTGAACGTTCTTCAGGCGCTGCGGGCCCATGATGAGGAGGCCGTGGAATTGCTGGCGATTCCTCAGGTCGAGCAGAAGGCGAGCGTGGAGCCGTCCACGGATATCGGCCCGGCTCCGAAGGAGGGCGAGAAGGAAAGCCGGATGCTGCTGCGTTTCTCGGCTCCTCGTGACCCGGTGATGGTCGCGAACTGGGTGAGCTTCCAGGTGATCGACACGGAGCGTCAGGACTGGGCCCGGGGATGGTCGGCGGCCGAGAAGTACTACAAGCGGGAGGGGCACCTGCGGGTGCCGTTCGACCACCGCGAGGCGACGAGGGCCGGGCTGGAGCCACACCAGATGTACCCGCTGGGGCACTGGGTGAGCGAGCAGCGCAAGGCCTACGACGCCGGGCAGATGGAGGGCAAGCGCGTCGAGCGGCTGGAGGCGCTGGGGATGGTGTGGGATCCGCTGGACGCGGCGTGGGAGGAGAACCTCGCCGCGTGCCGGGAGTACTACAAGGACCACCACACCCTGGCGGCGCCGCGCACCGCCACGGCGCTGGACAAGCCGGTCGGGCAGTGGCTGTCCAACCAGCGCCGCCCCGGCGTCCTGGACGGCCGGCCGGACCGGGTGGAGGCGTTGGAGGAGATCGACCCGGACTGGAACCCGGCGTGGCCGCTGGACTGGCAGCGCCACTTCGCCGCCGTGCGCGAGTGCGTCCAGGGCGGCGCCGAGCTGTCCGATCTGCTGCCCGGGGTGACCCTGCACGGGCTGGACGTGGGGCGGTGGCTTGAGCGCCAGCGCCAGCACATCGTGTGGCAGAGCCTGATGGACGGGCAGCAGGGGCGCCTGGCCGCGCTCGGTGTCGAGCCGCTCCCGGCCCCGGCCGGGCAGGACGGGGCGGTGAAGAAGAAGGCCGGCGCCGGGAAGCCGAGCGCGTTCGACCGCGGTCTGGCCGCGCTCGCCCTGTACCGGGAGCGCACCGGGACGGTGACCGTGCCGCGCCAGCATGTCGAGCCGGTCCCGGATGGCGACGGCGGCACGGTGGAGGTGAAGCTCGGAGTGTGGATCTCCAACACCAAGAGCCGCCGGGCGAAGCTGACCGGCGAGCAGCTGGAGCAGCTCGCCGCGCTCGGCCTCGACTGGCGCTGACCCCGCCCGGCCCTCCTGCCCGCTGAAGGCTCTCCAGGGCGCCTGTGCCCGCTCTGCCCACCGTGTCCGAGGAACGCGGCGGGCAGAGCCGTCTCCACCTCCTCCAGCGGCCTTCCAGGGCCGCCCGCGCCCCGCGCCGCCCCACCCACGCGCGGCCGGCACCAGCCGGACGCCGAAGAAGAAAGAGCCCGCCGCAGGCGCCGAACCCGACCGACAACGACAACTGCCAACTACCAAGACCAAAAGAAGAAGAAGAGAGGGTTGTCTGGGTGGTGAGTTCCACCTTGACGCCCACTCACCACCACCCCTGACCTGCGACTTCTACCGAATGCGGGGCGCAGCGGGCGGGTGGGTCGGCCTCGGGTTGGCGCACCGGTTCTCACCACCTGTTGTCGGGCCGGTTGGTGCGCCTGTTGTCGGATCGTGATCGCTGGGGCCCTTGGTGGTGAGAAATCCGGTGAGAAGCGTGGGCTTTCCTGCGGGTGTTCCGCCGCCGCCCGGGCGGCGGGCGCCGACCTTCGAGGAGCCCCGTGATGGCTGCGCCGCCCGAGATCGACCACGCCGTGGTCGCCGCGCTGTTCCAGTTCCGGATGGCCACGGCCGAGCAGCTGCGCGTCCTGCACACCCCCGGCAGCGGGCCGGAGCTGATGCGCCGGCGCCTTCGCCGGCTGAAGGAGGAGGGCCTGGTCGAGGACGTCGTTCTCCCGCAGGCCGGGAAGCTGCGGGCCTGGTACCTGACCGGGCGGGGCGCGCGGATCGCCGCCCGCTTCCCGGAGCTGGAAGGCGTGGCCTCGCCGCCGCTGCCGGAGGACAAGACCGAGGCGCGGCTGCGGGTCGGGCACATCCTGGCCGTCACCCGCACCCAGGCCGCCTTCGTCGCCGGCGCCCGCACGGTCGGCGACGAGTGCCGGCCGCTGGACTTCCTGCCAGAGGTCTACCACCGCTACGGCGAGGGCCCGGGCGGCGCCGTCATCCCCGACGGCCTGCTGCACTACACGACCGGCGGACCGGACCGGGCGCTGCACCGGGCCTTCGTCGAGGTCGACCGCGGCACCATGGCCAGCGAGAAGCTCGCCGCCAAGCTGATCGGCTACGCCCGCTTCCACGACCACCGCCCGATCCCGCCGCACCTGAGGCGCACCTCGCACGCCCTGAGCATCCTGCCGGCCTGGCAGCAGCACTACACCGTCTTCCCGCGGCTGCTGTTCGTCCTCGCCGACACCGGCGAGCGCGCCGCCCGGCAACGCATCCGCGACCTCCAGGCCATCGCCGCCGGCCACCCTCTCGTCGCCCGGATGCTGACGGGCGTGAAGGCCGGCGCGGCCCGGCTGGACGACCTCGAGGAACACGGCCCGGGCGCCGCCGTGTGGCATTCGCTCGCCGACCACACACGGCCCCGGTGCGGGGCCTGGGAGCTGTAGGGCGCGCGGTTCTCCGGGTTCCCGGCCCCGCCATCAAGGTATGCGGCCGCTCCATCAAGGTGTCCGAAGCGGTCGTCAAGGGAATCCACCAACCTTGGCGGATTCCTTGACGACCGGCCGTTACGTGATCGTTGCGGCCAAAGGGGCTGTTCACCAAGGTATCCACCAAGGAACGCGGGGTTCCCTACGGCGACCGCGCGCGGCACCGGGCTGCGCGCCGAGCCGAAAGGAGCACATCGCGATGACTTCGTCCAGGACGAGGGCGAGGAGCGGGGCGGAGCCGGACAGCGAGACGCGGGAGGTGGAGATCACCTGGGCGGTGCTCGCCGCGCTGTTCCAGTTCCGCATCGCCACCGCCGAGCAGCTGCGCCGGCTGACCGCGCCGGACGCGGGGGTCGAGAAGATGCGGGCGCGGCTGCGCCGACTGCGGGCGGAGGGCCTGGCCGCGGAG
Organism: Kitasatospora sp. NPDC001527; assembly: GCF_040298605.1. Classification (NCBI taxonomy): domain Bacteria; kingdom Bacillati; phylum Actinomycetota; class Actinomycetes; order Kitasatosporales; family Streptomycetaceae; genus Kitasatospora; species Kitasatospora sp. NPDC001527. Next base: position 39,315 of record NZ_JBEPAM010000060.1, on the reverse strand, counting down.
CTGGTGCTGCCGCAGTCCGGGCGGACCAGGGGCTGGTTCCTGACCGAACACGGCGCTCGGATCGCCGGCGCCTTCCCCGAGCTGGCGGACATCCCCGCCCCGCGCACCCCCGGGGACGAGACCGCGTTCAAGTACACGGTGTGGCACCAGCTCGCCGTCGTGCGCACCCACCTCGCGTTCCTCACCGACGCCCGCGAGCGCGGGGACGCCTACGGGCCGTTCGACTTCGTACCGGAGGTCACCCACCGCTTCGCCGAGGGCAAGGAGGGCACGGTGCGCCCGGACGGCCTGGTCCACTACACCCGCCACACCACCAACGGACTGGTCAACAACACGGCGTTCGTCGAGCTGGACCGCGGCACGATGGGCGGGGTGCGGCTGGCGGCGAAGCTGCACGCCTACGCCCGCTACTGGTCGACCGCGCCGCTGCCGGCCGGGATGCGGGCGGGCACCATCGAGGCCGTGCAGGGCGGGCGCCGGCCGCTGTGGGAGCGCCGCTACATGGCCTTCCCGCGGCTGCTGTTCGTCCTCACCGGCACCGGCGACACCGGCTTCGGCAACCGCTGCCGGCAGCTGGAGCTCACCGCCCGCAGCCACCAGGTCGCCCGGATGCTGCAGAGCGTCCCGGCCGGGGTCGCCAGTCTGGAGGACCTGGAGGCCGACGGCCCGGGCGCCGACAACTGGTGGCCGCTCACCGACCTCGACAGCGGCCCCGTGCCCTGGTGGGAACTCACCGGCACCAAGCCCGACCAGCGCTGACAACCACGCCATCTTGATGCCCGCCCCAGGACCTCCCGGGGCGGGCATCAAGGTATCCACACCCGGCCCCACCAATGCTCTGACCTGCGAAATTACCGCGCCTTTGCCGAACACCAAGGTATCGGCGAGGTGGCCCGGGGCGGCGGTCAAGGTGAATCGAGAATCGCCGATCCGGGCACCGGGGCGGGATGAGCGGAGCCAGGCCGGTGCCGGGGAACATGCCGGGATGGGGCCCTGTACGCGGTCCCGGCAAGAGGGGCTACTCCTCCGGCTGTTCGTTGTACATGGGGACCTGGAACGACTCGCCCGCCCGGATGGTGATGTCGTGTCCGGAGACGTTCTGGACGTTGAGCACCGCCTCCCCCTCGTTGGAATCGCCGACGCCAGTGGTGACGAAGTAGGTGGACGGGATCCTGCTCGAAGAGAAGGGGTTCTGCATGGCTGCTCCGTAGTCAGGTGCGGACGAGGAGCGCGGGGCCGCGCTCGTCTACCTGTAGCCCGACCGGCACGGGGGCAACCACGCACCACGGCCGAACCGTCCGAACGAGCGCCACAGACGCACACCAGTCCACCGGGTGCGGCCCTCGTCCGCAGGTGGAGGCCTCCCCCGCCCCCTGGCGCGCCAGGCCGATCGCAGTGCCGATTGCCGCTGCCAGCGCGCCGGCGCGGCCTCGGGAACCGCCGCGGCCCGCTCGCCGACGCTGACACCCACGCCGGCTCGATGGTGACCATCAAGGAGTCCCACCGGGGTCTGGGGCGGGCATCAAGGTGGACGGGACGGCCGTCAAGGTGTGTCGGCGGGGCGCAGCCGGACGACGGATCCGGTCGCGCGTACGATTCCGGCCGTGGGCAAGCAGAAGACCTCATTCGAGTACCCCGACCGCCTGATCGAGGCACAGCGGGCGCTGGTGGCCGTGCAGGCCGAGCGCCGCGCGCACCTGGCCGCGCTGCCGGCCTTCAGCGGTGACCTGGAAGCGGCCCGCGAAGGCCTCGCCGAGGAGGTGCTGGCGGAGTCGGCGCGCCTGGAGGAGGCCGAGCGCCAAGCCGCCCACGCGGTGTGGGCCGACGAGTTCTGGGCCAAGCTGTCGGGCGAGGACCGGGTGGCCGCCCGCAGCTGGCTCCAGCACACCGGAGAGCCGGCAGAGGGCGAAGCCGCGTAGCCGCCGGCCTGCTCGGCCGAGCCGAGCCCGACGGTCAGCGCCACCGGTAGGAGCCGCCAGTCATCGGCGGGAGCGACAGCGGACCACCTGTGGTGGCGGCCAGGGTGGCCTGGTCGAGGACCGGGCCGATGGCCGGGTAGAGGTGGAGGCCGGCCGCGTCGGCCACCGGCATCCAGACCACCGGCGCCCGATCGGGGTCGTCCTGCTCGGCGACGGCGACTGTGTGGTGGAGCCGGTCGGGCAGGTAGGCGGTGAAGACCAGGTGCCGGCGGCGGAAGACCACGGTCTCGCCGGGCCGCTCGGTCTCCTGCTCCTGAACGAAGCGCAGCACCGGCGGCTCGGGCAAGCCGGCGAAGTCCAGGGCGAGCTCCTCCAGCAGCTCGCGGCGCAGCGCGGTGGCCGGGTCTTCGCCTTCTTCGACCAGGCCGCCGGGCAGGGTGTGCTGCACGCCGTCGGGGCGCTCTCGCCGGATCAGCGCCAGGCGACCGTCGTGGAGGAGCACCGCGCACACCCGTACCCGGGCCGGCGCGGTCACCGGCCAGTGGCCGGGTCGTCGGCGTCGTCGGGCAGGACGGGCAGCGGCCAGGACGGATCCGGTGCCCAGGTCGGCCAGCCGGCGGCGAACGGGCCGCTCTCGTTGTCGAGCCAGGCCTGGCAATCTCACCGGGCCCGGGAGGGAAACTCACCGGCCGGTCGGCGAAACTCACCACCGCAGGTCAACGGAGGTGCCCAAACTCACCGCCGCAGGTCAGCAGCCCTGCGGCGAGGAGCAGGCGGGTCAGGAGCGCCGCCACCAGGAGCGGGCGCGTTTCTCCTCGGCGGCCGCGGCGTCGAGCGCGGCCTGCTCGTGCTCGGCCTCCTGCCGGGCCCGCTCGTCGACGTCGGCCTGGCGGCAGCCGGCGCACAGCCCGTCGTCGTCCCAGGTGTCGGCCCGCTCCTGCTCGACCCACCGCTCGTCCGAGAACTTCGCCCGGCAGCGGGTGCAGGCCGGACGGCGGCGCTCCCGCTCGGCCCGCCGGCGCTCGGCCTCCGCCTCCTGCCGTATCCGGCGGGCGTCCTCCTGCTGCTGCTCCAGCAGCTGGTCGCCGTCCTCGTTGTTGAGCGCCTCGGTGAGGGTGGCCCAGCGCCGGCCGCCGAAGCGCCACCAGATCGGCCCGTCGGCGCCGAAGCGGCGCAGCAGCGGCATGGTGGTGGCCACCACCGGCAGGGCGCGGTGGTAGTCGCGGGCGGTGGTTTCCTCGCTGCGGTAGGCGGGTGCGTGCCAGGTCGGTTCGGAGGCGGCCTCGACCTCGCGGATGCGGCGCAGCAGGCGTTCGTGGTCGGCTTTCGCTTTGGCCTTCTTCTGCTCCTCGGTGAGCGGTGGGGTGCCGGGTCGGCGGTTGCGCTTGCGGCCGGCCCCGAGGACCAGGGCGACCGGGGGCAGGCCTTCGCGGCCGGTGGGCGGGTAGGTGGCGGTCCACTGGCGCAGGTCGTGGGTGCGGGCCCCTGCGCGGTGCAGCGAGGCCTCGAAGGCGCGCTTGGTGGTGCCCCTGGCGGGGAGTCGGCACCAGGTGCGGTAGGTGGCGAGCTTGGCGACCAGGGTGCCGTTGCCCTCGTTGTCGCGGTCGACTTCCACCAGGAGCACCGGGACGTCCGCGCCGGGGTCGGTGAGGACCAGGTCGGCGAACAGCGAGCGGCGGCCGGGCAGCTTGTGCTCGACCTCGGTCGCGTACGCGGCGAAGTGGCCGAAGCCGGCCTTGGCGAGGTGCCCGGCGACGGCGACGACGTCCAGGGCGTGCTCGGAGTACGCGGCCGACGGCTTCTCGCGCCGCGGGCGGGCCGCGGCGAGCTTCGACCCGGCCGGGAGCAGCGCGGTGGCGTCCCGGCGGCCGGACGGAGTCAGGCACCACAGGCGCCGGCCGTCCCGCAGCGTGAGCTCCTTGCGGACCTTCCCCGCCTCCTCCAGGTCACCGAGCGCGTCGCGCACGGAGCGGTCGCCGCGCTGGTTCGGTACCACCAGCGGCCACAGCTCCCGGGCGGTCGCCCGCTGGAACAGCGCGAGCGCCATCAGCACCCGGCCGCGCACCGGGGCCGTCGACCCTCGCCTCCAGGGCGTTCTCTTGCTGTCTTCGACAGCAAGAGCAGAGGGGTTGTCGCCACCACCCGAGCCCCTTGTCCTTGGCGCCTGACCTGCGGAAACGCCGGATTCGGGCGGGAGGGGCGTGGAGGTGCGGGCGGAGGTGCCCGTGGAGGTGTCCGCGGGCCCCTTGTCCTGGTCGGGCGAGGCCTTGCCCGGGAGCCGCGGCCGGTGGTGGCCGGCGGCCTGGCCTCCGCCGTCGTCGTGGGGGTCGGGTTGGGCAAGCGGGGTGGTGGTCATCGAGGTGGCCTTCCGTCAACGGTCGGCCGGGACCGGCGCGGTGGCCGGCCCCGGCACCCGGGCGAGGACCCGGGTGCCGCCGACCCTGCACAGCGCCCCCTTGTCCGCGGTCTGACCGCACCCCTTGACCAGCCCCCTTGTCCTGTCCGGTTTGCCCTGGTCAAGGGCCTTGTCCTCCCGGTTTGTCCGTGACCGGGATCACCCGTGGACGGGAGGAAGCGGCCGGGCCGGACCGGCGGCGGCGAGGCCCTGATCGAGCGCCAGGCGCAGCAGGGTGAGGGCGTCGTTCGGGTTCGCGGACAGGAGCGGGATGCCGTCGGTGGCGTCGGCGACCGGGCGGCCGGAGATGAGGGCGATCCAGTTGCCCGCGTCGTCGTAGACCTCGGTCCATCCCGCCAGGCGGCCGCGCTGTTCGAGGGCCTGGGCGTCGGGGTGGCCGGGCCAGGTGAGGTGGACCAGGCCGTCGCCGAGGGCGTAGTCGCGGTGCGGGTCGCCCAGGCCGCGCAGGGTCGGCGGCGTGCGGCCGGCGGCGGCCGCGAGTGCCAGGTCCGGCACCGGTATCCCGTCGGGCGCGGCCGGCGCCGGTGCCGGTGCGGGTCCGGAGGGTGGGGTGGCCGGGGTTGCGGCGCGGTGGAAGACGTCGAGGGCGAGGTCGGCGCTGCGGTAGGTGCGGGGGCGGCTGAAGCGGTCGGCGATGAACTGGCCGGGGCGGCCGTCGCCCTGGTGCTGGACGGCGATCCAGCCGCCCAGGCCGCGCAGGGTCGGCGGCGTGCGGCCGGCGGCGGCCGCGAGTGCCAGGTCCGGCACCGGTATCCCGTCGGGCGCGGCCGGCGCCGGTGCCGGTGCGGGTCCGGAGGGTGGGGTGGCCGGGGTTGCGGCGCGGTGGAAGACGTCGAGGGCGAGGTCGGCGCTGCGGTAGGTGCGGGGGCGGCTGAAGCGGTCGGCGATGAACTGGCCGGGGCGGCCGTCGCCCTGGTGCTGGACGGCGATCCAGCCGCCCAGGCCCCAGGGGCCGTCCGGCAGGCGGCAGGTCCAGCCCTTCGCCGTGCCGTCGTGCAGCAGCAGCTCCACTCCGGGTGCGGTCCAGGTCGCCAGCTCCCAGCCGGGGCCGAAGGTCACCGCCAGGTCGTCCAGCCGGTCGGGCCCGCCGAAGCGGGCGTACGGGTCGACGACCGCATTGCGCAGCGGCGCGTTCGCGTCGGCGGCGGTGAGGGAGCCGGCCGTCCCCGTCCCGCCGGTGGTGTATTCGCCCCGGGGCGTATTACCGGCCGCCGGGTGGGGGACCGTGTCTGCCGGACTTTCGCCCCGGGGCGATTCACCGGTACCGGCCACGTCCCCGGAAGGTGCCGGGAAATCGCCCCGGTGCGCAATTCCGGCGGCCGGGGCGTCGCCCGGGTGGAGCGCGTCCCGCACGTCCTGTGCCTGGGCGAGCAGCCGGGAGGCCAGCGCGGGGATCTCGCGGGCCAGATCGGCGTAGGCGGCGTTCGGGTCGTCATCCACGGCGGCCAGGAAGGTGTCGACGTGCCGGCGGACGGCGTCGGCGACGTCGAGCAGCTGCTGCCGCTGCTGCGGGAGCGGCCAGCCTGCGGGCTCGATGGCCTCGCCGTCCGGGGCGGCCTGGACGGGCAGGGCGACGGTCCGGGCCTTGGCGCGGGCCCGGTCGGCACGGCTCTTGCAGGCCTGCGAGCAGTAGGCCGCGCGTCGGCCCCGGCCGGTGCGCGCCGGCAGCGTGTTCTCGCAGTCCGGCCCCTCGCAGCGCGAGCCCTCGGCCTGGTCGCCGTCCAGCTCGAACAGCGCCACCTCGCCGCTATTTCGCACCGGTTCGTTTTCCATGGCGTGATCGTAGCCCGAGCGCGGCACCCGAACTCCGCCCCGGGGCGCTATTCTCTCCGATCCCGCCGGCGGCCGGGGCCGGGAAATTTCACACCGCTCCGGATTCCCGCACCGGCCAGCCCGCAGCCACGTTGTCCCGCACCCGCACGCCCACGGCCAGCACGTTGTCCCGCATGCTGTCCCCGCTGCGCAGCAGGTTGTCCCGCGCCGCGCATGCGCAGCGGGCGGCGCGCAGCACGGACCGGCGTGCTGCGCAGCGCTGTCCCGCCGTGTAGCAAGGCCTCCCTTGCTACATGGAAGGGAGCAGCACGCCCCGGTGCAGCAAGGGTGCCCTTGCTGCACCCGCTGCTGCCCGTGACCGCCGGGGCGCTGGGGCGGTTGCTGCTGTGTGACGACTTCTCTGCTGTCCCGGCCGCCGGCCCCGCGCCGCGCCGTCGCCCTCGGCCGGTGAGCGCGGTCCGGCCCGGCCGGGCGCGGCGGGCGCTCGGTCCTGGCGCTGTCCGGGTGCTCGCCGACACCGTCCGCTCGCCGCGCACCCCGCCGCTCTGGTCGCCGGAGGCTGTCGACGCCGCGCTGCACGGCGTGCTGGGGCGGTTCGAGGCGGTAGCCGAGACGGCGGGGTGGCGGGACGCCTTCGACGGCCTGGACGAGGACGTGCTGGCGGAGGCCGCCGCCGAGGCCCGGGCGTTCGGTGCCGATCCGGCGGCGGCCGTCGACGACCTCGTGGGTGAGCTCGGCCGGCAGCTCGCCGCTTGGCAGGAGGCGATCGGCGAGCTGGGCCGCGCGCTCATCGCGGCCGCGCAGGACCGGCCGCTGCCCGAGTGGGCCGCCGACGCCGGCCGCTCCGAGGACGTCCGTCGGCGCCGGGCCCGTCAGGCGCTGCTGGAGGCCATCGCCCGCCACCACCACGGGCCCCTGCCGGACGAGGAGCCCAACGACCGGCCGTGGTGATCACCCGTGCCCGGGGCACGGAAGAATGGGCCGGGTGACCAGCAGCCAGCCCCTGCCCCGGGGCCTCAACTCCCTGATCCCCAACACCCGCGCCCAGGCCTCCGCCGGCGAGCGCGCCGCCTCCCAGCTCCTCCACCTGCGCGAAGCGACCGTGCCGGTGCCGGTCCTCGCCGCGGCCGCCGAACTGATCGCCCCTCAGCTGAAGAGTGAGGACGCGGCGACCCGGGAGGCGGCGGCAGCCGTCCACGCCCGGCTGCTCGCCGCGATCGACGGCGCTGCCCCGGGCCGGTAGCCGCCCGCCGAACCGGGTGTCCCAGCCCCTGTCCCAGCTCGAGCGCGGAGCGCCACTACCAGGGAAAACGGCTGGGACTGTCCTAGCGAAACGGGTGGAATCGGACACCTGAGACACGGGGTGGGACAGGGCTTGGACAGCCCCCGTCCCACCCCGGTCGGCCCGTCCTCCGACGCTCCGCCTACAGGTGCGGGCCCACCCGCAGCACGGTGACCGCGCCGCCGTCGCGGCCCCAGGCCCAGTGGATCCGCCAGGCGCCCGGCCCCTGGTCGATGTAGGACGTCCACGCCGCCGTGCCGCGGTGGCCGGGCAGGAGCGCGTAGCGGTGGCTGCGCAGGCCCGGGTGATGCGGGTCGGCGGCCAGGTGCTCCAGCGCCTGGCGGACCCGGCGCAGCCGGCGCGGGTCCGCGCGGCGCCCCTTCTCCAGGCGGGCGAGGGTCCGGGCGGCGGCGGGGGTGTAGTGCAGCGTCGGCATCGGTCTCCTTCGGCGCGGGCATGCGGAAGGGCCCGTCACCCCCTGATCGGTGGGGGTGACGGGCCCTTGGCGGGTCGTGCGGACGTACTGGTCGTCGGTGGGCGGGGGCGGGACGGTCGGGGTAGGTGCCGATCGATCGTGGCGGCCGTCGACCCGAAGGCCACCCCCGATCCGGATATGTGGGCCGATGCGAGATCAGTGCACCGAAGCTCTGAATGTGGGCCAGTCCTGCAACTAGGTCCCGCAACGCTTTCGGGTGAGCAGATCCATATAGCGCCCACACGGGCGAGTCCTGCGGGCTACGGTGCGCCCATGACCACCACCACAGGGCCCGTCATCGCCACGGCCAAGGTCGGACAGCGCGGCCGGCTCATCCTGCCCACCCAGATCCAGCGCGCCGCACGCATCACCGAGGGCGCCCTGGTCGCCATCCGGACCGCCGACGACGGCACCATCACCATCGAACCGCTCTGGGCCGTACGGGACCGGCTCCGCACCACCGTCGAACCGCTCCTCACCGGCCACCTACCGACCGGCCCCGCCCGCATGCTCACCGGCGGCCACCTGCCCGAGGACGAGAACCCCGGCCCGCTGCCAGCCGCGCTGCGTCCCCTTCCGGACAGCACCCGGATCTCACCCCACGGCGGCGATCAGCGGGTGGTGTTCACCGCCCGCGCCGTCCTCGCGTGGATCGGCGGCGGGCCCGGCTCCCGGGAGGCCTCCTGGCTCGGCCAGGCCGTCCTGCCCGAGCCCGCCGTCGCCGAACTGGTCACCGTCCTCGCCCGCGCGGGCGCCCACGACCGGGCCGAGGCCGTACTGGCGGAGCTCGCCGTCGTCGGAGTGCGCCAGCCGGGCCCGGCCAAGCACCGCGCCACCCTGGCCGGCGACACCGCGCTCGCCCTGGAACTCACCGCCCAGGCCGCGGCCGCCGGCGTCGACCTGACGATGCCGGACGCGCTGTGCGCGGCCGCCGCCCACCGGCTCGGCCTCCCCCTCCTCGCCGCCGACCTGCTGCCCGCCGAAGAAGGCGCTGCGACAGCGGTCGAAGAAGCGGAGCAGGGCCAGGAGCGCGAGCCGGCGGCCGACCAGCCGTAAGCGCGGCGGCCCCGCTCGACGCCGCGCTGGCCGAGGCCCCTCGTGTCGGAGCGCGAGGGGCACCCCGGCCGGAACCGCGCTGGACCGCGCGCCCGCTCGGGGTACCGCCGACCACGCGGCGCGCCTCTACCCGGTCACTCCTCACCCTGCGCGTCGTCGGCGTCCGGCGGCAGTCCCGCGATCCGGGCGAGGCGGCGGGTGGCCTGGACGGCCATCGCGAACGCCAGCGTCAGGGACTCGTCGACCGGCGGAACACCCGAGCCGTCGTCGAACGACGGGGCGTAGTGATAGGTGACCATCGCGGCCGCGGCGCTGACCAGATCGCGCGCGGCGGCCAGGGCCTCGATGTCCGGGGCCTGCTCGTCCGGCCCGGCCGCCCGGCTCAGGTCCCCGACAAGCAGGCCAATCCGCAGCACCACCAGCAGCCGCTCGGCGTCGGCCGCGGTGGGCATCGCGGCCGCCACGACCTCGCCCCGGACCGGCCCGTACGCGGTGCGCAGCGCCTCGATGTCCGCGCCGGCCTGCTCGGCGTCCATCTCGGCGCCGACCAGGTGCGCCTCGGCCGCGCCCAGCAGGGCGGTGGCCAGCATGACGGCGCGGGTGGCATCGTCGGCGACCGGGTCGGGCTGCCAATCGGCGCCGAGCACGGCGAGGGCGGCGCTCAACTGCTCGACGTGTTCCGCCTCGCGGCCGGCCACCCGCAGCCCCTTCGTCGCTGAATCCGTGTGCCCTCCAGAGTGGTCCGCCGGGGCCTGGGGCGAGCGGGAGGCCACGCCGGATTTCACCTGCACGGGCGCCGCCACGGGAACGGGTCAGGTCACCAGCGATTCCTCCAGGCCGGCGACCCCGGCGTACCAGGCGACGTTCTGGACCGGGACGGGGCCGACCCCGAGTGCCGGGGCCACTTCGGCGAGCGTCACCGTGTCGCAGCCCTGCGCGGCGAACCGGTACTCCATCAGGGTGGAGTACGCGCGCAGGTACGGCCGGGAGCGCGCGAGGACCTCCAGTTCCTTGAGCACGGTGGTCACGGCCCTGACCACGCTCCGGCCGCGCTCACCGCCCGCGATCAGCACATCGGCCAGCGCGTCCCACCGGTCCGCGTACGGCCCGTCCGGGGCCGGCCATCCGGCCTCTCCGGGCTGCGGGAACTCGTGCCCGACCTGTGCCCAGAGCAGCAGCTCGTCGGCCAGGAGGTCCACACGGATGTCGCCGATCTCGCCGGTACGCATCCGCAGCCGCAGCGACTCGGCGACGCCGGCGACGACCAGGGCCCAGTCGTCTTCGCCCATCACGACCTCCGCGCGGGAGGTCAGCCGCTCCGGCCGTCGGCGGTACCAGGCGACGACCGCCTCCGCCCACGGCCAGGCGTCCGTGAACGGGTGCCGGTCATGGCTGACGGCGTACCGCTCGGCGTGCTCCTGGAGCTCGGTATCGGGATCCCACACGGGCGCGGCCTCTCCGGTCGATGACGGCTCGACAGTAGTCTGCCCGCTCCCGCCCGCCCGTAGGAGACGCTTCAGGCCGAACCGCTGGAGGAGCAGTCCGGCCGATCCCGAGGAAGCAAGGGCAGTTCCGCAGGACCCGCCGGTGAGAGGCGAGCAACGCCGGGAGAGCAGCTACCCTGCCTGGCGGCCCGGTCGACCACGGGAATGGGCGGTGCGAACGCGGACTAGGAGCACGCCGCTCTGGTCGGCGAAGCACGGACCCAAACGCTGATCGAGCCCGTACTCGGGTCCGCGTCACCCACCGATCGTCGCCTGCGGTACAGCGGTCGACCGTGGCGGGTTGATGCCGGTCCCGCAGCTCAGCCAGCTGTTCAGGTCGGCTCGTGGCGTGAACGGTGACGGAGCTACGGGGTGGATGCGGTCGGTGTGGTCGGAGGCTTCAGGCAGGGAGTGGTGATGCCCAAGACCATGCGGTTGTCGCCGGCGGTGCTGGAGACGTCGACGACGTACCGGCTCTCGGGGTGGCGTGCGGTGACCGTCGAGTTCGGTTGGGTGGCGGGCGTCTCCTGGTACTCGGAGATCTTGAGCCCTTCGGCCGTGAGGACGTCCCTGACTTTGCGTACGACGTCGTTGTGCTGGGCGTTGGGGACATAGCTGTGGACCGCGTAGGCGAGGGTGAAACGGTCGTCGGGCGCGGATTCCCCGTTCCTGCCGGTGCAGGGGCTGAAGAACGGCTCGACCGGCTCGGCGTTGATCTGGATCCCGGCGCTCTGGGCCAGGTGCTCGGTGATCTGCCGCGCCCAGGCGAGTGCGTCGTCACGGGACTTGACCGGGAGCGGAGCGTCCTTGGCTGTGCTGTCGTTCGCCATGCAGGCTCCAAGGGTCGAGACCGTCAGGGCCGCCGCCGCGAAATACTTCAGGGCGATGGCGGACGGGCGGGAAGGCGGGCGGGCCATGGGTTTCTCCGGGTCGGCTCAGTGGGGGATCGATCCCCAGAGCGGGTCTTCCTTGGGGCCTGTGGTGGGCTTCTGACCAGCGATGATCTTGCCCTGGTTCATCAAGCTCTCTGAATTGTCGTCCCAGTAGCCGCCGTGCCCGGAGGTGTCGATGTTGATGTTGTGTCCTCCGAATCCCGCGATGTGGGGGCTGGGACCCAGGGAGAATCCGCCGACCAGACGGGTGGCATCATCGGCGGCCTCCCCGATCCAGAGGTGGTCCGGGTTAACCGTCAGCTGGTCCGCGGTCAGGACGCCCATGCCCGGGCTGCCGAGGGTCACGATGTCGTCGGCCTGGAGGCCGCCCTTCTCGCTGTCGGCGACGCCGACGGCGAAGCTGCCGTAGCTGTGGGCGATGTAGCTGAGATGGGTCTTCGGCTCGCCGTGCGCGATCCTGAGTCCGTCGGAGAAGCGGCGCATGTCGTCGGCGGCATCGAGGCCGCGCATCGGATTCGCCGCCTTCGGGATGCTCTCCGGCGTGTCGTAGCCGAGGTAGGAGACCACGGCGACGGTCTCGCCTTCCTTCGTATACCAGCCGGCCTGATTCTGGAGCTTGCGGATGTGGTCGATCTGCCCGGGGACGCCCGGTAGTTCGGTGTTGGTCCCGGGAACGAAGACGGAGGTGTGGGTGGCCTTGTCCGGGTTGCCGGTGGCGACGATGGCGCGTCCGTCCCCGCCGTAGGCCTCGGGGTCGATGCCGAGGAGGAACAGCTGGTGCGACTCGTCTCTCGCGTCGGCTTTCTCCTCCAGCTTCTTCTTGATCTCGGCCAGTGCCGCCTTGCGCTTGTCGTACGCCGCCTGGTCCAGGCCGAACGATGCCGGGGTCCCGGCCTGCAAGGCGTCGAGCTTCTGGTCGAGCACAAGCCGGTTGGCCTCGTCCCGCGCGGTCGCCGGCAGACCGTCCAGGTTCCCGATCCTGGCCGCGTTCAGGGCGAGGTACGTCTCCTGCTGGCCGGGCGTCAGCCCCTGCCACCACTCGGCGTTCCTCCGCGGGTCCGTACCGTCCGGGATGAAGGACTCGGCCAGACCCAGGTCATTCATCACCGCCGCGACATCACCACGCGTCTCGGCGACGGCCCCGTTCGCCCGCCGGCCATCGAGAACTTCCCCGCCCAAGCGGCCGAGGGCGATGTTGCCCTGGTTGCTCGCCGCCTCGGCGTCCTTCAGCGCCTGGTCGATCCGGGCCTGGTAGCCGGCCCCGAGGCCCATGAGGGTGCGGCGGGCGCTCTGCGCGTCCGGATCATTGCGGTCCCCCGGCGACTCCGGCGCAAGACCCACCCTCCCCTCGGCCGAGACCGTCAGACCGGAGTCCTGCGCCCGACGCACCGCGTTCATCAGGTTCGTCTGCGCCTGGTAGATCCGGTCGGCGACCGTGTTCAGCGTCAGCGCGACCGCCTCCGCCTCCACCCGAACGACGTCCAGCTGCTGCTCGGTGCGCGCCATGAACGGGAACGCCGCCTGGGCATCGGCCCCCTCCCATCGTCGGTGCAGGGGCCCGTTCACCTGACTGCGATGACGTGAGCTCACAGTCTCCGCCGTGTGCGCCAAGGCCTTCCAGTTCCTCGCGACCCCGCGCAGCCCTTCCGGATCGAACTTCACCAACAGCTCGTAGAGGCCGTTCACTGCTTCGCCCCCTGCTGCTTCCAGACGCCGGCCGTCACCTGCTCGGTGTGACCGTGGGCAGCGGCGTTCGCATCGAGATTGGTCCCCGTCGCAACGATCCGCTGCTGAAGCGCCGCCAGCGGCGCACTCCAACTGCTGCCCAGATGCCCCAGCCCTCCGGCGACGGACCAGCCGGCAAGCTGACCGCTCACCGTCGTGGCCGAGGTCAGCGCGGCCTGCACCGGCGCACCGAGCTCCTCCGCGAGCCCCTTCGCCACCTGCGCCGACGCGTGCAGTTCCTGCGGAACGACGTTGACGTCCGCCAACTCAACTCCCCCCAGAGCCACATCCGGTACGGCACCCCGCCACACCGAATCGGACACCACCATACGCTGCGCATCCGTCCGAGTACGCAAACATTCGGGCCAGGAGCGCGCCGACTGCCGAGACGGCCGACGGCCCCGACTGCTCTTTCGGCTCAGCAGACAGGCCCGCGAACAGCGATCTTTCACTCAAGAACATGCCGGGAGGTCAGAAATTCTTACCTTGCGCTGGGCATAGAGGCTCCTGGCCGCAGAACGCGCGGGGGCGAAGGTGTAGGTGAATCGCCGAGCGAAGCGGGAGCTGTCGACTCGGCCACGGAGTCCGGCAGACCGTCGATCGCCACCTCAGGTTCAGCAAGCGTCGACAGCGCCAGGCTTCACGCCGCTTGGTCGGCGCCGGGGTCGCGCGTGCAGAGGTGGGCGGTCGGGCAGGCCGGGCAGCCGCGGACGTCGACCAGGTCCGCGACGGCGTCGAACAGCTCCTGGGCACGCTCAACGGATCCGACGCCCTCGAACGTGGCGTACTCCTCCGCGGTGCCGACGGTGCCCTCCGAGAGGTGGGAGCAGAGGTAGGCGAGTGCGGCGAACTCCTCGTCGCCCAGGGTCTGCGGGTCTCCCGGGATGCAGGTCTTGGGCACCAGGTCGCTGGCGATGTCGCCGCCGAACAGCCACGGATCGCCGGGCTTCACGGGCTTGCCGACGACGCGCAGGACGGCGCCCTCGCTGTCCGGCTCGACCAGGAGCATGCCGGCGGCGTGGAGCTCGTGCACCGCGTCCCGCACGTCCGCCACCTCGGCCCTGCCGCCGAGCATGCCCGCGATTTCGCCGGCGGGCAGGTCGCCGATGCTGCCGTCCGGACGGCGCAGCCGCAGGACGCCACGGTCCAGGGCCATGTCCAGCCACGCGGCCTGCAGCGGGATCTTCGGACCGTAGGCGGGGCGCAGCCGGCCCAGGCGCCGCATGAGGTCGACGGCCTGGGGGCTGAGCCTGGGGTCGGCTGCGGCCCGTTGGGGGTCGAAGCCGGGGGCGGGGGAGAGCCACTCGTCGTAGCCGGGCGGCTGGAGCTGCTGCAGGGTGTACTCGACCGGTCCGCGTTCGCGGCGCGGCTTGCCCGGCTTTCTGCGTCCCACGTGCTGGGTGTCCTTCCCGTCTTGGGTGATGGCGGTGCCATTGAACACTGGCTGCAGTTGGTCGATTCCCGGGGGTGCTGTTGAGCGGCGTGGCGGCTGCGGGTGGCGGCCGCGGGTTCGACGACGGAATACACTGGACACCACATCTGTTTTTCTCTGGTGTTCAGAGATTCAAGATTGATCTTGAGGGGGAAATCGTGGCGCAGCCCAGCCGCACGATCCAGATCGACGACGAGGTCTTCGCCTATCTCCAGCGGCACAGCGAGCCCCTGGTGGACACGCCGAACGATGTCCTGCGGCGGCTGCTGCTCGACGGCGAGCGGCCGGCGTCCGATCCTGCGGGTTCGCGCCCCACGGGTGCGCTGATGCCGCTGATCGAGGCCGGGCTCGTGCGGCCCGGCGACCAGTTGCGGCACACCCAGAGCCGGCTGAAGTTCACCTACACCGCTTCGGTGGCGGGCGACGGGTGGATCGACATCCCCGACGGGCGGACGTTCCGGCTGCCCTCCCCCGCGCTCAAGGCCCAGGTCGGCTACGACGTGTCCGGCTGGGCGCAGTACGTCCACGTTCCCAGCGGCGCCACGCTCGCCGAGCTCCGCGAGCGGCTCGCCGGCCAGTCCTGAGCACGGGCGGCAGGCAAGAGCGGACAAGGCCGTCAGAGCGGGGAGAGCGATGAAGGGGGAGCACGTGAGGCTTTCGGAAGCGGAGAGCCGCGCGGTGCTGGAGGGGGTGGTCCTTCCGGCGGCCACCGCCGGGGCGGTGGCCCAGGAGCAGCCGGTGGTGGTGCTCGTGGCGGGGCAGCCCGGCAGCGGCAAGTCCACCCTCGGGGACCTGCTGCACGCCGTCCTCGATGCGCGGGGCGGGGCGGTGCGGATCGGCGCCGACCTGTACAAGGCCGCGCACCGGCACTACCCGGTGCTGCTGGAGGAGGACGTGCGCACCGCGGGGGCCGGCGTGCGGGCGGACACCCGCCGATGGCAGGCCGCGGTGGAGGAGCGGGTGCGCGAGGGCCGCTTCGACGCGCTGGTGGAGACCGCGCTCGCCGACGCCGGCGAGGTGCGCGCGCAGGCCGCGGCCTACCGGGCGGCCGGGTACCGGATCGAGGTGGTGGCGCTGGCCTGCGCCGAGGCGTGGAGCCAGCTCGGCGTCCTCGCCCGCTACACCGAGCAGGCTCTTGCGACCGGGGCGGGCCGGTACGTGTCCTGGGAGAACCACGACGCGTGCGCGGCCGCGCTGGTGACGACCCTGCGGGTGGTCGAGGAGAAGATGCTGGCCGACCGCGTCACCGTGGTGCGGCGGGGCCTGGTGCCCCTGTACGGCAACGACCTGGTCGGCGGCGCCTGGGCGAAGGCGCCGGGCGCGGCGCGGGCGGTGGCCTCGGAGCGGGCCCGGTGGTGGGACGCCGTGGAGAGCGCGGGCTTCCAGCGGGAACTGGCCCGCACCGAGCGGGCGCTGACGCTGGCCGAGGACCGGGTTGCGGCCGACCGCGTGCTGGCGGTTGTCCGCGACGCGCGCCGGGCCGCCGCGCTGTCCGAACCGGTGCGCCGGATCGCGCAGGCCCTGCGCCGGCCGCCCGGCGTCGACTTCCACCGGCTCTCCGCGGCCGAGCACCGCGAGATCTTCGACCTCGACATCGCACCGATGCTCCTGGGCAGCACCGTCGCCCAGGAGCGGCCGGTGGCGGTGTTCGTGGTGGGCCAGCCCGGCGCGGGCAAGACCAGCATCGCGCTCATGGCCGAGCGCGCGATGCGCCCCGGCACGGTCCACCTCTCCGGCGACGACCTCAAGATGCTGCACCCCGACTACTACGACCTGCTGCGCTGCGAGGCGCGCGAGGCAGGGGCCGCGATCCGCGCGGACTACAAGGCCTGGGTCGCCATGGCCCAGGCGTACGTGCGCGAGCGGCGCGGCGACATCGTGATCGAGACCGCCCCCGGCAGCGCCCACGCAGTCCTGGCCGACGCCGAAGCGTTCCACCGCGCCGGCTACCGCGTCCAGATCCTGGCCCTGGCGGTGCGCGCCGCCGACAGCCGCCAGGGCACCGCCGCCCGCTACGCGGACGCGCAACTCCACGGAACTCCGGCGCGGTTCACCACGGCGGCCGGGCACGACCGGTGCTTCGAGGCGGTGGCCGCCGCCGTCGACCAGGCCGCCTCCTCCGACATGGTGGACGACCTGGTGGTGATGGGCCGCGACGGGCGCGCACTGTGGTCCCGCCGGTCCGGCGGCACGCCGGGCTGGGCGCTGCACGTCGAGCGGAACCGCCCCTACACCGAGGCGGAGGCACGACGCTTCCTCGCGGTCCAGGCGCAGGTGCGCCGGGCGCTGCCGCAGCACCGCCGGGAGGTGGAGGAGATCGCGGCGCTCGCCCGCCCGCTCCTGCCGGAGCGGCTGCGGCCCCTGCCGCTGGACGTGCCGCCCGCAGGTCCGCTGCCCGCCGTGCCCGCCGCCTGAGCGCCGGTCAGCTCCCACCGGTCAGCTCCCCCAGGACCGCGGTGTAGTGGGCGGCCAGGCGGGCGGCCTCCCCGGCGTCCACGCCGTCCTTCAGCCGCTGGAGATCGCCAATGGCCTGCTGCCGGGCCTCCAGCAGAACGTCCAGGGCCGCCGGGTCGGCGCCTTCCCTCGCCGCGCGGCGCAGGTCGCGGATGCCCGAGCTGTACCAGGCCACCACCGCGGTGATGACCCGCACCGCCCGGTCCCACTCGCCAGCAGGCCCCTGCGGGCCGGAGCCGGCCGACAGGCCGGTGTTCTCGGCGGGGCCGTCCTCAGGACGGGGGTCGGGCACGGTGGCACCACCTCGGATCGGATCGTCACGGTCGCCGCCAGTCTCACACGCCGGGCCTGCCGCATGTGCCGCGCCCGGTCGTCCGGGCGGCCGGGCGCCCAGCGGCCCGGCCGCCCGGCGGGTAGAACGCCCTGGCGGCTGGGCTGGCCGGGCGGCCGGTACCGCCGTCGGCGGGCGAGGGCGTAGGTTGATGGCCGGTCAGGCACAGGGGGAGAGGGCACACGTGGCGCGAAACCTGCGGGCGCTGTTCGGCTCGAACGAGCGGGTAGGCGCCGACGAGGCGTTCACCAACCGCGAGGCCCAGTGGCGCACAGTGACGGACGCGCTCGCCGAGCACCTGGCCCGGATCGGCGCCCCGGACTTCGACATCCAGGACCTCGAGGCTCCCCGGCACAACGTGCTGGTCTTCCACGGCGTCGGCGGGATCGGCAAGACCACCCTGTCCCGGAAGCTGGAGGCCGCGCTCGCCGCCTCCGAGGACCGGCCCGCGCAGTGGGGCGAGCCGACCTGGCCAGCCGCACCGCGGCTGCTGCCGATCCGCATCGACCTCGCCCGCTCCGCCGGCACCGACTTCGAGCACCTGGTCCTCGCCCTGCGCACAGCGCTGGCCGGCCTGGACCGCCCGCTGCCCGCGTTCGACCTCGCGCTCGGCCGCTACTGGGAGCACAACCACCCCGGCGAGCCGCTGGAGGACTACCTGCGCCGCGCAGGCCTGGCCGGCCGCGCCGGACGAGCCCTGCCCGGCCAGCTGCAGGCCGCCCTCGGGGAAGCCGCCCAGCAGCTGGGCCTGCCCGGCGCGATCGGATCCGCCGCCGGCCAGATCACCACCGCCGCCGCCGTCCGGGCGGTGCGCGAGCGCCGCGCCACCGCCCGCGCCCTGGCCGGCTGCCCCCGCCTGGCCGACCTCCTGGAGGCCGAGCCGGACCTGGAGGCGCTCTCCTACTACCCGCACCTGCTCGCCTACGAGATCGACCGGCTTCCCGCGAAGAAGGCCGTCGGGCCCATCGTGCTGCTCGACACCTTCGAGGACACCGGCGACCGCACCAACCGCGACCTGGAACGCCTGATCCAGCGCGTGGTGTGGCTGATGCCGAACGCCCTGTTCGTCGTCACCGGCCGCTCCCGCCTCCAATGGGCCGATCCCGCACTGCAGGGCCAGCTCGACTTCACCGGGCCCGCCGCCTGGCCACAGCTCGCCGCCCACATCCCCACCGCCCGCGCCGACCGCGCCGGGACGGCCGACCCGACGGGCACCGGTACAGCCGAACCCGCCGGCCCGGGCAACCAGGCCAGGACGGCCGTCAGCCGGCAGATCCTGATCGGCGACTTCAGCCCCGAGGACTGCGAGGACTACCTCACCCGCCGCCTCACCGCCGACGGCCGGCCCCTCATCGACGACCAACTGCGCCGGACCATCACCGCCCGCTCCCACGGCCTGCCCCTCTACCTGGACCTCGCCGTGCTGCGCTTCCTGGAGATCCGCCGCACCCGCACCCCCGAACCCGCCGACTTCGAGCACGACTTCCCCGCCCTGCTCGCCCGCACCCTCCAGGACCTCACCCCCGACGAACGCCACGTCCTGCGCGCCGCGAGCCTCCTGGACGCCTTCGACGTCCCCCTCGCCACGGCCGCCGCCGGCCTGGACCGCCAGGCCGCCGCACTGCGCCTGATCGAGCGGCCCTTCGTCCGCGAGCACGAGGCCGCGCTGTGGCCCTACCACCTGCACGCCGTCGTGCGCTCGACGATCCGCCGCGCCGACGACCACACCGACGACCGCTGGTCCCTGGAGGACTGGCAGCACGCCGCCGCCCGCGCCCTCGACGCGCTCGGCGGCCAGTGGACCGCCGGGCGGGACGCCGGCGGCCGGGCCCTGCTGACCGGCTGCCTGCGCCAGGGCCTCGTCCTCGCCCGCGACCACCGCCTCGGCCTCGGCTGGCTCGCCGATGCCGCCTGGGCCTACATCTCCGACTCCGTGTGGGAACCGATCGCCCCACCCGCACCCGCCGCCTTCACCGGCGCCGGGCAGGCCTCCGGGCACGGGCCGGCCGGCACCGCGGTCCTGCAGACTCCGGCCGACGCCCTGGTCGAGGCCCTGCGCACGCTCGCCGCCCGCCAGCGCGAACACCGCACCCACACCGCCGACCGCCTCACCCGCGTCATCGACAGCCGGCTGCTTCCCGCGGACCTGACCGACCTCGCCCTCTACTACCGGGCCAAGGCCCACCGCGACCTCGGCCGCACCGACGCCTCCCGCCAGGGCATGCGGCAGGTCGCCGCCGGCACCACCCGCCTCGCCCCCGCCGCCCGCCGGGGCCTGGCCCACCTCGCCCGCCTCGACGGCGACTTCCCCACCGCCCTCGCCGCCGCGCAGAACCTCGGCTGGGCCGGCCGCCAGCACCGCGTCCTGGGCGACCTGTGGTGGGTCCACGCCGAGATGGACCAGGCCGCCGCCGCCTACGAAGCCGCCCGCACCGACGCCGAACACCACGGTGTCGCCGGCGAGGCAGCCACCTCCCAGGCCCAGCTCGCCTTCGTCCGCGCCTTCACCGACCCCCAGGCCGCCGACGACGACCTCCACCTCGCCGAACAGCTCCTGGCCGGCCTCGACCTGCGCGCCACCACCCTCACCACCCGCATCGCCGCCCTTGTCCGCGACGCCGGCACCCCCGGCGACACCGTCCCCGAGCGCGCCGACGTCCTCGGCGCGGAGGTCCGCGCCTCCGGCGTCCGCGCCGCCGAGGCCGCGCTCGCCCTCGCGATCTGCTTCCACCACGCCGTCCTCGACGACCCCGACAACCAGAGCGCCCTCGCGATCGCGATCCGCGACCTCGACCACCTGACCCGCGGCCGCGACTACGCCTACTACACCGACATCGCGACCTTCATGGCCGGCCAGGAGCTCCAGTTCCCCTCCCCCGCCCGCTGGTACGACGGCCCCGACCAGGTCCGCGACCGCTGGCGCACCCTCGTCACCGCCCGCCGCACACACCTCCGCCTCTGACCCCGGACAGTCGGCGGGACGCGGCCGTCCGGCAGCAGCGGCCCCCGTTTCCCGCCGACGTCACGGCCCTTCCCCACCGCTGACCGGTCGTCTACGGTGAGCTCCCCCGAACACCGGAGGCCCCCGTGCCGGACAGAGCAGACCTCACGCCGCAGTACCGCACTTACAGCGGGGAAGACGAAGCCACCGGCGCCCGCTTCGTGATCGCCTACGAGGGCGACGAGGAAGCCGACGCCGAACGCAAGGCGCAGCTGCGCGCCATGATCCGGCGGGTCATCGCGGACCTGCCGGACGAACAGCCGCAGGAGAACGCGCGGCCGGCGCTGCGGCTGGTACTCGGCGACGGCTCCTGAACACGCCGCAGGGCCGCACCCTCAGCAGGGTGCGGACCCGCTACGGCGAGGAGCCGATCCGGGGATGGCCATCGCGGGCGCGGCCCAATGGCCGGCCGGCACCAGATACCGTGGTCCCAGAGGCAGAGGCAGAGGCAGGAGGAACCCGATGAGTGTCCAACCCGTGTACCAGCCCCCGCAGCCCCGTGTGCCCCGCACCCCCGACGGCATCGCCGCCGCGCTGCAGGGCGGCCGCCGCATGGAGTTCTACCGCGAACTCGGCCAAGCACCCATCGACCAGGCCGAACAGGTTCTGAACCGCTGGTGGTGCGAAGCGGAGATGGACACCGACCCCGCCCAGGACCGCACCATCGCCGCCGCCCGCAACGGCACCCTGCCCACCACCACCATGGCCGACGTCCTACGGCTGCGCCGCGAACGGGGCGGGGACCTGCCGGGTGAGTAACGGAGAACCGGACGACCTGTGGCCGGTCCTGCCGTCCGAAGCCGTCCAGGACGCCCTGTCCGACCCCAGCCTGCCCGTCGACCTGTTCTCCGTGATCGTCGCCCTCACTGTCGCGATCGCCGAGAACCCGTGGCTGCCGGAGAGCACTGCCCGCGACAGCGCCGGCGATTGGCGCCGGCTTCCGATCCCCCACGGACGCGGCCTGGTCGAATACGTCATCGACCCCCACAACCACGTCGTTCGCCTCACCCGCGTCATCCCCCTCTGACACGCCACCTCCCCACAGCACGACCCGGCTCGAAGGCCACCCTGCAACCAGCGGGCTCAGGAGGAAACGGGGTCTTCGTCGTCCGGGAATTCGTTGCCGTCGCTCACTGGGCCCCGGGACGGCGAAGGACCGCGGACGCGGAGGTGCCGGCCTGGACGACGGCGTGGATGCGGTCGCCCTCCGGGTCGCGGTACAGC
The DNA here is from genome assembly GCF_040298605.1 of Kitasatospora sp. NPDC001527. Lineage (NCBI taxonomy): Bacteria > Bacillati > Actinomycetota > Actinomycetes > Kitasatosporales > Streptomycetaceae > Kitasatospora > Kitasatospora sp. NPDC001527. The sequence continues at coordinate 17,850 of NZ_JBEPAM010000060.1, read as the reverse complement.
TCGGCGCGAAGCCACCAGCGCTTCAACACCCCGCCGATCGTCGTGTCGTCGGCCTCCCCCATCTCCCGGTAGAACTCCATCCGCTGCACGGGGGGCACGGCTTCGGCGACGCCGTCCTGGGTGCGCGGGATGGGCTGGCGGCCGTCGTGGTGACCGTGCACGGGCTGGGCGCTCACCATTCCGGCGTCGAGAGCGCTCCTCGCCAGCGGGGGCTCCGCGTGGTCGAGCAGACGGCGGGTCCGGGCGAGGTGGGACATCGCATGGCGGTGCTCGCCGGCCCCGGCGACGGCCACGGCCTGCTGGCCCTTGAGATAGGCGGCCTCCCGGGCCGGCAGTCCCCGGGCATGGCGGCCGGCCGCCTCGGCCAGGTCCCGCGCGTGGTTGTGGTGGCCGAGGTAGAAGGCCTGAACGCTCAGGGCGCGCAGGGCCCTCGCCCGCAGGGCCGGGTCGGCGGCCTCGTCGGCGAGCTCCCCGGCCGTCCGGTAGTAGGCCTGGGCACGTCCGTGGGAACCGGGGTCGAACTCGGTGAAGCCCGCCAGGCAGCTGAGCCGGGCGACCGAGACCAGTAGCTGCCGGCGTAGCCGCGGGGCGGCGGGCAGCCGCAGCCAGTCGGTCACCACCGTGCCGAGCACGCAGGTCAACGCGGTGCTGACGAGCTGTCCGCCGGAGGACTCCTCCGCGCTGTGGAACGCTGTCGACAGGTGGTCGGCGGTCTGCAGCTGGTCCTTCCCCAGCCCGCCGTGGATCAGGCCGGTTCCCGGGGGCGGCTCGGCGTCCCCCGCCATAGGATGCAGCGGAACCAGGCCCGTCAGCGTGTAGGGCGGCACGGGCCGACGGGGTTCCGCTCGGCCGAGGAAGGCCAGGACGTCGGCCGCGGCCGGGCGGTCACCGCCCTCCGGGACCGGGGCGGCGGGCCGGGCAAGGCCGGCGTGCTCGGGGGCCACCGGGCGGCCCAGCCACCGGGAGAGCACCTCACAGAGCAGCCCGGGCACCGGTTCCATGGGGAGGGAGCCGGCGAGCCAGTGGCTCACCGAGGTCCGGTCATAGCGCAGGACGAGGCCGCATTCCACGCCCGCCCGGTTCACGGCCCGGGCCAGGCCCTCCCCGCTCAGCGCCGCTTCGTCGAGCAGGGCCCGCAGCCGGTGGTTGGGTGGGCGGCTTCCGGTCATGGTCACTGCCTCGCCAAAACTCCGCAGCCGCCGCCCCACCGCGCCACCCCGAAGGCCCGCGCACGCCGTCTGCCCGCCCATCCTGGCCTTGCCGGTCCCGGCGGGCAAGGGCGCGGACGCCTGCGCCCTGTGTTCGCGCGGTCGCGCGACGCAGGCCACCGCGCAGTACATTGAGAAGGCCGGTGCGGACACCTCCGCCCGCGTACGTGCGGTGTCCGACGCTCTCCGGAGGACCCCCATGAGTACCCAGGCCGTGCCACTGCCCCTGCTGAACCTCACGTTCGGGGTGCACGCGTTCAAAGCGCTCGCCCTGGCCACCGAGCTGGGTCTGTTCACCGAACTGTCCGGCACCACGACCACCGTGGCGCGCTTCGCCGCACGGCACGGCATCGACGACCGGCCCGCCGAGCTGCTGCTCACCGCCTGCACCGCACTCGGACTGCTGCGGCGCGACGACGCGGGAACGTACCGCAACTCGGAGATGTCCGAGGAGTTCCTGGTGCGCGGCAAGCCGTACTACTTCGGGGGCTGGGTGACGGTCGTGGACCGGCACGAGTACCCCGCCTACCTCAAGCTGGCGGACTCCCTGCGCGGCAACCACCCCGTCAGCTGGGACCCGGTGCGCCAGGAATCGCTGTTCGCGCCGGACGACCCGGTGATGCTGGAGCACTTCTGGGAGGGCATGCACGCCCTGTCCGCGTTCACCGCCCGCCGGCTCGCCGAGTCCCAGGACTTCACCGCCATCCGGCGCGTTCTGGACGTGGGCGGCGGCGGGGGCGCCTTCGCCGTCGAACTGTGCCGCCACCACCCCAGCCTGCGGGTCACCGTCTTCGACCTGCCATTCGTCTGCGAACTCACCCGCCCCCGCATCGCCGCGGCCGGCCTGGAGAAGCAGATCGACCTCGTCGGCGGCGACTTCTTCACCACACCCCTCCCGAAGGGTCACGACGCCGTGCTGCTCTCGAACATCCTGCACGACTGGGGCGAGACGGACGCCCGGAAGATCCTTGCCGCCTGCGCCGAGGCACTTCCGGAGAACGGCAAACTGATCATCTGCGAGTCGTTCGTCGACGACGACAAGCGCGGCCCCGTCCCGGCCGCCCTGATGAGCCTGAACATGCTGGTGGAGACCTGGGGCCGCAACTACACCGCGGGCGAGTACACCGCCTGGCTACGGGATCAGGGTCTGGTGACGGAGCGCGTGCTCGCCCTGGACGGGGCGCCCACCACCGGTGCGCTCGTCGCACGCAGGATCCGGCCCTGACCCCTGCCCCAACCGTCCGCCGCCACTCCCGAAGGACTCACCCGTGACCACGAACCCGGCGCCGGCCATGGCCCTGGAGGACCTGACACCGGTGCTCTTCGGGCACGCCGCCTTCCAGTACCTCAACGCGGGGTGCGAACTCGGCCTGTTCGACCTGCTGCGCGACCGCCCGGGCCGCACCGGGGAGGACGTGGGCCACGAACTGTCGCTCGCCGCACGCGCCACCGACATCCTGCTGCTCGGTACGACCGCACTCGGCCTGACCGTCCGCGACGACGACGGCCGCTACCGCAACGCCCCCGCCGTCGAGGGGCTCTTCGCCGACGGCCAGTGGCCACGCTTCGCCAACGTGGTGGCCTTCGAGGCGCACATCGTCTACGAGGCGCAGGCCGACTTCACCGAGTCGCTGCGACACAACACCAACATCGGGCTGCGCCGGATCCGCGGTACCGGCCGTGACCTGTACCACCGGTTCGCCGAGAACCCGGAGCTCGAACGCGTCTTCTACCGCTACATGCGCGCCTGGTCGGAACTGTCCAACCCCCTCCTGCTGGCACATGAGGGCTTCGCACAAGCCGAGACGGTGCTCGACGTGGGCGGCGGCGACGCGGTGAACTCCATCGCGCTCGCCCGCGCCCACCCCCACCTGCGGATCACCATCCTGGAGATCCCCGCCACCGCGCCCCTTACACGCCGGCGAATCGAGGAGAGCGGGCTCGCCGACCGGATCACCGTACGCGAGGGCGATATGTTCCAGGAGCCCTTCCCGGCGGCGGACTGCGTGCTGTTCGCCCACCAACTGGTCATCTGGGAACCCCACGAGAACCTCGCCCTGCTCCAGCAGGCCCACAAGGCCCTGCCCGAGGGCGGCCAGGTGGTCATCTTCAACTCCTTCTCCGACGACCGGGGCGACGGCCCGCTCATGGCCGCCCTGGACAGCGTCTACTTCGCCTCCCTGCCCGCCCGCGGCGGCATGATCTACCCCTGGCGCCAGTACGAGCAGTGGCTGGCCGAGGCCGGATTCGACCCGGCCACCATCACCCGCACCACCGCTGCCTCCTGGACGCCGCACGGCATCGTCACCGCCATCAAGTAGCCACGGCCAACCGCACACCACACCGCCGACCCCGACCCAACTCCCCAGCAGGAGGTACCCATGACGGCCGTATACCCGGCGGAGCCCTGGCGGATCAAGATGGTCGAGCCGCTGCGCACCACCACCCGCGAGGAACGCGAGAGCGCCCTGCGCGCGGCCGGGTACAACCCGTGCCTGCTACGGGCCGAGGACGTCTACATCGACCTGTTCACCGACTCCGGCACCAACGCCATGTCCGACCTGCAGTGGTCCGCCATGATGCGCGGAGACGAGTCCTACTGCGGCGCCACCAGCTTCTACCGACTGCGGGACGCGGTGCGCGCCCACTACGGCTACGAGCACGTCATCCCCGTCCACCAGGGCCGCGGCGCGGAGAACCTCCTCTCCCGCCTCCTCATCCGCCCCGGCCACCACATCCCGGGCAACATGTACTTCACCACCACCCGCGCCCACCAGGAGCTCAACGGCGGCACCTTCCACGACGTCATCGTCGACGCCGCCCACGACCCCGCCGACGAGAGCCCCTTCAAAGGCGACATCGACCTGGCCAAGCTGGAGAAGCTGATCGGCGAGGTCGGCGCCGACACCATCCCGTACGTGTGCGTCGGGGCGCCGGTGAACATGGCCGGCGGCCAGCCCGTCAGCATGGACTGCCTCACCCGCGTCCGCGAACTCACCGCCCACCACGGCATCATGGTCGTCCTGGACGCAGCCCGCGCCGTGGAGAACGCCTACTTCGTCCAACAGCGGGAACCCGGGTGGGGACACCGCACCATCGCCGACATCCTGCACGCGATGTGCGACCTGACCGACGGCGCCACCATGTCCGCGAAGAAGGACAGCTTCGCCAACATCGGCGGCTGGCTCGGCCTGCGCGACCCCGACCTCGCCGAGCAGGCACGCGGCCTGGTCGTCCTCTACGAGGGCATGCACACCTACGGCGGCATGGCCGGCCGCGACATGGAGGCCATCGCCCAGGGCATCGCCGAATCCGTCCAGGAGGACAGCATCCGCGCCCGCATCGCCCAGGTCGCTTACCTCGGCCAGCGCCTCATCGACGCCGGAGTCCCCGTGGTCCGCCCCATCGGCGGGCACTGCGTCTGCCTGGACGCCGCCACCATCCTCGACCACATCCCCCAACGCCTCTTCCCCGCCCAGACCCTGCTCGCCGAGCTCTACCTCCACGCGGGCATCCGCGGCGTCGAACGCGGCATCGTCTCCGCCGGACGCGACCCCGAGACCGGCGAGAACCGCGCCCCCGCCCTGGAACTCGTCCGCCTCGCCGTCCCCCGCCGCGTCTACACCCGCGCCCACCTCGACGCCGTCGCCGACGCCGCCATCGGCCTGCACCGCGAACGCCGCGCCATCACCCACGGCCTGCGCTTCACCTACGAACCGCGCCACCTGCGCTTCTTCCAGGCACGGTACGAACCCATCCCCCTTACCTGACGGCACCTCCGGGGAACGTCCAAGGCTCCCCTGCGAAGCGGTCGGACCGTCCGACAGCCCGACCGCTCCTCCGGGGAGCCTCGCCGTGGCTGGGGTGGCGCCCAGTGCGCGCATGCGGCCGGTGCGACAGATGGGGCAGACAGGACAGGTCGGGCAGCGCAACGCCCGCCGACGTTCAACGTTCCGGACCCTCCGCCGGGCTACCGGCGGCGGGACGGCGGGCGTGCAATGGAAGCCCGATCCCCCGGAAGTGCCCGTCCGGCCTCCGGGCGGGATCGTGCACCGCCGGAAAGGAGTCTCCCCATGACCGAACTCATGCTCGCCGGTCTCCAGGAGATCATCGACAGCGCCGTCCCCGAGTGGCGCACCACCCTGACCTCGAGAACGCGGACATACTCTTCACTGACCTCGGAGGACGGAACGCAGGGCCCTGCACGACCCGCACAGCCCACCCGCTCGCTCGGTGCCGCAGTCCTCACACGGCAACGCGCGGCGCGCCGCCTCGGCGGCCTCGACCCGCGCCCGCCGCTCGGCCCGGCGAACTCCCTCGGCGCGCAGCATCGCGTGCTGGTGCAGGTGGGCGTCGACTGCGGCACGCCGCTGGGCGGCGTCGGCTTTTGGCGGACGGCTTCGCGGACCAGGACCTGGTGGGCGGTACGGCGGTCGGCAAGTTGCTGCTCGCAGTTCACGCGGGCGGCGCGGATGTCCAGGCGGATCCCGTCGTCGCACACCGGGTGGTTGCAGCCGGCTGCTGCGGCAGGCCTTTGGCGAGCAGCCAGCCGACCGGGTCGGCCACCAGGGCGCTGCCGCCCTCGGCACGCAGGCGGTGCCGCAGCTGGCCACCCGAGCACGGCGGACACACTCAGGCTACCGGGCAGCTGGCCGACGGCGACGAGCTCCTCCCGCACTGCGGCCACGATCCGGCGCCTGGGCCAGGGGGTCAGGTCGTGGGCGGGGGCGTGACCTGGCAGACGACGACGAGCTCCAGGCGGGGGACGACGTAGTAGGCGAGCAGGCCGCCGGCGACGTCGAGGTAGCGCATCGGCTCGCCGCTGCCCTGGAGGAGGTGCCGTCCAGGTAGAGCGCTTCGGCGGCGCGGACGAGTTCCACAGCCCGCTGTTCGACGGCGGCGAGGAAGCTGGCCGGGGCGCCGGCGGTGACGTGCTGCTCGCTGGGGAGGTACTCCCAGCTCCAGGTCACGCGTTCACCGCCGCGTAGGCGGCGCGGTAGAGCTCGGCGACGGTGGTGGCGTGCTCGCGGCACTCCTGGACGGTGCCGGCGTGGTTGGCGAGGTAGTTCGCCCGGTGCCAGGCCTGGGCGGTGGTGGGGTGCCGCTCGATCTCCACGACGGCGGCCCAGTGCGCCACGAACGAGCGGATCGGCTGGACGCTCCCGGCCGTGATGGCCTCGGCCATTGCCTTCGTCTGCCCGTCGATCATCTCGGGGAGACGGTCCGCGGCGACGACGGCCAGCGCGGCCTTCAGCGCGGCCGGACTCTGCTCGGGCCGGGGGATCAGCTCGACTCCGTCGTGCACGGGCTGACTCATGGCAACGCTCCCTTTCTCGTCTGCTGCGAGGCTACTCGCCCTGGGACGTACGGACGGTCGGCGGCCTCACGCGGCACCACAGGCGGGAGCCGGCTGCGGCCGGTCGGCGGTGGCGAGGGGAGACGGCCACACCTTCACGCAGGGGGCGTGAGGGCCGTTCCCCGCACACACACGGGCCGGACCGCCTCCGGAGTCGGGGTGGTTCCCTCGGGTCGCTCCCTGCGCGCACAGGCCGGACTAACAGCTGCGTCCTCTAAATACTGGGTCGCTCGTTCCCTGTGTGCACGGGCCGGTCGTCGGCCGAACCGTCGTCGATCGAAGCCCACCTCGGCACAGGTCGCTCTCTGCACGCACGGGCCGGACCGTCCGGACTTTGCCAAGGTCCGGACGGCAAAGGGTCGCTCCCCGCGCGCACGGGCCGGATCCGGCCGCCACGTCTTGCGCCGGTCCCCTGGTGTTGCCGTCTGAGGCGACCAGGCCGTATCCCTGGAGGTCGCCGAGCGTCTGCCGGCTCACCTTGTTCGACACCATCCCGGGGCGCAGCGCCTGGCCGGCGGTCGCGATGGGAGGATGACGGGATGGTGACGAATCAGCCGTGGGCGGGGCTTCACGGTGACCTGCTGGCGGCGAAGGCACTGGCGTACGACCCGGGCGGTTTCGTCTGTTCGCTGCCGGTGGTCGAGCCGGAGGGTAGCGAATACGCGGCTTGCGGATTCACGGTCGATGGCCGCTCGGTCCGGTTCCGCGTGGCCAAGACCACCCCGACGAAGGTGGGCCAGTTCGTCACCGTGTGGCGGCGGTCCGGGGAGGGGCCGATCCGTCCCTTCGACGCCGAAGACGAGGTGGATCTCTTCGTCATCAGCAGCCGCGACGACAACGGCTTCGGTCAGTTCGTGTTCCCGCGCGAGGCGCTGTGCGAGCGTGGCATCGTCTCCCGCAACAGCTCCGGCGGGAAAAGAGGATTCCGTGTCTACCCGCCGTGGGTGACCACGGCCAGCCGGCAAGCCCGCAGCACGCAGGCATGGCAGATGAGCCACTTCTTCCACATCGGCCAAGACGGGCCTACGGACATGGCACGCGCCCACGCGCTCTACCACCCGTAGGCGCCCCCTATAGTCCCACCACCGAACAGCCCGGCCTGATTCGCCGCACCCGTACACAAGACCTCTCAGCCAATCCGCAAACCCCCAGCCCCGCCACCACCCCGTACCGGCGCTCGGTCTCCTGGCCCCGGACGAAGCTGGGGACGGACGGCGGGCAGACGCGCGCCCCCAGCCGCACCGGCCCCACGCCTCGGCCACCGGGCGGCCCAGCACGACCCGCACAATCCACCCGCCCGCTCAGTGCCGCAGTCCTCGCACGGCCGCGCCCGGCGCGCCGCCTCCGCAGCCTCGGCCCGGCGAACCTCGGTCTCGGCGCGTCGCTGCTCGGCCCGCCGTCGGTCGAACACCTGCTGCTCGGCGTGCAGCATCGCGTGCCGGTGCAGGTGGGCATCGACCACGGCATGCCGCTGGGCAGGGTCGGTTCCGGCCGGGAGCTGGGCGACGGCTTCGCGGACCAGGGCTTGGCGGGCGGTACGGCGGTCGGCGAGCTGCTGCTCGCAGGCGGCGCGGGTGTCCAGGCGGATCCCGTCGTCGCACGCCGGGTGCGTGCAACCGACCTGCTGCGGCAGGCCCTTGACGAGCAGCCCCTACAGCTCCCTGCCCGTTACGGCAGCCGAGCTATGGCACCCGAGGTGAACCACTGAACCAAGACAGCAGCCAGGTGCACGGCAGCACGGGCCGACTCCAGCGTCTCGGGGACGGGTCGGGCTCTGCTTGCCGTGCCGGGACGTCTGTCCGTCCCAGAGCGTGCTCATCATCACCTCCATCACGCCGATCCCCTGTGACCCGGGTACGGCAGTAGTGAACAGCTGCGGCTTCGAGCGCAGCTCGCCGAGCATGGTGCCCAGCGTCGCCCGGGCATGGTTGGGCTGTACCACCGCGTGCGCGGCGCACTCCACCGCCTTGATCGCTTCGCTGTAGACCCGTACCGGGTCCGGGCCCAGGCCGTAGGCGGCCTGCCAGGCCATCGCCAGGTGGTCGCCCGCCGAGCCTGCCGCCGACAGATCGTTCGCGTCCGCGACTGTGGTGCGCACCGCTTCCCGGACCGCAGGCGTCACGCGCTCCTCCAGGCCGTTGCCCTCGTCGTTGACCCGGTAGGCCGACCCCCCACCATCCAGAACCCGGGCGAGTTCGCCGTCGGGGTCCCCGCCCATGTCCTCATCCTCGTGCGCCAGAATCGCGTCCACCACGTCCAGGAGGTCCATGCCGTCCATGACCGTCAGCACAAGCGTGGGATTGCCACCAGACGGAACTGCGATGCGTAGACACAGGCACATGTCTTCGGCGTCGTCATCCTCGCTGGAGCTGAAGTGGCGGCGGACCCAGCGCTGGAGCGGCTGAAGAAGGTGCCGGGGTACCCCTTCGTAAGGCGCCTCGTCGTCATCCTCGGCCAAGCCCAGCCTCACGGAGAAGCGGGAACGCGGAACGGTCGTCATGGCCCGGAACCCTATCGCCCAAGCCTCCATGGCGACCTAGATTCTGCGTGTGCGCCGGAACGAGGCGGTGGAGCCAGAAACCGCCCCGGGGCAGGCAGCTTCGCACCCCCAACGGCATCACCACCGAGGCCTGGCACCGCCACGTCACCACCGGCCGCGACGCCATCACCCAGCAGCGCGCCGCCCAGCTCGGCATCGGTGCGCTCGCCCTCGAAGTCGTACCGGCCTACGTCTCCGACCGCCTGGCCGAAGACGCCGGCCTCGCCCGACTCGCCAACGACATCGGCATCACCACCGAGGAGATCCTCGCCTGCCGCCGCTACGCGATCTCCGGCGAAGTGCGGGCGATGGACGGCTGGTAGAAACCCACACGCCTGCGGCGGCGACCGTCGGACCGGTCAGATCTGCCGGTCCGGGTCGGAGAAGGTCAGGCCGCCAGCCGCGAGTGGACGCCGGGCCGGTGCAGGCGCGGCCGCGGTCTCGCCGGGCGGCTGGCGGAAGTCGGCGCCCTGCTCGACCGGCAACAACTGGCGCCCGCCGGACTGGGCAGGAACGGGAGCGCCAACGGCGGGCTCGGAGAAGCGCAGGGAGAGCCTGCGGCGGTCAGTCATGATCACCAGTCTCGCAGCCCGGACCGGACCGGGTTGGCGGAATCCCCTTCAAGCCGCAGCTACCGCTGGCCGAACTGACGCTGCGGGCATCGCTCTCCACAGACCGTTTGGGTCCACACTCTCGCTGGCGCCTTCCAGCGCAACGCCGATCACTACCGCTGTCGTGTGAAGAACGCCCTGGCCTTCTCGTCTGCGGCGATGGGCGGCGCATTCACCCGGCGGCACGCGGCGGACTGAGCCGCACCGCTCCCCTCCCAGAACCTGCGGGGGTTGAGCTGGTAAGCACCACTCCGCGGGCCCGTCTTCAAGAGGATGTTGAGCCGGACCAGGCGAGCAAGGGCGACCTTGACGGTCGTCGTGCTGGCAAGGATGTCTGGCGCAACCACCTCGGGGGCAACCCGGATCGCAGACCGGGCTCCACCGTGCTCGCGGATCCAGTCGATCATCGCCCATTCCCCACCCGTTAGGGCCAGCGTGTGTAACGCCGGCCCCGGGTCCCGGAACCGCCCCGCCCGATCCTCGTGCCCCGGCTCGGGCTCGTACGCTTCGACCGCTGCGACGACCTCCGCGACAGGATCCTGGTCGCCGAAGTCGAACCACTCCCCGTGGATCCGGTACCTGCCGAACGCCTTATGGAGATGCCGCTCCAACCGCGGCCCGCCAGGAAACGTCGCTGCCAGCAGCAGTGCCACAGGCGATCCGGCTTGGAGGGCCGCCAGTCGGCTCTCCGGGTCGGTGCTGCGCCCGATCTTCGCCGTCCGGCTGCTCGCGGCGGTGATCAGGTAGACGAATTTCTCTGTCGGCTGCGCCATCCTCCGCCTGTCCTACAGCGCTGGGTTTCTGCCGTGCACCGTAGTTCTGGGGCCCGACATGAACGGTCAGCCGACGGCGCGCAGCCGGGTTCGGCCGGCCTTGGGCGGGGCGGCCTGGTAGTCGGGGATCAGGATGGGCGGCACGCCTTCTCGGGCGGCGCGGGTCATGGCGGCCTGCATCTCGAGTTCGGAGTTGTAGCCGGCGATGGCGGGGTGGAGGCGGTAGCGGTAGCCCTTGCGCAGGACGAGGCCGCGCTCGACGAGGAGGGTCATCCCGCGGCTGACGACGGAGGGGAGGATCTGGAGTTCCTCGGCGATGTCCTGCTGGGTGAGGGGGACGACTCCGCCGGGGTTCTGGTGGCGGACCATGACGGACAGGACGTTCGTCGCGGTGGGGGTCAGTTCGAGGCGCGGCAGCATCCCGAACAGGTCGGTGACCATCAGCATGCTGTCGACTCCTTGTTCCCGGTCTGGAGGGCTGCCAGTCCGATGATGTCAGGGAATCCGTTCTCCAGGGCGAGTGCCCGGAGTTCGGCGAGGAACGTCTGCTGCTCGTCCCCGTTGCCTTTGTACGCGATGAGGGGGTTGAGCTGCCAGACTCCCCGGCCGACGCTGCGGATGTAGTTGCGGGCGGCGAGGTGCTTGAGGGCGGGGCTGACGCTGGAGCGGCTGGTGCCGATCTCCTCGGCGATCTCGCGCTGGATGGCGTGGCAGACGCCGCGCTCGGCCCTGCCGACGATGTTCGACAGCACGGCGCACTGGAGCCTGGTCATCTCGCCGGACATCAGTGCCTGGGGCAGGACGTAGCGGGCGAAGTAGCGGCTGAGGAGGGCATAGCCGTCGGAGCCGAGTACTTCGTGGGGTGCGCGGCGGTAGAACCTGGTGCGGGCTTCGTAAACGCCGTCGGGGAGGTGCCCGGCGTAGCCGCGGACGATCTCGGAGGCGAGGTCGCGCTGGTTCTGGGGGCCGGCTGGCTGCAGCTTCGGTCGCCGAGTGCGCTCGGACGCCTGCCTGCGGGTGTTGCCGCGCCCTGCTTCTGCCTGTGCCAAGGCCCTGATCCTTTGCTCGTGTCGGCAGCAGGCTACATGTTCTTCGCGATGGTGCGAAGGATTCTGCGCGGAGGTGCGAAGTGCGTGTCGCGGGTGGGTAGCCGGGCTCTCACGGGGGAACTCATCCGGGCAGGTCAGGTGATCACGCGGGCCATCTCGTGGTGCATCCGCCCCCAATTCAATGTTTCGCAGCATTGCGATACATTGGGTGCGAATGTGGGCTTCCAGTGACACCAGAACACCTCTGGTGTCGACTAGGCCATACCTTTGATTTTCCAAGTTCGCAGGTCAGAGGCACATTCACGCGAGCGTCCTCTTACAAAAAAGGCCCGCCCCGACGCCGCGCAAACTCAGTGGGTGACCGCAATCGTGACTGCTGGGACCTCACATCCCTGTCCAGTACATACCCGCCGTTCCGCCTTGGTGCGCTAATGCCACCGCCCGGGTTGGGTTCCACATGGTCTGTTGACAGGGGTAGGGGGAGGTCACTGCACCAACCACAGAAGTCGGTTGGCACCGGAACCAGGTCCTAGCCGCCCTTTCCCGTAGGCGTTCAGGGCCCCTGGCAGCCGTGCTCCGAAGCTGTCGGCACCAAGGCCGAACAGGTGGATACGGGCGCCCAGTTGGTCCGGTGAGCGCTCCCAGGTGGACTGCAACTTCTTCGTGAGGTGGGTGGTGGGATTGCAACCGCCTGGAAGGAGGGCCAGGTCGGAGTGCTTGGTCATGGTCGTGCCGGCAGGCAGCCTGGCCAGGCGCAGGCACTGGCCACCACCTTTACCGGGGGCAACTGCCCAGTGCCCGGGCCGGCCACGGCCTGGGCCGGTGCGGGGACGGGCCGACGGCAGGGCCGGCCACGGCCCTGCCGTCGGATCCGGCGGCGCAGGGCAGGCGGCAGTGGATGGTCCAGCGCATCCGGGCGCTGGCCAGGGTGCGGTAGCGGAGCGCACCGCGCTTAGCCACCCTGTCCGCTGTCGACCGCAACGCCGTTGTGGTTGCCGCCCGTCCCGGCCGAGGCGGAAGGGCACGTCGGCCACCGACTGGGCGGGGAGATCAAGGGGCCGACTCAGGAGCTGGCCGGCGCCCGGTCAGGGCACGATGTGCACGGTGACGTAGAGGTCGCCGTTCTCCCCGCCGTTGGCGCCCCGCTCGCCCAGGCCGCGGAGCCGGACGCGCTGTCCTTCGCGAAGGCCGGCCGGGAAGCCGACCTGGTGCTCCTGGACGCGCTTGGGCACGAGGCCGGTCCCGCGGCACAGTGAGCACCAGCCGTTGTCCTGGCGGCGGGGGTCACCGGCGCAGTCGGGGCAGGTGCTCCAGGCGTTCCGCCGCAGCGGCACTGTGGCGCCGTGCCGGGTTTCCTCCCGGCTGAGCGTGACGTCGATGTTGAGACCCTTGCCGCGCCGGGGCGCGTGGCGGCCGTAGTAGTGCTCGCCGATCTCGTTGAGGGCGGTGCCGCCGGGGTGCCCGGGTGTGAACGGTCCCTGGAAGCCGCCCGGCCTCCGTTGGCCCCGCCGACAATGGGTGGGGCCAACGGAGGCCGTTGAAGACAGACCCACGGGGCTGCTGCTGCTGATCGTGTCAGCCGGGGTTCTTCTCCAGGTGGGTGACGGCGGCTGCCTGGGCGGTGCGATGGGCGGTGGCGAGGTCGGGTACCTCGCTGCGTGCGGTGCTGCTGATGCGGGTGTACCGGTCCGTCAGGTCGCTGGCGAGGAGTCGAAGGAAGTCCGGCTGGGGGTAGAGCCCGAGGGGTTCTGCCCACTCGGCGAGCCGCCCGATTGCTTTCACCTCGCCCTCGGTGAGGGGCACCAGTCGCAGGGTGTCGCCGCCGGCAGTGAGGGCTTCGGCAACGACGTCGCTGCGCTTGAGGGTACGCTGGTGCCGGAAGATGTTGAGGGGCCGCGCGGGCAGGAAGCTCGGCGGTTCATGGCCGACGAGGTTGTCCGCGTAGGTGTTCAGCCGCGCGGTCAGGGCCGGAATGTCCTGGCCTCGGTCGCGGTAGAAGGGGGTCTCCGGGCTGCCCGCTCCTTCGAGGTCCACTTTCGCCGCGGTCAGGAAGTTGGCGACGGCGCGCGGGTCAGGCACCAGGCCCTTGCCCATCCAGTAGTCCTCGTCGAGATTCTTCCCATCCTCGCCGAGGCGCTCGATAGTCAGACGCCAGCCCGACAGGGTGTCCCAGTACAGCGAGCCGTCGATCACGTCGGCGCCGAAGTGGCGGGTGTAGTAGGCGCGGCCGAAGTAGAGACTCGCCTCACCTTCGGACTCGGGGTCATCGGTGCCGGGCTTCTCGGGGTAGGGGCGGATGGTCTCGACGGGGTCGCCGTCGTGCAGCAGCCCCACTGCGACCGCTGTGAGGTAGACGACCATTGCCTCGTGCAGGTCCTTGAGTTCGCTGCTGTTGCTCATGGATCCCTCTCCGTCTCCGGCGGCCGGACGGCCACCGTCTGCTGCCTGATCGGTCTCATGATGCTGGGCGAGCGGCGGGCCTGTATCGACATTCGACACCTTGACCCACCGATCAGGCGATGGGCGCGAAGGCCCCTCTGACGGCCTGTGGGCCCTCCCGGCACCCAATGGGCCCACAGGCCCGTCAGGGCCGCTGCTGATCGTTTACGGACGCTGGGCGGTCGGTGGGTGATCTCCGCTTCCGGTGACGGCCCGCAGGGTCGGGCAGGGGCTCAGCACCCGGCAGGCCGGGAAGATGCCGTCCTCTACCTCGTGGAGCGCGCTCACGTCGGCAACGGCGCCAGCCCGCAGGTTCCGCTCCGTCAGCAGCCCGGCGACCACGGTGGTGAGGACGCTCTCCACCGTCCACTGCCGGTCGTGCGGCTCGATCGGTCTGCGGGTGTCGGCGGTGAGCGCCGCCGAGATCGCGGCCCGCAGCTCGTTCGCCGCGACCGCGCACGCGCCGGAGCTCGCCCCGGGGAAGCAGCGGCGCAGCAGCGCCCACAGATCGCGGCGCACTACGGCCAGGCCGCGGCCGGGTGCGCCTGTGCCAGGTCCCCGGCACCGCCGATCCGATCGTCGAGGGCCTCGTCGGTCCGTACCGCGTCCCCGCGAACGCCGTCTTCCTCCCCGGCCGGGGCCTGTTCACCCCCCAATGACCACCGCCGGCGCATCCAGCGACGTGCCAGGCCACCCGGCCGAGATCACCGAGGCGTCGCCTGCCCGCCAGGACCACCGGTCCGAGCAGCTCGACCGGTGGCTGAGGCCGCCCGGCCCGCCGAAGACGCAGACCGGCCGGCCCCGGGAGGCAAGGGGGGTGTTCCGCGGGACCGGCCGGTGGGAGGCGGACAGCGCCGGGGAGGACATGGGCGCGGCCGCTCTGCGCGGCGGCCCGGTGGTGCTGTGGTGGGGCCGCCGTGCCGGGAATGCTAGACCTCGAAAGCCGACGTTGAAAGGTCCCTGATCTGGGATTCGACGAGCGTGAGGGCCCCGGCCATCTCCCGAGGCGGGTGCTGATCCGGGATTCACGGCCCGGCGATCACCCACGTCACGAAAACCGCCGACATGCCCTCGTGCAGGCGATACACGACGCTGATGCGGTCGCCGGAGTCGGGGGCCGGGTCGGTGCGGGCGGTGTAGTCGTCGACCTCGGGGTCGGTGCCGCCGGGCACCGGGATCCCGAGCCGCAGGAAGACCGCCAGGCGCTCGACGAGCTTCTCGACCGCGTCCAGCTCCCCGGGGCGCAGCGCGGCGAGGGCCTGCTCGGCGGCGTCGGAGAGGAAGACGTGCAGCGGGGTCGGCTGTTCGGGCTGGTCGGTCACCGGTCGCAGCCGGCGGCACGGAGCCGGGCGAACACGTCGGCGGCGGGGGTCCACTGCTGGCCGCCGATCGGCGCGGCGAGGGAGGCCATGGCCTGTTCGTTGGTGCGCAGGGTGAGGCGGTGGCGGTAGGTGGCAATGACCTCGGTGACGGCGGCGAGGTCGCCGATGGGGGAGGCGTCGAGGGCGGCGGCCAGGGCCTGCTCGAACCGCTCGCGGTCGCCGGGCAGGCCGTAGCGGGACAGCGCGGTGCGCAGCTCGTGCAGGGTGGCCGGCCTCGGGGTGGCCGGGGCCTGGTGGTCGGGCTGGGTGGTCACCTTGTCCTCCTCCTGGATGGCGGCCGCCGTGACGGAGGGCCGCAGGGTTGACGGTAGCGGTCGGCGGGCGGGTGGTGGAGCCGGTCTGGTCGCGCAGCACCGGTACGGGGCGCGGGCTGGTGGGCCGGTGGTCACATCCAGATCGGGTCGTCGCTGTCGCGTGGTCCGCCGTGGGGGCGGTGCTGGCAGTCGCACCGGTGGTGGGTGTATTCGGCGGTGCGATGGTCGTGTTCGGCGCCCGGGTGGGCCCGCAGCGCGGGCCACTGGCCGCCGGCGCGCTCGGCGTGGACGGCGGCCTGGATTGTGGCGAGCATCTCCACGACCAGGCCGAGTCGGTGGTCGACGGTGTCCGGGTGGTCGGCGAGGTGGCCGCGGGTGCCGAGGTCGGAGTAGTCGGTGATCAGGCCTGTCGCGGCGACCTGGAGCGAGTCAAGCCGGGCGTTGATGTCGGTGCTGTTCACGGCTGGGTCCTCTCGATCAGGGTGGTGGCTCGGGCGATCGGGGTCACGCGGCACCGCGGGCGGGAGCCGGCTACGGCTGGCGAGCGTTGCGCAGCGGGAGCGCCCCGGCCCAGACGGCGCGCGCTGCGCGGTGGCGTTCACGCTGCTGGCGGTCGTGCCCGCCGGGGTCGGCGGGCGGGGCGGCTTCGAGCGCGGCTTGGCGGGCGAGGGCCTGCTTGCGTATCTGGCGGCGTAGTTCCTGGTAGGCGGTGTGGTCGGCGAGCGGGTTTCGGGCCGGCGGCGTCGGTGCGGGGCGGGGGGCCGGCCGCTCGTCGGGGTCCTGGTCGGGCTGCGGTGAAGGGCCGACGCGGACGTCGATAGCGGTGACGGTGCCTGGCCGCAGCTGCTCAAGGGCGGTGAGGATGTGTCGGGTCTGGTAGCGGAGCTGGGCGGCCCAGGCCGGGGAGTCGGCGGTCACGCGCAGGCGGCGGGTGGTGGGGTCGTAGCCGGCGAGGTGCCAGTGGGCGGCGGCATCGGGGCCGACGATGGCGGGCCAGTGGTCGCGCAGGCCTCCGCCGGCGGTGCCCAGAGTCCAGCCGTGGGCGGCGACCAGGGCAAGGAAGACGTCGGCGATCGGCTCGGGCTCGCGCGGGCCACGCCGTGCGGCGGTGGCCGGCCGGGCCGCTCGGGCGGTCCGCGGGGCGGGCGTGTTGCCGTGGTTGCGGGCGGTCTGGCGGGCGGCGCGCAGCGCGGTGCGGGCGAGATCGGCACCGGTGGTCGGGGTCATCAGGCGTTCACCGCCTCGCGAAGCGGGGCGGCGGCGGTTGCGGTCGAGCGGAGCTGGCTGGCGCGCTCGCGCAGCACCCGCACGGTCTCCAGGCGCTCGAGGAGCAGGTACCGGGCCGTGGTGGCGCGGGCCAGCTCGGCCGCCGCCTCGGCGACGGCCCGGGCGGTGAGGCGGTGACGGGCGGCGCGCAGCGCGGTGCCGTGGGCGAGGTCGGCCTCGGCGTCGGCCAACGGCGTACGGGCCAGCCGCGCGAGCGTGTCGGCGCGGTAGGCGGCGACAGCGTCCCGGGCGGCCTGCAGGTCGGATCCGAGACCGTCCTCGCGGCCAACACCGGCCGGTCGTGCGGCGGCCATCGCCGCGCGCAGCTCGGCCTCGGTACGGCGGGCGACGGCATTGACGTCGCGGTGGTCGGCAAGGTCGGCGCAGGCGGCGAGGGCCAGGTCCACGCACTCGCCCACCACGGTGCGCATGAAGCGCAGGGCCCAGCACGACCCGCACAGCCCACCCGCCCGCTCGGTGCCGCAGTCCTCGCACGGCAGCACCCGACGCGCCGCCTCCGCGGCCTCGGCCCGCGCCTTCCGCTCGGCCCGGCGAACCTCGGCCTCGGCGCGCCGCTGCTCGGCCCGCCGGCGGTCGACCACCTGCTGCTCGGCGCGCAGCATCGCGTGCCGGTGCAGGTGGGCGTCGACCGCGGCACGCCGCTGCGCGGAGTCGGTCCCGGCCGGTAGCTGGGCGACGGCTTCGCGGACCAGGGCCTGGTGGGCGGTACGGCGGTCGGTGAGCTGCTGCTCGCAGTTCACGCAACCGGTGCGGGTGTCCAGGCGGATCCCGTCATCGCACGCCGGGTGCGAGCAGCCGGCCTGCTGCGGCAGGCCCTTGGCGAGCAGCCAGCCGACCGGGTCGGTCACCAGGGCGCTGCCCTCCGCATGCAGGCGGTGGCGCAACCGGTCGGCGAGCGCGGCGGCTGCACTCCGGCTGCCGGTCAGCCGACCGACGGCGGCGAACTCCTCCC
>NZ_JBEPAM010000059.1:0-45397 GCF_040298605.1 Kitasatospora sp. NPDC001527 | reverse complement strand
CCGCGTCGCTCACCCCCCCCGCCCCCCCCCGCCCCCCCACCTACACCGCCCCCCCTCCCGCCCCCCCCCCCCCGGGGCGGGGGGGGGGCCGGGCCCCCCCCCCCCCCCCCCACGCCCGGAACCCCTACAGAACCCGCCTGTCGGCCGCGGCTCCCGACTCCCGGCTCCCCCGGGCGGACGGCCGAGCGGGCGGCGGGGAAAACCGATGGACACGGTTTCCTGCGCGTCCTAGCCTCGCGGAGGTCGGAAGTTCGCACGTCCGGATGGGGTGAATGTGATGACGGTCCAGGCAACGGCGGCCAGCGTCAACAGGCCGTTCCCCGCTCGCTTCATCACCTCATCGGACGTAAGGAATCCCAACAGTGGACCTTCCACGTAGCTTCACCATCCGCGAGAGCAGCCACCGCATCCACAACCCGTTCACCAGCGAGAAGCTGGCCGCCCTGGGGCGGGCGCTGCACCTGGCCCCCGGGACGCGCGCGCTCGACCTCGCCAGCGGGTCGGGCGAGATGCTGTGCACCTGGGCGCACACCCACGGCATCGTCGGGACGGGAGTGGACATCAGCTCCGAGTTCACGGCCAGGGCCCGTGCCCGGGCGTCCGAGCTCGACGTCGCCGATCGGGTGGTCTTCGTTCACGGCGACGCCTCCGGCTATGTCGCGGACGAACCCGTCGGCCTCGCGGCGTGCATCGGCGCCACCTGGATCGCCGGCGGAGTGGCCGGCACGATCGATCTGCTCCGTCGCAGCCTCCGCCCCGGTGGCATCCTGCTGATCGGCGAACCGTACTGGCGTCAGGATCCCCCGGACCAGCACACCGTCGAAGCGTGCCACGCCGGCGGCAAGGACGACCTCCGCCCGCTGCCCGAGCTGATCGGGCGGTTCGGCGAACTGGGTTACGACGTCGTCGAGATGATGCTTGCCGACCAGGACAGCTGGGACCGGTACCAGGCCGCGCAGTGGCTCAACATCCGACGCTGGCTCGACCGGAATCCCGAGGACGAGCTGGCCGCCGGGTTGAGAGCCGAGCTCGCCGAGGAGCCGGCCCGCTACGCCAGGTACCGGCGCGAGTACCTCGGCTGGGGGGCCTTCGCTCTCATGGGCCGCTGACGGTCACGTCGGGGCCGCCTGGACGCCCGCTACGGACGCTTCCTCCGGCGCGGTGCCCCGTGCACGGCGTCCAGCACCAGGTCCAGCAGCAGCTCGGGCTGCCCGGCCCGAGCGCTGCCGGCCGTGGACAGCGCGATGCCGATGACGAGCTGGAGGAGGTCGTCGCCGGCCAGGTCGGCGCGGGCCGTTCCGCGCCGTTGCGCCCGGGTGAGCAGGCCGGTCGCCATGTCCAGGATGCGTCGATGGCAGTCGAAGCCCAACTCGCCGGCCGATTCCACCAGCAGGGCGCCGCCCATGCCCTGGTTCACCCGGGCATGGGCGAGGAAGGCCCGGAGCCACTCCTCCAGGGCGTCGTCGGCGTCCTCCGAGGCGAGCAGCTGCTCCGCGCGCGCGTGCAGTGTCTCGATCCGGTCCGCGAGTACCGCGGTCAACAGGGCCGAGCGGTTGGGGAAGTGGCGGTACAGGGTGCCGGGGCCCACCCCGGCCCGGCGGGCGATCTCGTTGAGGGACGCGCCGGGCCCGGCTTCGGCGAACACTTCTCGCGCCGCCGCCACCAGGCGCTCCCGGTTGAGGCGGGCGTCCGTACGCCGCGCGGGCCCGACCGGGATGCGCGCCTGCCTGTTCGTCATCGTCCCGCCCTTCGGTCGACTCCCGGGATGGAAAACCGGAGAGGTTCTCCGTATTCTAGCCGACACACAACCGGAGAACCTCTCCGGAAAGCTGCCCGAGGAGTACGGGATGACTGACGACGCACGGACCGGGCTCGGCCCGGTCGGGATCTGGACCTTCGCCTACGAGGGACACCCCGCCGGACGCGTCCGCGAATCGGCCGCGGAGCTGGAGGAGTTGGGCTACGGGGCGATCTGGCACGGTGAGGCCTTCGGCCGCGACACGGTGGGCCAGGCGTGGTTACTGCTGTCCGCGACCCGCCGGATCACCGTCGCGTCCGGCATCGCCAACATCGCCTTCCGGGACCCGATCGCCACGGCCGGCGCGGCACGCACCCTCGGTGAGGCCTTCCCCGGACGCTACCTCCTCGGCCTGGGCGGGCACCGGGTCGACGACACGGTGCACCTGGTGGACGGCTACCCCGTCCCGGCCCGGGGCAGGGCGCTCGCCACGATGCGCGCCTACCTCGACGCCATGGACGCCACCCCCGCCCACGGCCCCGTACCGGACCCGGCCCCCCGCCGCGTCCTGGCCGCCCTCGGCCCGAAGATGCTCCGGCTGGCCGCCGAACGCACCTGGGGCGCGCACCCCTACTTCGTGCCCGTCGAGCACACCGCGCAGGCCCGTACGATCATGGGGCCGGACGCCTTCCTCGGGGTCGAGCAGGCCGTCGTCCTGGACACCGACCTCGGCCGGGCCCGGGAGGTGGCCACGGCACACGTGGCCGGATACGTCGCCATGGCGCCCCACCAGCAGGCGAACGTCCGGAGGCTCGGATTCGGCGACGAGGACATCACCGGCGGCCCGAGCCGCCGGCTGGTGGACGCGATCGTCGCGTACGGCGACACGGAAACGATCCGCCGCCGCGTGCGGGATCACCTCGACGCAGGGGCCGACCACGTCTGCCTGCAGGTCCTGAGCGCCGATCAAACGGCGCTGCCGGAGCGCGAGTGGCGCGAACTCGCCTCCGCTCTCATCGCTCCTTCCCCAGCACAACACCCCTCCCGACCCGCGACACCGCCCTCCCCCCGAACCGGGGCATAGCGCGCCAGTACACCGCCGAGCGCGCCGGAAGAACCTCCGTGGCGGGGGCGGCAGGACCAGGGCCGGAGCACGTACCGGATCTTGAGAGCGCGAGCGGACCGTGGCAGGCTCATGCCGCATGATCGATGAATTCGCGAAGGACACCCTGCACGGGAGACTGCGGCGGGACCGCGAGGCGCTGCTCTGGAAGCTCGACGGCCTGTCCGAGTACGACGCCCGCCGGCCTCTGACGGCGACCGGGACCAACCTCCTCGGCCTGGTCAAGCACGTGGCCAGCGTCGAGGCCCGGTATTTCGGCGAGGTCTTCGGCCGCCCGTCCCCGGAAGGGCTGCCGCGGTGGCAGGACCACGACGGCGGCGATCTGTGGGCGGCCGAGGGCGAGACCCGCGATCAGATCATCGGGTTCTACCGGCGCACGTGGGAACACTCGGACTCGACGATCGACGAGCTTCCCCTGGACGCCCCCGGTCACGTGCCGTGGTGGCCGGAGCCCCATGCCGACACGAACCTGTTCGCCGTCATGGTCCACGTCCTCGGCGAGTCCGTCCGGCATGCCGGGCACGCCGACATCCTGCGCGAGGGCCTCGACGGCCGGACCGGCCTGCGCCCCGAACACGAGAGGCCGATCGACGAGGAAGCCCGTGCGGCCTACTGGGCGAAGATCGAGCGGGCCGCCAGGTCGGCCGCACCGGTCAAGGCTTAGGCGCCGCCCAAACCACCTCCCCCCGGATCGGGACATAGCCACAAGTTCGCCACAAGAACGTTCGTGCCACGCCCCGTTCGGCCACCTCCCTGGAAGCATCCCTGCTGGGCACCGGGGAGGTGTCCGTGGACGCGATCGATGGGGGTTGCGATGAACGCTCCTACCAGGGATGTGAAGCCGCCGGCCTGGAGGCGGCTCGGCGGAGCGGTCGCCCGCGCACTGCCGGCGGGCCTGTTCCCCCTGGCAGGACTGGCCATCACCGTCCTCTGCTTCAGCCGGTTCGTCGACGTGAACGACACGACGCTCGGCTACCGCTCCGCCCCCGTCTGCGCCACGGCGGCGCACACGCCCGGCACGGACTGCGTGCGGCGCGAGACCGGCAAGGTGACGGAGCAGTACACCGTCGACGGCGACGGAAGGACCTACATGGTGGGGGTGGCGCGCGAGGCGGGCCGCGCGCACCGCTACTCGGTGAACGCGAGCTTCTACGCCGCCACCAAGGTCGGCACGGACGTGGACCTGACGATCTACCGGGGGCGGGTGGCCGAACTCGTCTACCAGGGACACCACACCGGCAACCCGGGCACGCTCTACCTGGCCTCCTTCAAGGTCGCCCTCCTGGCCGGCCTCGGAGTGACCCTCACGATCCTGGGCCTGACCTGGCCACGGGTGGGCGCGCGGGCGGGCTCCTTCGCCTTCGCCATGGGCTGTCTCACCGTCGCCACCGCGATGCTCGGCTGCCTCACCCTCATCACGATGGAGTGGTCACTCGCCGCCCTCCTGGCCATCCCGGTCTTCGGCTGGCTGGCCACGACCGGCGGCGCCGCCGTGATCGTCCGGGACGAATCCGCCCCTGGGATGGCCCGGCGATGACCGGAGTGGGAAGTCGGCCGGCCCGACTTCCCACTCCCACCACCCCCACAGACCACCCCTGTCGGCGCCGCAGCCGCATGACACGGCTGCGGAGGGTCGGCCGAGGCTACGACGCGATCTAGCCATCGAAGGTCATTTTCCAGCCTGACACACCATTCCAAATGCGAAGAATCCATCTGACATTCGAAACTGATACACGCTCATGCCATTGCACACATCAGGTTCCACATGTGAAATGGCATCACCTCGCCCGGTGGCTCACCCACGGGCGGGCACCACCAAGTGAAGGAGTACTTCGCCATGAACCGTTCGCTGAAGGGTCTGACCCTGCTCGCGGCCTCCACGGCCGCCGCCGGCACGCTGATGGCCGCGCCCGCCCAGGCCGCGACCACCAGTACCTCGACCACGACCGCGACCTTCGAAACCTGTAGCCCGTGGTCGCTGCAGAGCGGGCTGTCGACCCAGGTCTGCGCCTCCGTCAACGGCACCAACGTCCAGTTCCTCGGCCGCATCGCCCTGGCCGGCCCGCCGTCCCCCGGCTACCCGCCGCAGCCCCAGGACCTCATCACCACCATCTCCGGCCAGGTCGTCGGCGGTGCCTCGCTCGGCACGGTCAACCAGGGCGTGAACTTCCTCGCGAGCACGGTCACCGTCAACGGCCCGAGCGGCACCGTCCCGTGCAACAACGTCGTCAGCGGCACCTTCAGCGTCGCCAAGTTCGGCTGGAACCCGTCGCCGGTCACCGTGAGCACCCCGATCCCCTGCTGATCCGAGCTCCCATGAGCCCGGGGCCGGGAGCCGCACGGCTCCCGGCCCCGGCGCCGCCCAGGCCGCCGGTTCCGCGCCGACCGACGGGGGCGGCGCGGCACCGGACGCCCGCCGGTTCACCGTCGGCGGCCGGGCCCGGTCGGGCCGGGGACCGTCACGCGGCGAGGTGCTCCAGCGTGAACAGGGACGCCCGGTAGGCGTCCTGGGCCAGCGCCGAGCCCGTGGAGCCGGCCGGGTCGGCGGCGGCGGCGAAGCTGCCGCTGTGCACGAGGCGGATCAGCGCCTGGTCGGAGCCGGGCGTGGGGTACAGGAAGTTGAACGCCTGGTTCGCGTGGATGTACCACCCCGAGCAGTCCCGGACGTTCAGGTTGGCGCCGTCGGCCAGCCCTTCGATCGAGTCGTTCGGGTACTGGTTGTCGGCGTTGTGGTGGCACAGCTTCCCGCCGCCCGGCACCCGGTCGACATCGCCCTGGGTTTCGTCCCCAAGACCACTCCCGCCGACCGGCTGGCCGGGATCCCGCGCGACGTGCACGCCGGCGGGCGCTACACCGACCACCGGCTCGCCCCCTACGCCCTCACCGAGACCTCCTGTCCGCTCACCCCGCGCGAACTCGACGTCCTGCGCGGCGTCCACCACGGCCAGGCCAGCGGCGACCTCGCCGCACAGCACCACCTCGCGCCCGGCACCGTCCGCAACCACCTCTCCGGCGCCATCACCAAGCTCGCCGTCCGCACCCGCCACGAGGCGGCGCGCCGTGCCTGGGAAGAGGGGTGGATCTGATCCCGCTCCCGGCGGGACGGGCGGGGCGGCGACGGGGCGGGCGGTCCGGCTGGGCGGGAGGGCCGGCGCGGTGTCCTCCGGGTTCCTCCGCTGTTCAGCGGGACGTGGCTCCGGCGATGATCTCCGACCAGACCCGCTCCCTACCGTCGTGGGCCGGACCACTTCGGGAGCGAACATGCACGACATCCACGAGTCCGGGCACGAGTGCGGGTGCCCGCGGACCGCCGACCTCGACGGGGACGGCCCGGCCGCGGCCGGGCGGCGCCGGTTCCTGCGCGGGGCCGGACTGCTCGGAGCCGGGGTCGGGGCGGCGGGGTTCGGCCTGCTCGGCGCCGCGCCCGCGCAGGCCGCCGGTGCCGCGCCGACCGACGGCGGCGCGGCACCGGAGAAGGCGGGGAAGGCGCAGGACAAGGGGAAGGCCAAGGGGAAGCGCCGCTGGCAGCCGGACCCGGACGCCCGCCGGTTCACCCTGGTCGTCATGCCGGACACCCAGTACCTGTTCGACCAGGACCGCATCCACCCGGCGCCGGTGGAGGCCTCCATCCGCTATGTGCTCGACGGCGGGGTCAACCGCGAGGACGGGACGGACGACAACATCGTCTTCCTGGCCCACCTCGGCGACGTCACCGAGAACGGCCTGCCCACCGAGTTCGCCGCCGTCAGCAAGGTGTTCGGCCTGCTGGACGACGCCGGCGCGGCCTACGGCGTGCTCGCCGGCAACCACGACGTCCGCTCCTCGACCGACGACCGGCGCGGCAGCAGCCCGTACCTGGAGGCCTTCGGCAAGGAGCGGGCCGCCCGCACCTCCGGCTACCACAGCTCCAGCCCGGACGGCTACAACACCTGCCACGTCTTCACCGCGGGCGGCCGCCCGTGGATGGTGCTCTCGCTGGACTGGCGGCTGTCCGACGCGGGCTTCGACTGGGCCAACGCGGTGATCGCCGCCAACCCGAAGGTCCCGGTGATCCTGACCACCCACGAGCTGGCCCACGCCGACGACGCCGGGCGGGCCGAGCTGTCCGACTACGGCCGCAAGCTCTGGGACCGGCTGATCAGCGGCAACGACCAGGTCTTCCTCACCGTCAACGGGCACTACTGGCCGCCCGGCCGCACCGTGCTGCGGAACCAGGCCGGCCACGACGTCCACGTCCACATCACCAACTACCAGGACCGCTACTACGGCGGCGCCGCGATGATCCGGGCGTACCGCTTCGACCTCGACCGCAACACCGTCGACGTGTCGACCTTCTCGCCGTGGATCCAGGAGATCGCCGCCGAGGAGCGCAACGTGCTCGCGGCGAAGGAGGTCGAGCTGACCTCGGACGTGGACCGCTTCTCGCTCTCCATCGACTTCGACCGGCGCTTCGCGGGCTTCGCCCCCGTCCCGCAGCGCCCGGCGCGCCGGCCCGCCGAGCTGCTGGTCCGGGACACCGTGGCGTACTGGCGCTTCGACGCCGCTGGCGGCGCCGGAACCGTCCCGCCCAACCTGGTCGTCAAGGACCTGTCGGGCCAGGGCAACGACCTGCTCCGGCGCACCGCCCCGGGCACCCCCGACGAGGCGCTCACCTGGTCCGCCGAGCACCACCCGGACCAGCCGGGCCACGGCAGCCTGCTGTTCAGGGGCACCCGCTCGCCGGTGCGCGGCGGCTACCTGGAGACGGCGCCCACCGCGCCGCTGAACCGGGAGACCTTCGAGCGCGGCTTCACCGTCGAGGCCTTCTGCAAGCTGCCCGCCGACTGGGACTCCGGGCAGAGCCGCTGGTCCGCCCTGCTCAGCCGCTGGGGGATGGCGGGCGAGGCGGGCAAGAGCGGTCCGGGGACGGACGCCGAGGAGCCCGTCGTGACGCTCAGCCTCTCCGAGGCGCCCGCCCTGCAGTGGTGCGTCTACCCGCTCAACCAGACCGGGGCGTCCACCTGTTGGGGCCACCAGCTGCCCCTGGACGCGTGGTGGCACGTCGCGGTCGTCAACGACGGCAAGCTCAGCCGGATGTACGTCGACGGCTGCGAGGTCGCCCGCAACCCCGCCACCCCCGCCGTCGGCCTGACCACCCTGGGCCGCCCGTGGATGCTGGGCGGCTACTCCTACGCGGGCGTGCTGGACAAGGTCTTCCACGGACACATCGGCGACGTCCGCATCGTGAAGCGCCCCCTGCGCGTCCGCGAGTTCATGACCGCCTGACCACCCGGATCGCCCGTGCCCTCCCGGCCGTTCGCCGGGAGGGCACGGGGTCAGGGGGCCCGTCAGGAGGCGGGCGGGCAGACCAGGTTGCCTGCGACGGACGGATCGGGGACCTGGGCGCCCTGGTAGGTGCCCTGGGTGTACTCGTAATAGAAGTAGTAGACGAGGAAGCCCACGGTGCCCCCGACAGCGCAGTCCGAGTCCGCGGTGAAGCGGAAGGGCAGTGTCACGGCGCGGCTGTCCCCGGGAGCGATGGGAACCGCCGGTGAGACCAGGTTGAAGCGAACGGACGAGGGGGACAGCTCGCACCAGCTGGCGCCCGTGCACCCGGTGAACTCTCGGTGCGCCGCCGAGCCCGTCTCGGAGGCGTAGACCGTCGCGTAGAGGAAGGTCACCGGAGTGTCCTGCCGGTTGGTGAACGTCACGGACAACGCGCCGACCTGGCCCGGCGTGAGCGTCGTGTCGTCGACGCTGAAGGCGAAGTGCGGCGACGAGGGCTCGGCCGCGGCGAAGGCCTGCCCTCCGAAGCCGAACAGGCTGAGGAACAACGTCAGTGCGGCGATGAGGCGCACACGCCTCATCGCCGAGGCGGGTATGGACATGGTCGCCCAGCGTAGGCGCGCGCCTCCGGCCCGTCTGCCCCGGCTTCGGGAAACCGGCCATGATCGGGTGCATGTCAGAACGCTGCACGGAGGACGTGTCCCTTGGCCTTCTCGCGCTCCGGGCCGACCCCCGGCGGGACCGTTTGCGGGGGCGGGGGCGGTGTGGTGCATTGGAAGGGACACCGCCACGGCCGGGGTGCCGCCGCTGAGGAGGTGGTGAGCGATGGCCGAGTTCGACCGGGGTCCGGCGGACGCGTTCGCGGACCTGTTGGCCCGGGTGCCCGATCCGCCCGACGCGCAGGCGTTCTGGTCCGACTGGGGGCCGGTCTTCTACCGGGGCCGGCTGGACGGCTCGGCGCGGGTCCTGGTGGTCGCCTCCGACCCGGGGCCGACCGAGCGGATCGCCGGGCGCACCCTCGTCGGCGACGCCGGGCAGCGGGTGCAGGGGTTCCTCGGCAAGCTGGGCCTGACCCGGTCCTACGTCTGCCTCAACGCCTGGGCGTACGCGGTGCACCCCTCGCAGGCCGAGGAGATGAAGGAGCGGCTCGGCGACGCGGACCAACTCCACTGGCGCAACGAGGTGTTCGGCGCGGCGGTCGGCCCCGCCCTGCAGGCCGTCGTCGCGATGGGCTTCATGGCCCAGGAGGCGGTGCGGCTCTGGGACGGCCGGCCGCAACAGGCGGTGCTGGCCAAGGTGCCGCACCCGTCGAGCCACGACCCGGTGGCGCTGCTGAACGGCTGGCGCGCGGCCGTCACCACGCTGCGCGCCGTCGTCGACGCCGACGAGGACGGCGACAGGACCGGGCCCAACTACGGCGAGACCTTCGAGGAGGACGACTACCGCCCGATCCCCCGGCGCGATCTGCCGTTCGGCGTGCCGGCGTTCCTGGGGGACGACGCCTGGGTGCGCGCCGAGGGGACCGGGCCGCCGACCTCCGTGCGCCGGCCCGCCCCGGACGACGGGCACACCCTGCTCTGGAAGGCACCGGACTGATGGCCCTCGTCCTGCGCGGCACCGTCGTGACCTTCGACGCCGAGCACCGGGTCCTCGACCCCGGCGCGGTGTACGCCGGCGACGACGGCCGGCTGGCCGCGGTGCAGCCGGCCGGGCAGGCGCCGCCCCCCGGCTTCGCCGCCGCCCCGGTCGTCGACCTCACCGCCACCGGCGCGCTCGTCCTGCCCGGCCTGGTCGACCTGCACGGCCACCTGCAGTACCACACGCTGCCGCTCTGGGAGGCGGTCGGCGTGCCGTACCTGCACCACGACCGCTGGGTGGACGAGCGGGACGCACCCGACTACGCGACCACCGTCACCTGGCCCGCCAAGGTGCTCGGCCACGCCGCGCCCGGGGCGCTGCTGGCCTACATCGCGGTCAAGGCGCTGGTCGGCGGCACGACCTCGGTGCAGGGCGCGCCGCGCTCGACCCGCCCGCTGGGCGACGGGCTGGTGCGGATCGTCGACATCGAGAAGCTGCCGGCGGGGCGCGACATGGTGATGACCGCGGCGCTCCAGCAGGACGCCGAGGTGCTGCGCAACGAGACGGCGGACAAGCTCGACGGCAGCCGGGTGCTGATCTACCACGTCGCGGAGGGGCGGCGCGCCGCCGAGCCGGACCCGGCGAAGCCGGTGTCGCACGTCCACCGCGAGTTCGCCGACCTCGCGCCGTGCCTGAAGCCGGGGCTGGTCTGCGTCCACGGCACCGCGCTCACGGCCGCCGAGTTCGCCACCTGGCAGGGCGCCGTGACGGCCCTCGACCCGGCCGAGCGCGGCACCGTGGTGTGGTCGCCGTTCTCCAACCTCTGGCTCTACCGGGAGACGACGGACGTGGTCGCGGCCACCGCGCAGGGGCTGCGGATCGCGCTCGGCTCCGACTGGTCGCCGTCGGGGACCAAGCACGTGCTGGGCGAGCTGAAGGTGGCCGACGGCCTCAACCGCGACGAGCTGGGCGGCCACTTCGACGACCGGGCGCTGTGCGACCTGGTCACCGCCGACCCGGGCGACGCGCTGGCGACCGCCTGGGGGCCGCAGGTGGGGCGGCTGGCGGCCGGCAGCGCCGCCGACCTGCTGGTGCTGGACCGCCAGCAGCCCGGCAAGGACGTGTACCGCGCGCTCATCGACGCCACCGAGCGCCACATCCTGCTGGTGGTCACCCGCGGCCGGCCGCGCTACGGCACGCAGCCGCTGATGACCGCCGCCGGAGCGACGGCCACCAGTGCGATCCAGCCGGCGCCCGGGCTGCGCCGCCGGGTGGCGCTGGACGGAGCGGGCGGGGCCGGACCGGACGGCGGCGTCCTGGACTGGCCCGCCGTCAAGCGGGCGCTGGACAAGGTCCACCAGGACCCGCGGGCCGCGTTCCGCGACGCCCAGGACGCGCTGGCCGCGTGGGGCGGATCGCTCGACGACCCCGACGCCCCGCTCGCCCTGTTCGGCGACATGCCCGAGGGCGAGGCGGCGGCCCTGGCCGGTACCGACGACATCCCGCCCGGCCTGGTCGTCCCGGAGCCGGACGCGCTGACCCACGACGCCGCCTTCCTCGCCGCCGTGGACCGCAGCGGCATCCCGGCGCTCCGGCACCTGAAGGACTGCTACCCGTGAGCCCCCGGGTCACCGCCCCGGCCCGCGCCCTGCCGGAGTCCACCGGACTCGACGCCTTCCTCGCGCAGGCCGCCGCCGACCCGCTGCCGCTCGCCGACCGCTACCGGCTGCTGGCCGCCGCCCGCGTCCTGGTCGAGGAGCTGTACGTCCACCTGCCGCTCAAGCGGGCGCGCTACGCCACCGACCCGGTCCAGCGCCTGCGCCTGCTGGAGCGGCGGGTGCCCGCCCTCAGCGAGCTCCAGTTCCACGGCGAACTGGCCGGTGTCTTCCGGGACCTGCGCGACCTGCACACCGTCTACCAGCTCCCCGCCCCGTACCGGGGACAGGTCGCCGTACTCGGCTTCCTGGTGGAGCGCTACCACGACGAGGACGGCGCGCCGCACTACCCGGTCTCCCGGATCGACGACGCGCTGAAGCACGGGGACTTCGACGCCGGCGTCGAACTGGAGCTGTGGAACGGCGTCCCGGTGGAGCGCGCCATCGAACGCGGCGCCGCCGCCCAGGTGGGCTGCAGCCCCGACGCCCGGCTCGCCCGGGGACTGGAGTCGCTGACGCTGCGCCCGCTGCGCACCGCTCCCCCGCCGGACGAGCGCTGGGTGCAGCTCACCTACCGCACCCCCGACGGGCGGCTGCGCGAGACCCGGGTGCCGTGGCGGGTGCGCCCCGCCGACCGGCACCGGGGGCGCGACCAGGACCCGGTGCCCACGCTCGGGACCCACCTCGGCATCGACGCCGGCAACGAGGCCACCCGCCAGGCCAAGCGCGCGCTGTTCGCCCCCGCCCCGGCCCGCCGCTCGGCGGCGCGGGCGCCCCGGGACGTCCTGGCGTTCCGCCGCACGCGCGGGCGCCGCCCGTACGGGTACCTGCGGGTCTACTCGTTCAACGTCACGAGCGCGCGGCGGTTCGCCGAGCAGGTGGCGGCGATCGCGGCGGGCGCACCGGCGGACGGCCTGATCGTCGACATCCGCGGCAACCCGGGCGGCAACATCCTGGCCGCCGAGGCCGCCCTGCGGGTGCTGAGCACCGGCCCCGTCGACCCGGTCCGCTTCGCGCTGCCGACCTCCCGCGCCGCGCTCGCCCTGGCCCGCGCCAACCCGGCCTTCCGCCCGTGGGCGCCCTCGATCCGCGACGCGGTGGAGAGCGGCGAGCCGTACTCCCAGGCCTTCCCGCTCACCGACCCGGACGCGGTCGCCGACGGCCTGCCGCGCTACCCGGGGCCGAAGGTGCTGATCGTCGACGCGCTCAGCTACTCGGCCGCCGACATCTTCGCCGCCGGGTTCGCGGACAACGGGCTCGGCCCCGTCCTCGGGACCGCCGGGACCACCGGCGCGGGCGGCGCCAACGTGTGGACGTACGAGCTGCTGGGCGTCTGGCTGCCGGACCTGCTGGGCCCGCTGCCGCGCGGGGCCGGGTTCCGGGTCGCGCTGCGCCGCGCCACCCGCGCCGGGGGCAACGCCGGCGTCCCCCTGGAGGACTTCGGCGTAACGGCCGACCCGCTGCACCGGCTGACCCGACGTGACGTCCTCGGCCACAACCGGGACCTGCTGGCGGCGGCCTCCGCACTGCTGTCCTGAGCAGCCGAGGTCCGACCGCCTCCGGCCCATCCTTCCCGTCGTTTCCCCTTTGCCTCCACGGCTGCCCGCAGCCCTGCTTCGGACCCCCTGAACATCCCTCCAGTGCGTCATAATTGACGTGACGTCAGCCCCCTTCCGCAGATCTGCCCAGAAGGGGTGGTTTAGCTCCTCGCACTCCGCTGATTCCGGGAATCCGCTACCAGGATGGACTCCGGCGCTTCGCCCGCGAAGCACCGCCCGTCCCCCTCCGATTCCCGGATCCCCGAAGCGAGGAACGATGAAGCTCCTGCGTGCCCTGTCGGTGGCGGCCTCGGCCGCCGTGCTGAGCACCCTCTCGCTGACCGGCCAGACGGCGCCGGCCTCCGCCGCCGACTCGTTCGTGGTCAGCGAGTCCCAGTTCAACCAGCTCTTCCCTGCCCGGAACTCCTTCTACACCTACCGCGGCCTGGTCGACGCGCTCGGCGCCTACCCGAAGTTCGCCGCCTCCGGTGATACCGCCACCCGCAAGCGCGAGGCGGCGGCCTTCCTCGCCAACGTCAGTCACGAGACCGGCGGGCTGAAGTTCGTCGTCGAGCAGAACACCGCCAACTACTCGCACTACTGCGACAGTTCACAGCCGTACGGCTGCCCGGCCGGCCAGTCCGCCTACTACGGACGCGGGCCGCTGCAGCTGAGCTGGAACTTCAACTACAAGGCGGCCGGCGACGCCCTCGGCATCGACCTGCTGCACGACCCGTACCAGGCGGAGAAGAACCCGGCGGTGTCCTGGAAGACCGCGCTCTGGTTCTGGAACACCCAGAGCGGCGCCGGCCGGATGACCCCGCACGACGCCATCGTCAACAACAAGGGCTTCGGCGAGACGATCCGCAGCATCAACGGCGCGCTGGAGTGCGACGGCAAGAACCCGGGCCAGCGCGACGACCGGATCAACCTCTTCAAGAAGTTCACCGCCACCCTGGGCACCGACGTCGGCGGCGGCAACCTCTCCTGCTGACCCGGTGACCGGGGCGGAAGGGGGGAGACGGCCGCACCGGCTCCTCCCCTCCGTCCACGGCTCCGCGCACGGCACGACCGGCCGTGTCAGCGGGAGGCGAACCAGTCCCACAGCTGGGTGGCGGCCACCGCGGCACCCGCCGAACACCGCACCGCACCGCAGCGGCTCGACCGCCGGCGGGGCGCCGCCGGTGACGGAGCCCGCCGACCGGCCGGCCCGTGGGCCGGGCCGCGGTCCGGACTCCCCGCGCCGCGAGGCACCCGGGAGTCATGACGGGGGCGGCCGGCGGGTGCGACCCCGGCCGTCTCATATCGGCGTGCGCAGTGCCGGGCCGGGCTCGCGCAGGGCGGCCAGCAGGTGGCCGAGGGCCGGCGAGCGCGGGCCGGCGGGGTGGGCGAGGACGGTGGGGACGGTGAGCGCGGCCAGCGGGCGGACGGCGGTGCGCGGCAGCCCGGGGAGGCCGTTGACCTCGTAGAACACGGTCCAGGACGGCTCGGGGGCGGTGCCGATCTCGGCGAGGGTCTCGCGCAGGGTGGTGAACGGTTCGCCGGGCGGCGGGTCGGCGGCTACGGCGCGGCAGGCCTCGGTGACGAGGGCGTGGAAGCCCGGGTTGCGGTCGCGGGGGGCCAGGCGCAGGGGCAGCCGGGCGAGCCGGGCGAGATCCGGCGAGGGCTCGGCGGCGAGCGGGTGGTCGGCGGGCAGCGCCACGTGGAGGGGGTCGCGCCAGACCGGGAGGCGGACGAGGCCGGGGGTGTCCGGGGCCGGGCGGAACAGCGCGGCGTCCAGGCGTCCCGAGCGCAGGGCGTCCAGCCGTTCGGCGGGCGGCGCCTGGCGCAGGCGCACCCGCAGGCCGGGGGCACGGGCGGCGAGGCGGGCGAGCGCGGCGTCCAGGCGGCCGTCGGGGGTCTGCACCACCCCGAGCCGCAGCACCCCGTCCGTCCCGTCCCGCAGCGCGGCGGCGCTGTCGCGGATCCGGTCGGCGGCGGCGAGGGCGGCGCGGGCCTGCGGGAGGAGGCGCTCGCCGGCGGTGGACAGCCGGGTGCCGCGGGTGGAGCGGTCGAACAGCGGCACCCCGAGTTCGCGCTCCAGCCGGCCGATCTGCGCGCTCACCGCGGACTGGACGATGACGAGGCGTTCGGCGGCCCGGCCGAAGCCGCCCTCCTCGGCCACCGCCACGAAGTACTGGAGCTGCCTGAGTTCCACCCCGCCCGCCTCCGGTCATCTCGATCGGCGATCACGGTGGTCTCCAACCGCCGCTGGCTCCCGATCCATCCCGCCGGTCGAATGGTGGCGTACGGCGGGAGCTCGGACGAAGGACGAAGGGAACGGCACATGACGGCGGAGCGGGCAGGGGCGATCGTGGTGCGGGCGGAGGACGCCGAGCGGGTGGAGCTGCCGGCGGGCGGGGCGTTCGGGCTGCTGGTGGACGGGGACGCCACGCGCGGCGCGCTCGGCGCCAACCGGCTGACGCTCGGCGTCGGCGCGAACGGGGCCCGGCCGCACCACCACGCGGTGTCCTGGGAGTTCTTCCAGGTGCTGGACGGGGCGGCGGAGTTCCTGCTGGGCGAGGAGCTGGTGACGGTGGCGGCGGGCGGGGCGGTCGCGGTGCCGCCGCTGCTGCCGCACGCCTTCGGGGCGGCGGCCGGGAGCACGGCGGACCTGCTGGTGGTCGCGGCGCCGGGGGTGCGGCGCTTCGGGTACTTCCGCGCGCTCGGGGACGTGACCCGGGGGCGGCTGCCGTTCGAGGACCTGCGGGCCCGGCAGGAGGAGTACGACGTGCACTTCGGCGCGAGTGCCGTGTGGGAGGCGGCGCGCGGTTGACGGACGGACGGTCCGTCGGCGTCCGATCGGCGGATTCACGGCCGGGCGGCGCCGGCTTCCGGGTGCGCCGGCGCGGCCCGGGGCGGGGGGCCGCCAGCAGCGGGAACGCCCGCGCGCCGGCGGGCGCGCCCGGCACGGCGCAGTCGAACGGATCGGCATTCCCGTAAACGACGGGAAATGGCAGCGGAGTTGGATGGTGTGCGATCTCCGCGTGGAAAGCCGCCGGGGCGCCGTCGCGTCAGGTGATCGGGCCGACACCTTCCGCAGTCACTCGGATCACAGGAGAGCGCCCGGACAGCGCCGGTCCCGTTCACATGTCAACCACACCTCCTTGAAGCGACATCCTCAACAACCATTGTGGCTCCGCAGGCTCGGCGGGTAGAGTCCCGGTCCGCCGAGCACCGAACACGTGCTCGCACGGCATTCTTTGGGGCGGGCATGACAAATAACCGCAACATCAACGGGGCCACTTCCGACGTGATTGACGCGTTCACGGAAACCGTGCGCCGATATCCCGGGCGACCGGCGATCGTCCACCACGGGCAGGACCTCAGTTATCGCCAACTGCACGAAATGGCAGGCCATTTGGCCGAGCGAATCGGCACCGCGCCGGGCGTGGTGGCGGTTCCGGCGGTGCACACCCCGGACACCGTCGTCGGGCTGCTCGGCATCCTCGCCGCCGGCGGCACCTACTGCCCGGTCGACCCGGCGTTCCCGCCGCAGCGGCAGCAGGAGATGCTCACGGCGGCCGGCTGCCGCACCACCCTCGGCCTGGACCCCGAACTCCGCCCGGCCCCGGCCGGGTTACCGCGATTAGCGGAGACCGCCCGAGGCGGCGCGGGGGAACCCGGACCGCAGCCGCCGGCCTATCTGCTCTTCACGTCGGGTTCGACCGGGCAGCCGAAACCCGTCGTCACACCGAGGCGGGCGATCTCCGCCACCGTCGACTCGCTGCGCACCCTGTTCGGCCTCACCGCCGGGGACCGCGTGCTCCAGTTCGCCTCGCTGAACTGGGACACCTGCTTCGAGGAGATCCTGCCGGCGCTCACCACCGGCGCCGCGCTCGTCCTCGACCGCGAGGCGCACAGCGGATCGTTCCCGCGCTTCCTGCGACTGGTCGAGCGCGAGCGGATCACCGTGCTCGACCTGCCCACCGCCTTCTGGCACGAACTGGTCCTCCACCTGGCCGAGGAGGGCGGCGCACTGCCCGGCTGCGTCCGGCTGCTGGTGATCGGCGGCGAGGCCGCCAACCCGGCCCGGCTCGCCGACTGGGCCGCCCTCGACACCGGGCGGATCCGGCTGCTCAACACCTACGGGTCCACCGAGACCACGCTGATCACCCATGCCGTCGACCTGCACGGCCCGCTGGCCGCCGGCCGCGACCGGCCCTGGGCGCCCGGCGACCGGGTACCGATCGGCCGGGCCCTGCCCCACGTGCTCGAACGGATCGACGAACGCGGCGAGTTGCTGATCGGCGGACCCGCGGTGGCGCTCGGCTACCTCGGCCTGCCGGAGGCCACCGCGGCCCGCTTCACCGAGGACGCCGAGGGCGTGCGCTGGTTCCGCACCGGCGACCGGGTGAGCCGCGCACCGGACGGCGCGCTCACCCACCAGGGCCGCATGGACGGCGAGTTGAAGGTGCGCGGGATCCGGGTCGACCTGGCCGAGGTGGAGGCGCACCTCGGCGGCCACCCGGGCGTGCAGGCCGCGGCGGTGACGGGGGCGAGCCTCGCCGGCCGCTCCGCGCTGGTCGCCTACCTGGTCCCGCGCGCCGGGGCGGACACCGCGACCCTGGCCGCCGAGGTCCGCGGGTACCTGCGGGACCGGCTGCCCGGCCACCTCGTGCCCAGCCGGATCACCGTCGTGCCCGAGCTGGTGCTCACCGCGAGCGGCAAGGTCGACCGGGCCGCCTCGCACCGCCGCCACGGCGCCGCCGCACCGGCCCCGGCGCGCTCGTAGCCCCCCCCCTGCAGACCTCCCCCTGCCCGCGCGCCCGGACCCGGGCCCGCGCGAACGAACGGTCCCCCTCACCCGGTGCCGCCCCGGCGCACCGCACACCCGACGGTCCTAGGAGAGCCTCGTTGAGCAGCGTAGACACCACCCCCGCCGACACGGAGGGCGTGGCGGCGATCTTCCGCCGCGTCCTGGAGACGGACGACGTCGCGGCGGACTCGGACTTCTTCCTCCTGGGCGGCGACTCCCTCATCGCCACCCGCGTGCTGAGCGCGGTCGCCCGCGCCTACCGCGTCGAGCTGTCCTTCGAGGACTTCGTGCTCGCGCCGACCCCGGCCGGCCTCGCCGAGCTGATCGCGAGCGCCGGATGAGCGGCGGCAGAGCGCGCTCCGCCGTCGTCGTCGGCGCCGGGCCGGCGGGGCTGACCGCCGCCGAGGGGCTGGCGGCCCGCGGCGTCGGGGTCACCGTGCTGGAGGCCCGCGAGCGGGTCGGCGGACGGACCCACGGGATCGAGGTCGCCCCCGGCGCCTGGATCGACGCGGGCGCCGCCTACCTCGGTGCCCGGCACACCGAACTCCTGACCCTCATCAAAGAGTTGGGCCTCCACACCAGCCCCACCACGATGCTCGGCGCGAGCCGCTTCGCGCTCGGCGGCGGCGAGGACAGCGCGCACGCCACCCGGGACGGCCGGTTCCCGCCGCTCAACGCGGTGGCGCTCGGCGAGCTCTTCGACCACCTCGCCGACCTGACCGCCGTCGTCCGGCCGGAGGCGCCCTGGCTCACCCCGGACGCCGAGCGGCTGGACACCCTCACCGCCGCCGAGTGGGCCGGGCAGTACCTCACCCACCCGGACGCCCGGCTGTTCTTCCCGCTCTTCCTGGGCGAGATGATGGCCGCCGACCCGGCCGACGTCTCCGTCCTGCACATGGCCTTCTACCTGCGCTCGGGCGGCGGCCTGCGCTACCTCAACGCCTTCGAGGGCGGCGCCCAGCAGGACCGGGTCGCGGGCGGCGCGCACCTGCTCTGCGAGCGGCTCGCCGCCCGGGTGGACGGGCGGCCGCACGGCGCCGTGCGGCTCGGCGAGGCGGTGCGGGCCGTCGCCCAGGACGCCGACGGGGTCACCGTGCACACCGAGCGCGGCGCCGCGTACCGGGCCGACGTCGCGGTGGTGGCGCTGCCGCCGCTGCTCGCCGACACTCTCGACCTGGGACCCGAGCCGCCGGCCCGCCGGGCGGGCGAGCGCACCGGGCGCGGCTGCGCCGTCAAGGTGAACCTGGTCTACCCGTCGCCGCTCTGGCGCGAGCACGGGCTCTCCGGGTGGTCGGTCAACGCGGAGGGCCCGCTGCTCTCCACGGTGGACGACTCGCCGGCCGGCTCGGAGGCCGGCGTGCTGACCGGCTTCGTCACCGGCGCCGAGGCGCACCGCTACGCCGCACTTGGGCCGCGTGAGCAGCGCGCGGCCGCGGTCGCGCAGGCCGCCCGGCTGTTCCCGATGCTGCCCGAGCCGGTCGGCTTCCATGTCACCGACTGGGTCAACGAGCCCTACAGCAAGGGCTGTTACGCCGCACTCTTCGGGCCGGGCGACTGGCTGCGACTCGGCCCGACGCTGACCGCGCCGCACGGCCGGGTGCACTGGGCCGGCACCGAGACCAGCACGGAGTTCTTCGGCCTGCTGGAGGGCGCGATCCGCTCCGGCCACCGGGTCGTCGCGGAGATCCTCGACGGCGGGGTCTGATCCACCGTCCGGTCCACCGCCCCGGGCACCAGCACCACCCGGCACCGCTTCCCCCTTCGCCCGTGCTCCCGTTCCACAAGAACCGCGGGCCACCCCCCTCTCAGGAGACGCCATGAGCGACCCGAGTTCCTCCCCGAGCACCACCGCGCCCGGCCCGGTCGCGCCGCTCGCCGCCCGCGAGCGGCTGATGGCCGAACCCGGCCTCGGCGCCGGCAACTTCCTCGACCACGCGATCGCCGTGAACCCGAACCGCGCGGTCCCCTTCGCCTACAGCCACCACACCGACCACCGCGGCGCCGTCGTGCTGCGCGGCCACAGCCTGCTCGACCTGGCCGCGCTGCGCGACCGCTACGCCGCCTGGTACCACGCCAACGGCGTGCGCCCCGGCGAGCCGGTCGCCGTGGTGATCGCCGAGGGCCTGGAGCCGCTGCTGCACTTCCTCGCGCTCACCGCGCTGGGCGCCGTCCCGGCCCTGGTCAACGACGCGATGCGGCACGACGTGATGGTCCGCTACCTCAACCACGTCGGCGTGGTCGGCGTGGTGGCCGACGACACCACCCGGCTCGCCGCCGCCTACCGCCAGGACCCGCAGCGCCGTCCCCGCTTCCTCGCGCTCGCCGCCGAGGTGCAGGCCTTCGACGCGGACGCCTCCGGCGGCCTGCCCGCCGCGTACCCCTACCGGCACGCGCCGGACGACGTGGTCGCGCTGATCCACTCCTCCGGGACCACCGGCACGCCCAAGTCCACCATGCTGGCGCACCGCCAGTTCTGGGACGGCAAGCAGCCCCGCATGGTCCGCTTCCCGGCCGAGCCGTACGACCGGCTGATGTCGCTGATGCCGCACACCCACGCCGGCGGCCTCAGCTACTTCCTCACCGCGACCCTGCTCGGCCTGCCGACCGTGGTGATGGCCGACTGGCGCCGCTCGGTGGTCGAGCCGGTGATGGAGGCCTTCCGGCCGACCATGGTCGCCTCCTTCCCGCGCACCTTCGTCGAACTCGCCACCGGGGACCTGCCGGTGAAGGGCGCCGCCAAGGTGCACTCCTGGTTCAACACCGGCGACAGCGCGCACTACGGGCACATCCGCCGGCTGGTGCGGCTCGGCGAGCGCCCGGCCGGACTGATCCGGCCCTGGCTGCTGCCGCAGGAGCGGGCCGACCAACCCGCCCTGCCCGGTTCGCAGTTCGTCGACGGCCTGGGCTCCTCCGAGATGGGCATGGCCCTGTTCGGCCAGGTCACCACGCCGGAGACGGTCCGCGACGACCGCTGCGTCGGCAAGCCGCTGGAGGTGGTGCGCCGGGCCGCCGTGCTGGACCAGGACGGCACTGAGGTGCCGGACGGCACGGTCGGGCTGCTGGCGGTCGACTCGCCCTCGCGCACCCCGGGCTACTGGAACAACGAGCGGCTGACCGCGAGCTTCGAGCTGGCCGGGTACTGGCTGACCGGGGACGTCGCCCGGCGCGACGCCGAGGGCCGGTTCTACCACCTGGACCGCACGGTGGACGTCATCGACACCGCGGCCGGCCCGGTCTACAGCCTGCCGATCGAGGAGGTGCTGCTCGCGGACTGCGCCGAGCTGGTCCGGGACTGCTCGGTGGTCGGCGTGCCCGGCGCCGCCGGCGAGGTTCAACGGCCCATCGCCGTCGTCCAGGTGCAGCAGGAGGCGGCGCAGGCCACCGAGGACGACGTCCTGGAGGCCGCCAACAAGGCGCTCGCGGAGACGGGACTGGCCGCGCTCGCCGCCGTCCGGATCGCCCGCACACCGGAGGAGTTCCCGCTCGGGCCCACCGGCAAGGTGCTCAAGCGCGAACTGCGCACCCGCTTCGCCACCCTCTTCACCGGCCAGTAGCCCCGGGATGGCCGACCACCCCGCGACCCAGGCGCCCCCCGCGCCGCCGCAGCCCTACCAGTACGTCCGCACGCCGCTGGTGGAGCCGGACTGGCGCCGGCTGCCCGGCTGGCGCGACGTGACCGGGGCGCAGTGGCGCGACGCCCAGTGGCAGCGCGCCCACTGCGTCAAGAACACCCGCCAACTGCGCGCCGTAGTCGGCGAGTTGCTGACACCCGAGGTCTACGAGCAGCTCGACGCCGACCAGGCGCGGTTCGCGACCATGCCGCTCCTGGTGCCGCCGCAGCTGCTCAACACCATCGCCGCGCAGGCCCCGACCACCCCCGAGGCGTACACCGCGGCCTTCCTGGCCGACCCGGTCCGCCGCTACATGCTGCCGGTGCACGCCGACCGGCTGCCGCAGTGGCCCAGCCACCCCAAGGCCGAGCGCGACTCGCTGCACGAGGCCGAGATGTGGGTGGTCGAGGGCCTCACCCACCGCTACCCCACCAAGGTGCTGGCCGAACTGGTCTCCACCTGCCCGCAGTACTGCGGGCACTGCACCCGGATGGACCTGGTCGGCACCTCCACCCCGCAGGTCGCCAAGACCCGGCTGGTGCTGCGGCCGGAGCACCGCCAGGAGCAGATGCTCGACTACCTCAAGCGCACCCCCGCCGTGCGCGACGTGGTGGTCTCCGGCGGGGACCTCGCCAACGTGCCCTGGCCGCAGCTGGAGTCCTTCCTGCGCCGGCTGCTGGAGCTGGAGTCGGTGCGCGACATCCGGCTCGCCAGCAAGGCGGTGGTCGGGCTGCCGCAGCACTGGCTGCAGCCGCGGGTCCTGGAGGGCGTGCACCGGGTGGCGACGCTCGCCGCCGGCCGGGCCGTCAACCTCGCCGTGCACACCCACGCCAACCACGTCCGCTCGGTGACCCCGCTGGTCGCCGAGGCCGCCCGGGCGCTGCTCGACGCGGGCGTGCGGGACGTGCGCAACCAGGGCGTGCTGATGCGACGGGTCAACGACACCCCCGAGGACCTGCTGGACCTCTGCTTCGCCCTCCAGGGCGAGGCGAACATCCTGCCGTACTACTTCTACCTCTGCGACATGATCCCCAACGCCGAGCACTGGCGGACCAGCCTGCACCAGGCGCAGCGCCTCCAGGAGGCGATCATGGGCTATCTGCCCGGCTACGCCACCCCGCGCCTGGTCTGCGACGTGCCGAGGCTCGGCAAGCGCTGGGTGCACCAGGTGGTGGCGTACGACCGCGAACGCGGCATCTCGTACTGGACGAAGAACTACCGCACCGGGCCGGAGGCCCGCGAGGCCGGCTCCGCCCCGGCCGGGCACGACGCGCTCGACCGCCTCCACCCCTACTACGACCCGGTGGACACCCTCCCCGACGC
This sequence comes from Kitasatospora sp. NPDC001527, assembly GCF_040298605.1. NCBI lineage: Bacteria > Bacillati > Actinomycetota > Actinomycetes > Kitasatosporales > Streptomycetaceae > Kitasatospora > Kitasatospora sp. NPDC001527. Next base: position 22,768 of record NZ_JBEPAM010000059.1, on the reverse strand, counting down.
CGGCCGCCGCTGGTGGGCCGAGCGGGCCGGGCAGCCCGCACCCCAGGAAGGAGCAGCACGGTGAACCCCGCCGCCCCGCAGCACCCCGGTCCCGCCGCGCCCGATCCCGGCCCGCTGCGCCGGATGTGCTGGATCTTCCCCGACCGCGAGTCCACCCGGATGACCGCGACCTGGCGCCACTTCTTCTGGGACCTCTACGCCGAGGTGGCCGAGGAGCTGGGCCTCACCTGGTGCCGGCACGCTCCGGAGGCGGTCACCGTGGACGCCACCGACCCGGCCCGCCCGCTGGTGTACGTCGACGAGGAGCCGGTGACCCCGCAGGACACCCTGTTCATCACCGCGCTGTACTCGCTGCCGTACCAGTCGATGGACGTGTTCAACCAGTACGCGCTGTACGCGGTGCTGGAGCAGGCCGGCTTCTACCTGCCCTTCCCCCCGCACATCTCGCTGATCGGCAACGACAAGCTGGCCACCGTCCTGCACCTGGCCGACTCGCCGGTGCCGCCGATCCCGTCGATCCGCATCGGCACCGGCCGGGACATCGCCAAGCACCGGTACGAGGTGGCGCTCGACGGTCTGACCTACCCGGCGATCGTCAAGCCGGCCGGCTGGTGCGGCGGTGGCGGGATCAACCTGGCGCGCGGCCCGGAGGACATCCGGGGCCTGGCCAGCCTCGCCCAGGGCGGGGACACCACGCTGGTCGCCCAGCCCTACCTCGGCGACGGCACCGTGGACTACCGCGTCTACGTGATCGACGGCGAGCCGTACGCGGCGCTGCGGCGGGTGCCCGAGCCCGGCTCGCCGGTGGCCAACGCCAGCCGCGGCGGGACCATGGACTTCCCGCCCGTGCCGCCCGAACTGGCCGAGGCCACCGCGTACTTCGCGAAGAAGCTGGCGATCCCGTTCTTCTGCGTGGACTTCCTCCACGACGGCGAGCGGTACTGGTTCTCGGAGCTGGAGCCGGACGGCGTGATCGCCCCGGACTTCGACGACCCGGGGCGCGTCCTGCAACGCGACATCACCCGGGCCCGGTTCACCGCCTACCGCAACGCCCACGCCACCTGGCTCGCCGGTGGCACCCCGCAGCCCACCACCCCCCGATCGGAAGACCGATGACCGACGCCTTCTCCCTGCCGCCCGACGCGGCCGAGGCCCGACTCGCCGTCGCCACGGCGACCTTGGAGCGGCTGCGCACGGTGCCCGCGCTCGCCGGGCACTACACCGCCCACCCCGGCGCCGTCGGCACCCTCGACGCGCTGGCCGCGCTGCCGCCGCTGCTCAAGGACGACCTGAACGCCGCCCTCGCCCACCTGGAGCCGCGCTCCGACACCGCCGCCACCTGGCTGTTCCAGAGCGGCGGCTCCACCGGCGCGCCCAAGGTCGGCTACGCGCCCACCGGCTTCTACATGGCCGGCGTGCACGCCCACTGGCAGGCCCTGGAGCGCGAGGACGTGTTCGCCAACGCCTGGGGCGCGGGCCGGATGTGGGGCGCGCACTTCCTGGCCGCCGCGCTGGCCGACCGGGCCGGCTGCCGGGTGATCGCGCTCGGCTCGATCACCCGGGAGGAGTACCCGGACTGGCTGGCCTTCCTCGCCGACCGGGGCGTGACCGCGATCGGCGGCACCCCGAGCGTGCTGCGGCTGTGGTTCGCGCACGCCCGCGCCGCCGGGATCGAGCTGCCGGCCCTGCGCAAGGTGCTCTGGCTCGGCGAGGCCTGGCAGCCCCAGCTGGAGGAGGACCTCGCGGCCGTCGCGCCGCGGGCCCGCCGCTGGGGCATGTTCGGCTCCACCGAGACCTGGGTGGTCGCCACCAACACGCCCGACTGCCCCGCCGACACCTTCCACCCGCTGCCCGAGCAGCTGGTGCACGCGGGCCCGGACGGGCTGCTGGACTTCACCACCCTGAACCCGGAGATGCTCAACCCGGTGCTGCGCTACCGCACCGGCGACGCGGGCGAGCTGACCTCCTGCCCGTGCGGGCGGCCGGGCCGGGCGATGCGGGTGCTGGGGCGGCGCGACAACGTCGTCCAGGTGCGCGGCCTCGGGCTGCACGTGGACGAGCTGGTCGCCCGGGCGGAGGGCGCGCCCGGAGTCTCCCGGGCGCAGGTGGTGATCACCGAGGACGGCGGCCGGGCCACCGGCGTGGACGTGCTGCTGCTGGCCGACCCGGGCGCCGGGGTGGACACGGCGGCGCTGCGCGCCGGGCTGCTGGCCGACACCTTCACGCTGAGCACCGCCTTCCAGCACGACCCGGAGCACGTCACGGTCCGGGTCACGGACGCGCTGGTCGGCAACGACCGCACCGGCAAGACGGCCTCCTTCGTGGTCCGCGAGGCCGGGGTCCGCGAGGGCGTGGTCCGCGAGGCCTCTGTCGCTTCGCAGGCGCCCGGGGAGGCCTCGTGAAGCTGCGGCGGCCGGAGGACCTGGGCCGCGGCTTCAACCTGTTCTGGAGCGGCCAGACCATCAGCGTGGTCGGCGACCGGATCACCGTTTTCGTCGTCCCCACCCTGATGATCTTCGTCCTGCACGCCTCCGCCCTCCAGGTCGGCGTGGTGGCGATGGCCCAGTACCTCGGCATCCCGCTGCTCGGCCCGGTCGCCGGGGTGCTGGTCGACCGCTGGGACAAGCGCCGCACGATGCTCGTCTGCGACCTGCTGCGGCTGGCCGCCGTCCTGGTGATCCCGCTCGCCTACTGGCTGGACTTCCTCTCCACCGCGCTGCTGTTCGGCTGCGTGGCGGTGATCAGCGGCGCGACCATCTTCTTCAACGTCGGCTACCTGATCGCCGTCCCGGCCGTGGTCCCCGAGGACCGGATGGTGCGCGCCTACTCCCGGCTGGAGGGCAGCAACTCGGTCTCCGAGGTGGCCGGCCCCTCGATCGCCGCCGGCCTGTACAGCGCGCTCGGGGTGGGCGCGCTGGTGGTGGACGCGGCCAGCTACCTGGTGTCCGCCGCCTGCTTCCGCGCCATGCCGCCGTGGGGCGAGCGGACCGTCGTCGAGGGCACCGTGTGGGAGCGGCTGACGGCCGGCTTCCGGATGAACTGGGCCGACCCGGTGCTGCGCCGGGTGGTACTGGCGGCCGTCGTCCTCAACTCCGGCGGGCCGGTCTTCGTCACCGTGCTGCCGGTGCTCGCCTACCGGGGCCTCGGCGTGTCGGTCGGCGTGCTGGGCGCGGCCATGTCGGTCGGCGCGGTGGGCGCGCTGATCGGGGCCGTGGTCGCGCCCCGGATCAGCGGGCGCCTCGGCCTGGGCCGGACGCTGGCCTGGTCGCTGCTGCTGCACTGCCTGGTCGGCCTGGGCGTGCTGGCCGCGCCCGCGCTGCCCGCCGGGCCGGTGATCGCGGTGACCATGGGCTGCTACGGCTTCTTCATGTCCTGCATCAACGTGTGCAGCGCGCCCACCCGGCAGTCGCGGATGTCCGCCGAGCACCAGGGCGTGATGCACGCGGCGTTCCGCACCGTCACCTGGGGCGTGATCCCGCTCGCCGCGCTGGTCGGCGGCCTGGCCGTCACCGCGCTCACCGGGCCGCTGGGCATCCGGGACGCCGCGCGCTGGGTGATGGCCGGCGGCACGCTGCTGGCGGCCTGCTCCTTCCTGCCCGCGCTCGGCATCCAGCCCCGGCTGGACGCCGCCGCCCGCGAGCCGAAGGCCCAACCATCGGACACCGCACCGGAGTTGTCGGAGAGCGCGTCATGACGGCGAAGGACGTGCTGCTGATCACCGGCTGCTCCTCCGGCATCGGCCTGGCCACCGCGGTGGCCGCCGCCCGCGCCGGGTTCACCACCGTGGCCACCCTGCGCGATCCGGCCCGCGCCGACGCCCTGCTGAAGGCCGCCGAGCTGGCCGGGGTCACCCTGGACGTCCGCCGGCTGGACGTCACCGAACCGGCGTCCGTCGCCGCCTGCGTCGACGGCGTGGCCGCGACGTACGGGCGGCTGGACGCGGTGGTCAACAACGCCGGCGTCTCCAACTTCGACCCCACGCTGGAGATGTCCACCGACGCCGCGCTGCGGGCGAACCTGGAGGTGAACTTCTTCGGCGTGATCGCCGTCAGCCGCGCCGCCCTGCCGCTGCTGCGCGCCGCCGGCGGCCGGCTGGTCACCCTCGGCAGCGTGCACGGGGTGGTCGGCCAGCCGTTCAACGAGGCCTACTGCGCCGCCAAGTTCGCCGTCGAGGGCTTCATGGAGAGCCTCGCCCCGGTGGCCGCCGCGCACGGCGTACGGGTCTCCGTGGTCGTCCCCGGCTTCGTGCCCGACACGGCGTTCGGCGTCTTCCCGGACATCGACCGCCGCACCATCGCGGCCGCCTCCGGCCCGTACGCGCCGACCTTCGCCGACTACCTGGCCTGGGTCGGCGGCCAGGGCTGGGAGGCCGCCGGCCAGCCGGCCGCCGAGGTCGCCGAGGTGGTGGTGCGCACGCTGCGCGCCGAGCGGCCCGCCTTCCGCGTGCCCACCAACGCCTGGGCCGCCGGCCACCTGGCGCACAAGCTCGCCGACCCGGACGGCTCGGCCGTCCAGGCCCTCGCCCGCACCTGGATCGGCCGCGCCGACCAAACGAACTGATCACCCGTCAGGAGCCCCCGCATGCCCGCCAAACCCCTTGCCGAGCTGGTCGACTTCGCCCGCCGCAACTCGCCCTTCTACGCCGAGCTGTACCGGGACCTGCCGGCGCGCGTCGAGCACCTCGCCCAGCTGCCGCTGATCGAGCAGACCGCCTTCTGGGCCGCCAACTCCTGGCCGGACAACCGCCTGCTCACCGGCCCGCTGCTGGACGCCGGTGTCTACAAGACCGGCGGCACCACCGGCGTCCCCAAGTTCTCCCCGTGGACGCGCACCGAGCACGCCGACTCGGTCACCGCCTTCGGCGCGGGCCTGGTCCAGGCCGGCCTCAAGCCCGGCCACCGGGTCGCCAACCTGTTCTGGGCCGGCGAACTCTACGGCGGTTTCCTCTACATCGAGAACGCCCTGCACCACGCGCCGGTCGACAACGTCCGGCTGCCCGTCGGCGCCGCGCCCGACCCGTACGTGGCCGACCTGATCCACGACTTCGGTGTGGACGTGCTGGCCGGGGAGCCGATGAAGCTCAGCTCCGTCGCCGAGCACCTCGTCAAGCAGGGCCGGCCCGCCGAGCGGATCGAACTGCTGCTGTTCGGCGGGGACCTGCTCTTCGCCGACCTGCGGCCGATCCTCGCCCGGGCGTTCCCCAACGCGGCCGTCTCCTCGATCGGCTACGCCTCGGTGGACGCCGGTCTGGTCGGCGCGCCGGTGCCCGGCGACGACGTCCGGGTGCACGAGGCCTTCCCGAACCGCACCGTGGTGGAGCTGGTCGACGACGTGACCGGCGAGCCGGTCACCGGGCCCGGGGTGCCCGGCCGGGTGGTGGTCACCAACCTGTTCCGCACCCTGATGCCGATCCTGCGCTACCCGACCGGCGACCGCGCCGAGTGGGTCGACGTGGAGCGCGGGCGGTTCCGGCTGGTCGGCCGCTCCGCCGAGGGCGCCCGGGTCGGCACGGTGGCGATGCCGACCGAGGAGATCCGCGCCGTCCTGCTGGCCCACGACCCGGACCGGGTCATCTCCGGGATGCAGCTGGTGCAGCGGCGCTGGGAGGGCAAGGACGGGCTGATCCTGCGCCTGGGCTTCACCGAGGAGCCGCCGGCCGGCCTGGCCGAGCAGCTGGTCGAGGCGGTGTACAAGGCGCGTCCGCTCTACCCGGACGACGTGGCGGCCGGGGTGATCCACGACCTGGTGGTGGAGTGGGTGCCGCGCGCGGAGCTGGTCACCAACCCGCGCACCGGCAAGCTCCAGCAGGTCGTCGACGAGCGCCCGCCGGCCTGACACCCGCCCGGGCGGGGGGCTTCGCGGCCCCCTGCCCGGATGTCAGCGCGCGTGCGGCGTTCCGGCCAGCATCACGCTCTGGCCGCGGAATTCCGCGATCACCTTTTCCGCCGCATTCCGCACCGTCACGTCGTAAACACCGGTCCGCCCGGAACGCGTGCGTTCCACCGCCTCGGCCGTCAGTTCCTCCCCCACCGCGGCCGGCGCCAGGAAGGTCACCTGCGCGGCCTGGGCGACCGTCACCGGGCCGTAGCTGTTGCAGGCGTAGGAGAACGCCGCGTCGGCGAGCAGGAAGAGAAAGCCGCCGTGGGCGATGCCGTGCCCGTTCACCATGTGCGGGCCGACCGTCATCCGCATCACGGCCCGCCCGGTGGACACCTCGTCGAGCGCGATGCCCAGGCCCTGGCACGTCCGGTCGCGCTCGTACAGCGCGGCCATCCGGGAACTCGGCACGGCGGCCTCCGCCGAATCGGCGGAATCCGTGACGGCCGCGGTGTCCACGCTCATGACGCCCTGCTTTCCCCGGGAACAGCCCGAAACGTTCGGTGTGCCGTGCGTGCGTATTGCACCCGCATTACACCGAGGCCCGCGACGGGCTGTCAACGGTCAACAGGCGTGAACGGAAAGTCCGTCCGGGGAACTCAGAGCAGCCGCTTGATGTCCCCGCGGGCACGGTAGAACGAGCCGCTGCCGGACTCCAGCACCTCCGCCACCAGGTACCGCGCGCCCGCGACCCGGATGTCCTTCGGGAACTGCACCCGGCGCATCGGGTCGTAGCCCGGCGAGACCACCCGCACCCGCAGCCGGGTGCCGTCCTGCACGCACTCGACCTCGATGCCGCCCGCCGCGCCCGCCGAACCGACCGTCACCGACTCGATCGCGGTACCGGCCACCGCCGCCGTCCAGCCGCTGCCGTCCACCTCGGCGGCCTGCGGCAGCCGGCCCTCCTCGGCCGCCCGCACCGCCGCCTCGCTCGCGTCCAGGCAGACCAGCGAGCCGTCCGTGGTCACCAGGTAGAGCCGGCCGTCGCGGTACTGCATGCTGTACGCCGAGCCGCAGCCGGTCCCGAGCTTCCACAGCCGGGTGCCGTCCGCCGCGAAGCAGTACACCGAGGAGTGGTTGTCGCCCGCGAACACGTAGCGGCCGTCGGGCGAGGCCGCGCAGGAGAACACCGAGGCGTCGCAGCGGTAGCGGGCCACCTCGGAGCCGTCCGCCTTGCGCAGCCGGTGCACCGAGCCGCGCGAGGTGCCGGCGAACACCTCGTCCCGCTCCTGCCAGCCGAACAGCACCGCGCCGTCGGTGGCGGTGTGCCAGACCGGGGCGCCGCCGCGCGCGGCGTACCGGGCCACTCCGCGCGAGTGGCCGTGGTAGACGCCGTCGCTGTCGCAGCGCACCATCCAGCCCTGGTTGCCCTCGGCCGAGCGGCGCCACTGGAACTCGTCCTCGTGGTCGACGGTGGTGATCCCGCCGCGCGCGTCGGCCACGCCGAGCACGCCGTCGTGGATGTCCAGCCAGTAGATGTCGACGTCCTCGGCTATCTCGTACGCCACCCGCGGCACCTTGCCGCCCAGGTCGTACACCTTGCCGTCGTCGCACCCGGCGTAGATCCACCAGTCGTCGGCGACGATGCACTTGACGCCGTCCGGCAGGCCGTAGCGGCCGGTCACCTCACCGTCGTGGGTGAGCGTGTAGACGTCGCCGCGCTCGTTGCCGACCCAGGCGTGCTCCTCGCCGACGAAGATGCCGAACGCCGCCGCGCCGGAGCGGAAGCGCCACAGCACCGGCGCCTGGCGGGCCGTCGAACGGCTGCTGACGATCGCCCGGCGGGTCACCGCCCGGCGCTGGCGCACCCCGCGCACCGCCGGGGCGTAGCCCTTGCGGACCTTCTCGCCGATCTTCTTGGCCGCGGCCGACGCGGCCTTCTCCGCCGAGGGGTAGCCGGTGGTCCTGGTCTGACCGCTCTCACCGATCCGCCCGTAGGTGATGGTGACGTCCGCCCCGCTGACCAGGACCTCGTAGAACTTGTGCGCGCTGCCGCTGTCCTCGGACAGCTCCAGGTAGGTCGACTGCGCGTCGGTGGCGGTGGCTGACATGGCGTGGGCCCCTTCCGGGCACGGCGTGACGGGGGTGCGAGGCGCGGCGGGCGCGGAGCCCGGCGACACCTCAGAACCTAGCCGCCCGCACCGACAACGGGCCGACCGGGCCGACCGGGCGCGGGGTCTGCCCGAACGGACCTTCCGTTCCCGCCGGCCGCTCTGGGAGCATCGTCCGCTATCCGGTCACCAGGCACCGGGATCGGGCCTGCCCGCGCCGGGGAGCGCGGGCCACGGGGGCGGGGAGCGGAACGGATGCAGGACCTCGCGCCACCGCCCGCGTCCGGGCCGCGCACCGGACACCGGCCGGCCCGGTGGGTGCGCACCAGGCTGCGGGCCGCGCCCTGGACGGCGCTGCTGAACGCCGTACTGGTGTTCGCGGTCGTGCTGCTCGCCACCGGCCTGCCCCGCGGCATCGACCGCGCCGAGGACGCCGCCCTGCGCGACTTCCTGCGCGACCGCGGCATCGACGCCACCAGTCTGGTCACCCACGCCGCGCTCCGCCCGGGTGACGGCTCCGCCGACCTGGACGCCGTGGCCGGGCGGCTGCTGGCCCACACCGGCGGGGAGTTCCGCGTCTCGGCGGGCGGACCGGTCTACGGGGTGCGCGGCAGCCAGGTGCGGACCCTCACCGACCCGCAGCTGTCCCGGCCCGACGACGTGCCGCCGAACCTGGCCCTGCGCCACCTCGCCGGGCTCGCCGAGCACGCCGCCCTCGTCGACGGCCGGTGGCCCGCCCCCGTCCCCGCCGACCGGCCGCTGCAGATCGTGGTGTCGCAGGCCGGCGCCGAGAAGCTCAACCTCCGGATCGGCGACGTGCTCACCGAGGAGCCCGACCCCCGGTTCCGGCTGGGCCCGACCCCGGGGACCGAGGTGGTCGGCACCTTCCGCCCCCTCGACGAGGCCGACCCGTACTGGACGGACATCGCCTGCCTCACCCGGCCCTGCCTCAAGATCCCGGACACCTTCGAGCGGAAGCGCCGGTGGGAGGCCACCGGTCTGACCAGCGGCGACGACCTGGACCGCCTGCTCACCTGGGCGGGTGGCGGCCAGCTCTACTGGCGGCTGCCGATCGACCCGGACTCGCTGCGCGCCGACCGGCTGCCCGCGGCCGGTCGCGAGCTGGCGAGCTACCTGACCGGCCCCACCGCCGCCCGGATCACCACCGAGACCGGCCGCCCCGACCTGCGCACCTTCTCCACGCTGCCCGAACTGTTCGCCCTGGCCACCGCCCGCCGGGACGCCGCCGCGCCGCCGGCCGCGCTCGGCCCGGCCGGGCTCGCCGGCGACGTCGTGGTCGTGCTGTGCCTGGCCGCCGCGCTGGCCGCCGACCGGCGCGGCCCCGAACTCCTGCTGCTCCAGGCCCGCGGCGGCTCCCGCCGGGGCGTGCTGCGGCGGCTGCTCGGCGAGGGCGCCGCACTCGTACTGCCCGGCGCCGCGCTCGGGACGCTGCTCGCCCTCCTGCTGCTGCCCACCCCGCGCTGGGGCGCCGCCCTGCTCGCCGGGGTGACGGCCACCGGGTTCGCTCTGCTCGCCTTCCCTGCCCGCGCGCTGATGCTGCTCGGCCCGCGCGCCCGCGCGCGGGGAGGCGCGCGCGACGGTGGCGCGCGCCGGGTCGACGCACGCCGGGTGGTCGGCGAACTCGCCGTGCTCGCCGTCACCGCCGCCGCCGTGGTCGAGGTCCGCCGGCGCGGCGCCGCCCCGCCCGGCGCCGGCCTCGACCCGCTGCTGATCACCGCCCCGCTGCTGATCGCCCTCACCACCGGCCTGCTGCTCGCCCGGCTCCAGCCACCGCTGGTCGGCGCCCTCGCCCGGGCGGTCGGCCGGCGGCGCGGCGCGGCCGGCTTCCTCGGACTCGCCGGCGCCGCGCGGGGCAGCGGCGGCCGCCCGCGCCCCTCCACCCTGCCGATGCTCGCGCTGCTGCTCGCCGTCACCACGGCCGGGTTCGGCGCCGACGTGCTCGACGCCGTCGACACCGGCCGCGCCCGCGAGTCCCGGTACGCCACCGGCGGCGACGTCATGGTCAGCGCCCCCAAGGGCTACGGCCTGGCACCGTCCTTCGTCGAGGCGGCCGGCCCGCTGCCCGGCGTCAGGGCCGCCACCGCCGTCACCCTGCTGACCGACGCGGCCGTCCTGCGCCCCGGCCAACCCCACCTCACCATCAGCCTGGTGGTCGCCGACCCGCCGGCCTACGCGGAGATCTCCCGCTCCCTCGGCCGCGGCGCCTTCGACCCGGCGCGGCTCGCCGCCCCCGACGGCCCGCGGTGGCCGGACGGGCGCGAGGACCCCGTCCCCGCCCTCTACTCCCGCGGACTCCTCGACCTGCTCGGCGGCCACGCCGGGGCGGAGCGGATCTACCTCACCAGCACCGGCGAACTGCGCGCCCAGTACGCGGGCACCGTCGACGCCACCCCCGCGCTGCGCGACTCCACCCACCCGTTCATCGTCCTCCCGGCCGGCCCGGCCACCGCCCGGCTGCCCGAACTCCGCAACCACGGCTACTGGTTCGCCGTCGGCGACATCGACGAGGCGGCCGTCCGGCGGCTGGTGCACGACCTGCCGGTGCACCCGCTGATCGCCGACACCGCCCGGCTGAGCGGCGTCCCCTACGTCGGACCGAGCCCCGAGTCCGTCCCGGACGGCTACCTGGTGAAGACCGCCGCCGGCCTCACCGCCTCGCTCGCCGACGACCCCCTCCAGCGCGCCGCCAACCGGGTGTTCTGGGCCACCACCGCCGGCGCCGGCGCGTTCGCGCTGCTCGCCGCCCTGCTCACCCTGCTGCGCGCCGCCCCGGACCGGGCCGCCGTCCTCGCCCGCCTGCGCACCATGGGCCTGCGCCCGCGCCAGGGCCTGGCGCTGATCCTGGTCGAGACCCTGCCGCAGACCCTCCTCGCGGCGGCCGGCGGCGCGCTCGCCTCGCTCGCCGCCGTCCTCCTGCTCGGCCCGGCCCTCGACCTGTCCGCCCTGCTCGGCACCCGGGTTCCGCCCGGCCTCCCGCTGCGCCCCGCCGCCGTCCTGCCCCCGGCCCTCGCCCTCACCGCCCTGGTCGCGGCCGGCGTCCTCGGCGAGGCCCTGCTGACCGGCCGCCGCCAGATCACCACCGACCTACGGGTGGGCGACGCGCCCTGAGCGCCCGGCAGCTCAGCCGCCCACCGAGGCCAGATACGCGCCGGTCAGCTCCGGCGTGGCGAGCCAGGCGGCGTGGTCGGCGGGCTCGGCATAGGTGTTGGCGAGACGCCGGGCCACCTCCTCGTGCTCCGCGGCGGCCGCGAACACCGCCTGGAGGTGGTCCGGCATCGTCAGCAGCGCCGCCGTCAACGCCACGCCGTGGCGGGCGTGCCGCTCCCAGAACTCCTCGAAGACCCCGGTCATCCACTCCGCGGTGAACGGGCCGTCCCCGTGGTCGACGACCGCCCGCAGGTACGCCTCCGCCGCCCGGGCCGCGCTGTTCGCGCCCTGACCGGTGATCGGATCATTGACCACCACCGCGTCCCCGATCCCCAATACCGCGATCCCGCCGCCGAGTTCGGCCACCGGTCGGCGCACCACCGGCGTGAGCGCGCCGTACAGCGACCCACCGGCGTCGGTGGGCTCGGCCCCGGCCCACAGCTCCGCCTCCCAGGGCAGGTAGGCGCCCATCAACTCCCGCATCCGCTTCAGCTGTTCATCTCCCCCCGGCCGATCACCGAAGCAGTCGAACGCACTGCCCGGCACCGCCTCCCAGAGCAGGATGTCGCACCGCCCCGACAGCGTCAGCGCTGGCTGGAGGTACAACTCCCCCACCCCGGGCACCGCGTGCATCCGCGCCCGCGGCCCGGCCGCCGGATCGGGCGCCCCCACCCCGTGCGCGTACAGCGCCGCCAGCCGCCGCTGCGGCGCGTCGAACGGCGAACGGGCGGCGTCGCGTTCGAAGATCCCGGCCAGCTCGCCGCGCCCCGCCGCGACCACCGTCAGCTCGTGCGCCGCCGCCAGCTCCCGCAGCCCGGCCAGGTCCAGCTCCCGGTACTCCACCCGCCCGCCGCGCTCCTCCACCAGCTCCAGCCAGCGCGCCATCTTCAGCCGCTGGTCCACCGACTGCGCCGGCTCGTCCAGCGTCATGGTGAACTCCAGCGCCCGCACCCCGGGTTCGGGCACCAGCACGGCATCCACCGACCGCACCCCGGGCGCCTCCCGCTCCCACAGGTCCAGCCCCGCCGCCCGCTCCACCCGCAACGCCGGCCCGAACATCGCCTGCGTCGACATCACCCGCCCACCCCGCACCTGAGCCGGCGTCCGCGCCGCGACCACCGTCACCTCGTACCCGCCCACCCCCAACAACCCCAGCGCCACCTGCAACCCCGCCTGCCCCGCCCCCACCACCGCGATCCGCCGCACAGCACACCCTCCGCTTCCTTCACAGCTGTCATGACGCTCCGCCAGTTCTACCTCCTCCCCGAGCGGCGGGCCAGACAACACCGGCGGCCCCACCGGAAGTGGTGGGGCCGCCGAATGTCCAGGCCTACGGAAGCACCAGGGCATCGCGGCCGAACCGCTCCGACCACCTGGAGAACGGGCGGGCCGCCGTCAGTCGCGCGGCAGCGGGTGGGAGGAGCTGGGGCGGACGATCAGTTCGGCGGGGAGTTCGACGCCCTCGGTGGGGGTGGGTTCGCCGCGGACCTGGGTGAGGAGGCGGGTGACCAGAGCGGTGGCGATGGGGCGCAGCGGCAGGCGCAGGGAGGTGAGGGGCGGGCGCAGGTGGCGGGCGAGAGGGGTGTCGTGGAAGCCGGTGACGGCGAGGTCGCGGCCGATGTGCAGGCCCTCGGTGCGGGCGGCCTCGTAGATGTCGAGGGCGGCGAGGTCGTTGTCGGCGGCGAGGGCGGTGGGGCGGTCGGGGGCGCGCAGCAGGGTGCGGAGGTCACCGTCGGCGGGCGGGGGGACGAGGGTGAGGCCGAGGCGGTCGGCCTCGCGCCGGAAGCCCTCGCGGCGGGCGGCCAGCCAGGGGAGGGGCCCGGGGGCGCCGACGAAGGCGACCCGGCGGTGGCCGCGGTCGGCGAGGTGGCGGGCGGCGTCGGCGGTGGCGGCCGCGTTGTCGATGTCGACCCAGTGCGGCGGCAGGCCGGGGCCGGTGCGGCCGAAGGCGGCGAAGGGGATGCCGAGGCGGGCGGCGTGGGCGGCGCGCGCGTCGTCGGGCAGGACGTCGGCGAGGATCAGTCCGTCGACCTGGCGGGCGGCCGTCACGGCGTCGATCACCGCCCGGGCGTGCCGCTCCCCCGCCGCCGGGCGCAGCAGCAGCACGTGGTGGCCCTCGGCGCCGGCGGCGTCGACGAGGGCTTCGAGGAAGCCGGCCATCAGCGGGTTGGGGTCGTGCGGGTCGTCGACGGGGGCGAGGTAGCCGATGGTGCGGCGCTCGCCGGTGCGCAGCGAGCGGGCGGACTGGTCGGGCCGGTAGCCGAGCCGGTCGATGGCGGCGGTGACCCGGGCGAGGGTGTCGGGGTGGACGCGGTGCGGGGCGTTGAGGGTGTTGGAGACGGTCTGCCGGGACACCCCGGCCGCGCGGGCGACGTCCGCGACGGTGGTGGCGCGGCGGGCCGGGCGCGGGGCCGGGGTGGTCATCGGCACTCCCTGGACGAGGACGGGCCGGGGTGGCGGGCGGACCCTCAGATCCGGCGGAGGGTCAGCAGGCCGCCCCGGGGGACGTGGACGGTGGCCCCGCCGTCGAGGTCGACGGTCGAGGTGCCGACGGTGCGGCCGCGGGCGTCCTGGACGGTGGCCTCCGCGCTGCCGTGGCCGCCGGCCAGGCGGACGTCCGGGTCGGCGTCGGCGTTGGCGACCAGCAGCGTACGCCACGTGCCCGCGGCGGCCACCGGCAGCGCCGCGTAGCGGGCGACGACGACCTCGCCCTCGCCGACCGCCGTGACCATCGGGTAGCCGAGGTCCGGGCGGGCCGGGCGCAGCGCGCCGAGCTGCAGGGTGTCGACGTGCGCGCGGGCGACGCCCAGCCAGAAGGCGAGCGCCTCCCGCTGGCCGGCGTCCTGCGCGGCGAGGTCGACGGAGATCTGCGGCACTCCGAACAGGACGTTGATCAGGTGGCAGGCGACCTGCTCGGCCGGTTCGGCGGGGTGCCACATCAGCATGTCGGAGTGGACCGCGAGCGGCCCGGCGATCAGCCGGGTGTCGACGATCCGCTGCCGGTTCTCGTGCGGGCTGAGCGGGCAGTCGGTGGCCCGGACCATGGTGGCGTAGGGCCACAGGCCGGGGCTGACGTAGGGCTGGCGGTGCTCGATCATCGCCTCGGGGCGGGCGGCGTCGACCCGGCGGCGGATCTCGCCGAGCAGCAGGTGCAGGCCCTCGTCGACGGTGGCGCAGTCGGCCTCGGGACCGGGGGCGGGCGGGTCCTGGACGCCGAACCAGTCGATGAAGTCCACCTTGAGCCCGTCCATGCCCCACTCCTCGGCGGCGCGGGCGAGCCGGTCGGCGAGGTGGGCGCGGACCTGCGGGTAGCGGGGGTCGACGACGACGGCGCCGAGGTGGCCGGCGTCGGCGAGGGCGAAGCGGGAGAGGCTGTCCCAGGCGGCGCTGTCCTTGCCGATGAAGGGCAGGGCGTACCAGAGGAGGTAGCGCACGCCGAGGTCGTGGACGCGGGCGACGTGGGCGGCGGTGTCGGGCAGCGAGTGGGGTTCCCAGTCGCCGCAGTGGGCGTAGCCGCGGGTGCGGTCGGTGGTCATCCAGCCGTCGTCGACGATGATCACGTCGAGGCCGAGGTCCTTGCCGAGGGCGGCCTGGCGTTCGACGGCCTCGGGGGTGATGTTCTGGTGCAGGGAGTACCAGGTGGAGTAGGCGGGCAGCCGGGCGGCGTCGGGGACGTGCGCCGGGCGCTCGGCCCCGGCGGCCCACCAGTCGGCGAGGTCGGCGAGGCTGTGGGCGAAGTGGCGTCCGGAGGCGTCGACGCGGACGGTGAGCCGTCCGGCGGCCTGGACCCAGAAGCGGTACTCGCCGGTCTCCTCGACGACGCCGGCGCCGGCCAGCGCCTCCTCGCGGTCGGCGGCGAACGCGCACAGCGTGGTGTCACCGGTGCCGACCAGGGCGGCGACGGGGGCGCCGCGGGAGAGGGTGGTGCGGCGCGGGGCGCTCCAGGCGGCGGGCAGCCAGCCGGTGCCGCGCGGTTCGGGGGTCCAGAACGAGGTGGCGTCGGTGCACGGGACGCGCCATTCGATCCGGACGTCGCCGGTGCCGTCGGGGCCGTCCGGGTCCTCGGCGGTGATCTCGACGACGTCCGCGGCGACGGTGCGCACGCTCGCGGTTCCGGTGACCAGCAGTTCCAGCCGGCCGGCGGCGAGGCCGGGCACGGCGAGCGGACGCGGGCGGGCGGTGGTGGCGGCGGCGTGCGGTTCCCAGATCTCCGCGGCCGCCGTGCCCTCGGCGTTCTCCGTCATGGTTCGGTTCAGCCCTTCGTGGCGCCGGCCAACAGGCCGGAGATGAACTGCCGCTGGAGGACCAGGAAGAGGACCATCATCGGCAGGGTGGACACTGCGGTTCCGGCGAGGATCAGGCCGTAGTCGGTGTTGCTCTTCATGCCCTGGAGGGTCGCGAGCGCGACCGGCAGGGTGTGCATCTCGGGAGAGCGCAGGGCGATCAGCGGCCAGACGAAGTTGTTCCAGGAGCCGAGGAACAGGAAGATCCCCAGGGCGGCGAGCACCGGCCGCATGACCGGGACGACGACGCCGAACAGCACCCGCACCTCGCCGGCGCCGTCGACCCGGGCGGCGTCGAGGAGTTCGTCGGGCATGCTGGCGAGCGACTGGCGCATCAGGAAGATGGCGAACGGCACGCACAGGCCGGGCAGGATCAGGCCCTGGTAGCTGTCGAGCAGGCCGAAGGACATCATCATCTTGAACAGCGGGACGAGCATCACCTGGTCGGGGACGACCAGCGTCGACAGCAGCAGCGCGAACAGCGCCGTGCGGCCGCGGAAGCGGAACTTGGCGAAGGCGTAGCCGGCGAGCAGCGCCACGACGAGCGCGCCGACGGTCTGGATCCCGGACACCAGGAGCGAGTTGAGCACGACCCGGCCGATGCCCACCCGGTCCTGGAGGTGCTGGAGGTTCTCGCCGAGGTGGGAGCCGGGCAGCAGGTGGGGCGGCCAGTCGAAGATCTCGTTGTCGCTGTGGGTGGCGGAGATCACCAGCCAGTAGAACGGGGCGACGGACAGGCCGGTGACGGCGGCGAGCAGCAGCGTCATCGGCCAGCCGCGCAGCCGGCGGCGGACCGAGGGGCCCGTGGGCTTCGCGGGTGTCACGGACGCCGCCGGCGGAGCGGGCGCGGTGGAGGCGGCCGAGGTCATTCGCGTTCTCCCATCAGGCGCATCTGGACCGCGCCGAGCACCGCGACGATCAGGGTGAGGGCGTAGGCGATGGCGGAGGCGTAGCCGAAGTCGAAGTAGCGGAAGCCGTTGTCGTACAGGTACATCGACACGGTGAGGGTGGCGTTGTCGGGGCCGCCGCGGGTGAGGACGTACGGTTCGTCGAACAGTTGGAGGGTGCCGATGGTGGAGAGCACCACGGTGAACAGCACCACCGGCCGCAGCGCGGGCAGGGTGACGGAGAGGAACCGGCGCACCGGTCCGGCGCCGTCGACCATCGCGGCCTCGTACAGCTCCTTGGGGATGCCCTGCAGTCCGGCCAGGTAGATGACGGCGTTGTAGCCGGTGTAGTGCCAGGTCAGGACGAGGACGATGGCCATCTGGGACCAGAAGCCGTCGCCGAGCCAGTTGACGGCGGGCAGCCCGATCGAGCCGAGCGCCTTGTTGACGGCGCCGTTGTCGGTGTTGAGCAGGAAGGCAAAGAGCACGCCGGTGGCGACCAGGCCGGTGACGGAGGGCATGAAGACGCCGAGCCGCCACACGGTGCGCCAGCGGACCAGGGCCGTGTTGAGGCCGACCGCCAGCAGCAGGCCGAGCGCGAGCATCACCGGGACCTGCACGACGAGGATCCGGGCGGTGTTGCCGAGCGCCGTCCAGAACAGCGGATCGTCCATCAGCCGGCGGTAGTTGGCGAGGCCGGCGCTGTGGGTCTCGCTGCCGGCGCCGGCCGTCAGCGAGAGCAGCATCGAGGAGACGATGGGGTAGGCCTTGAAGACTCCGAAGAGCACCAGGGCGGGTGCGAGCAGCAGGTAGGGCACGGCCCGGCGGCGCAGCCGGGCGCGTCGGAGCCGGGCCCCGCTGAGCGGGGCGCCGTCGTGCGGGGTTCTGCCGGGCGGGGTTCGGCCCGCCACCGAGGGGACGGTGGCCGTCACTTGAGCTTGCGCCCGGTCTGCTGGGCGAGCTGCTTGGCAGCCTCCTGGAGCGCCTCGGCCGGGTCGGCGCCCTTGGTCAGCACCTTGCTCTGGGCGTCGCTGACGAGCTTGAGCGCGCGGGCGAAGTCACCGGAGTAGTTGGTGGCGTCGCCGCCCTCGGCGAGCAGTTCGGTGAAGGTCTTCAGGACCGGCTGGCCGCCGTAGTAGGCGCTCGGCTCGCTGTAGACCGGGTCCTGATAGGCGGCGGTGAGCGCGGGGAAGACGCTGCCGGCCTTGAACATCGCGTTGACGGCGTCGGCCCGGGTGAGCGCGTACTCGACGAACTTCCAGGCGGCGGTGCGGCGCGGGCTGGAGGCGGCGACGGCGAGGTGGGTGGTGTTGACCAGGGCGGTGCGCTTGCCGCCGGGGGTGACGGCCGGGGGTCGGGTGAGCCGCCAGTTGCCGCTGTGCTCGGGGAACTTGGTCTCGATGAAGTGTGCCGCCCAGGAGGGCTGCGCAC
Organism: Kitasatospora sp. NPDC001527; assembly: GCF_040298605.1. NCBI lineage: Bacteria > Bacillati > Actinomycetota > Actinomycetes > Kitasatosporales > Streptomycetaceae > Kitasatospora > Kitasatospora sp. NPDC001527. The sequence continues at coordinate 5,071 of NZ_JBEPAM010000059.1, read as the reverse complement.
CGGCGCCGAGCTTGCCCTCCTTCATCTGGGCGCGCCAGACGGTGGAGCCGGGGGTCTCCAGGACGAGACCGGCGTCGTTGAGGCGCTTGACGATGGTGAGGGCGCGGACGCACTCGGGCGAGGTGAGGGTGATGTCGCCCTTCAGGTCGAAGAAGAACGCGCCCTGCTGCTGCATGAGGGCCTGCAGGAAGTCCACGTCGGGGCCGGGGGTGCCGGTCCGGTTGAGGCCGACCAGGCCGACGCCGGGGTTGGCCGCCTTGAAGGCGTCGGCGGCGGCGATCACGTCGTCCCAGGTGGCGAAGGTGGTCGGGTCGAGGTTGGCCTTGTCGAACATGTCCTTGCGGTAGAAGAAGCCCTGGGCGTTGACCTCCCAGGGCAGGGCTCGGGCTCGTCCGTCCTTGTCGGTGACGACCGGCCACAGGCCGGGGGTGAACTTGTCCTTGTGGGCGTCGGCGCCGAGGGCGGAGAGGTCGGCGAGGCCGTTGGGGAACTTCTCCAGGTAGCCGGGCAGGTAGTCGCAGCCGATGTGCAGGACGTCGGCGAGGCCCTGTCCGCCGGCCGCCAGGCCGACGGTGATCTTGTCCCAGATGGCCGGGTTGCCGACGTCCTGGACGTCGACCTTGATGCCGGGGTTGTCCTTCTCGAAGGCGGGGACGACGCCGCGCAGGGCCTCGGCGGCGTTGGTCCAGGACCAGACGGTGATGGTTCCGGTGGCGGCGTCTCCGCCGGAGGAGCCGGAGCCGTTGGAGCCGCCGCAGGCGGAGAGGGCTCCGCCGGCGGCCATGGCCAGGAGTCCGGCGCCAGAGGCGCGCAGCAGGTCGCGGCGAGTGAGGTGTGACATGGCAAGCCTTTCCGAGGGGGGTCGTCGAAGGGCGGGGATGTCAGGACGTCAGGACGTCAGGGTGACGCGGGTGGTGCGGGGTGACGCTGGTGGGTGGTCCAGGTCGTGCGGGTGGCGCGGGTGGCGCGGGTAGTGCGCGGTGACGCCGGTGGGTCCGGGTGACGCGGGTCGCGCGGGCGGTTCTGGGTGGCGCGGGCGACGTGGGGTGGCACGGCCGCGACCGGGTGGCGCGGTGGGTGCCGCGCGGGGCGCGCTCAGGCGGCGCGGACCTCGCGGCGGAGCCGGCCGAGCGTCTCGGCGAGCGGCTCGGCGGCCTCGGGGCGGGTGCTGGCGTGCGGCGACAGCCGGATCCAGCCGTTGCGCAGGGTGGTGGCCAGGCCGGCCGAGGTCAGCGCGCGGTGCACGGCCTCGGGGTCGGCGCCGGGCAGCCGCAGCCGGCCGATGCCGCTGCCGGCACCGGCACCGCTGTCGCCGCCGTCGCCGGGCGCGGGGCCGTCCGGCCCGCCGTCGGTCTCGGCGCCGGCGCCGCGGGCGGCCGCGAGCAGTTCCCCGAGCACCTCGCCGATCCGGGCCTCGATCCGGCCGGCGCCGGTGTCCCGCACCAGCGCGAGCGCCGCGCCCAGCGCGGCGACGGCGGGACCGTCCGGGTTGGTGAGGGTGTGGGCGACGGCGCCGGGCCGGGGCGGGCACGGGTGGGCGGGGGCCTCGACCGGGTCGAGGACGCCGGACCAGCCGCCGAGTCCGGGCCCGAGCCGCCCGGCGACCCGGTCGCGGACCATCAGCACGGCCGCGCCCCAGCCGGCCCGCAGCCACTTCTGGCCGCCGGAGGCGAGCACGTCGGCCGCGTCGGCGTCGAAGTCGACGGCGCCGAGGGCCTGCACGGCGTCCACCACCAGCACCCGGTCCGGGCCGATCAGCTCCTTGATCCCGGCCAGCGGTGCCCGGAAGCCGGTGGCGGCGTCCACCGCGCAGACCGCGACGGCGCGCACCCGGTCGTCGAGGTGGGCGCGGACGCTGTCGACGGTGAGCGGGCCGTCGAGCTGGCGCACCGCCAGTCCGCCGTGCTCGGCGGCGCGAAGCCACGGGTAGATCGCGCCGGGGAAGTCGGTGCGGGCCACCAGCACCGTCCCGTCGGCGCCCTCCGGGGTGCGGGTGAAGGCGTGGGCCGCGGCGAAGAGCCCGTGCGAGGTGGAGCTCACGAAGGCGATCTCGTGCGGCGCGCAGCCGAGCAGTTCGCCCGCCGTCCGGGCGGCCGCCACCGCTTCCGCGTCCAGGCGTTCGAGCGCGGCCCAGCCGCGGCGGTGGAGCCGGTCGGCCTCGCGGACGAGCACCCGGCGCACCGGTTCCGAGACCGGCCCGAACCGCGCGAAGTCCAGGTAGCCGAACGGTTCGGCGAACTGCGTCAGGTAGTCACGCATGACCCTCCCCCACCTATGGGGCGATTTGAACGTTCAAATCACACACAAACAAACAGAACCGATCACTGTCGAACGAGCGGGAGCCAGCAAACGCCTGTCGGCAAGTCCGCGTCAAGACCCGTGCGGCGAGTCGGGCCCGGTCGAGACCCTCTCGTTACCCGGGCCGAGACCTGGGCGTTTACCCTCTTGCGCAATGCAATTTGACATTACTATTTTACTGACCGGTGGGTCGAGCACCTCCACGCCGACCCACCGAGCCTTCAACTCCCACGCGCTTCTGCGGCCTTGGTGCTCCCCACGCCCTCGGTCCGATTGCCACGCCCAGCACCGCGCACCCCCACCCCACTGGAGAACCGGTGTCAGCCACCCCACGTCTGCGCTCAGTCCTGCTCTCGGCGGCCCTCGCCGTCACCCTCGCGGCCCCGCTCGTGCAGAGCGCCCGGGCCGCCACGCCCGCCGCCGCGCCGACCGCCTCCAGCCCCGCGATCGCCGCCCCCTCCGCCTTCGGCGAGACCGCCCACCCGGCCGGCCCGGCGGGCGACGTCGCCCACGGGAACACCGGCACCGGCCTCCCCGGCCCCCAGGGCGCACCGGGCAACGAGACCCGGCAGCCGACGACGACCGCCGGGCAGCCGGTCGCCGACCCGTCGGACCTCACCACCGCGACCGCCGCGCCGGCCCCGCTCGCCGCCGACGCGAGCTGTACCGTCGCCTCCTTCACCGCCCTGTCCCCCACCGCGCTGGCCGACTTCCTCACGGACCCGGCGCACTCCTACGAGGGCTGCCTGCTCCCGCTGCTGCGCGACTGGCACCCCGAGTTCACCAAGGTCCTCACCCCGGCCCACGTGCGCGCCGTCGCCGAGCGGATCACCGCCCTCGCGCCGCGCTTCGACAGCGCCAACACCCTCCACCAGCAGGAACTCTGGTACTTCCTGCACGTCGCCGTCCTGTTCGACTTCGACCACGCCGAACTCGACATCAACGACGACACCACCACGGCCGCGATCGAGCGCGCGATCGCCGCCTACACCGCCAACCCCCGGGCGTTCGACCCGACCGAGGCCGCCGGCAACGCCATGGGCGAACTGCTGCAGACCTCCACCGCCCCCAAGCTCCGCCCCGGCCGCCTCCCGCTCACCGAGCGGGTGCTGCGCCAGGTCGCGGACGCCTCCAGCCCGTACATCGGCAACCGGGGCTGGAACTGGGCCCTGCAGAGCTCGCTGCAGATCAACTTCCAGGGCGTCAACAACGTCGTCGAGGACGGCGGCGCCTTCCAGGCCGCCGCCACCGCCAACCCCGGCTACCGGCAGGCGATCCGCGCCTTCTCCTCCTACACCCACCTCAAGGGCACCGGGACGGAGTGGGCCGTCGGCGACGCCATGCTGGAGTACGCCCGCCTGGCCACCGTGGACGCGCTCAAGCCCGCGATGAAGGCCGACGTCGGCGAGGTCATCACCACCCTGCGCGACAACTTCGGCCGGCTCAGCCGCCCATGGCTCAACGTCGCCGTGCCGGTCAACGACTTCGGCATCTGCCAGGCGTACGACGCCTGCCGCGCCGACCTGATCCGGCACTACTTCCCGAACACCTACAGCTACGACAACGGCACCCTGGTCATCCGCACCGCCCTCGACAAGGCCACCGCCGACCAGCTCTACTACGCCACCAAGCAGGTCAAGGCCCAGTTCTTCCGCACCATCGGCACCGACCAGCCGCTCGCCGAGGACACCCACCCCGTCCTCACCGTGCAGCTGTACGACACCAAGACCAACTACCAGCTGCTCCAGTACCTGCTGTTCGGCATCGGCGACGTCGCCAACGGTGGCATGTTCATGGAGGCGGACTCCACCTTCTACACCTACCAGCGCACCACCCAGGAGTCGTACTTCAGCCTGGAGGAGCTCTTCCGGCACGAGTACACCCACTACCTGAACGCCCGCTGGGCCATCCCCGAGACCGGCTACACCACGCGCTGGCCGAGCGACGCCACCTTCGCGATGAACGAGGGCACCGCCGAGTACTTCGCCGGCGCCACCGCCAAGGACGGCGTCAAGGCCCGCAAGTACATGGTCCGCCAGATCGCCTGGGACGACCGCGACGGCACCCCGCGGCTGACCGTCGACCAGATCCTGCACGCCTCCTGGAGCACCCTGGGCTTCCGCGTCTACCCGTACGCGGCCACCTTCTTCAACCTGCTCGGCGAGCGCCACCCCGACCGGTTCGCCGAGATGTACCGCCTGCTGCGCGCCGACGACCTCGACGGCTACAACGCCTGGCGCGACCGCCTCGGCAAGGACGCCGCCCTCCAGCGCGAGTACACCGCCTACCTCGACGCCGAGGTCCCGCGCGCCGACGACCTCTACGTGCCGGCCACCTCCTACACCCCCAACTCCCAGCTGAACTACGCCTGGGCCTCCGAGGTGCAGGACGCCTTCGCCCGCGCCACCCAGAACACCCCGGTCTGCAAGGACAACGCCGACTGGAACAACAGCATGCGCTTCACCTGCACCGGCCGGATCACCGCCAACCTCACCAACTCCCTGAGCGCCGGCCAGATCCGCGAGTCGATGGGCGACACCGTCGACTACTTCCTGCTCACCCGCGCCGGCACGGCCGCCAACAACCTCGCCGACATGAACTGCTGGTTCGGCCAGGTCGAGATCTGGCCCAACGGCCGCGCCGGCAGCGCCGACTACACCTGCGAGGGACCGCTCCGCCGCTGACCGCACCACCCACGGGGCAGGGAACCGGGCCGCCCCCACCCGCCCGGTTCCCCCCGGGGTGCGGGCGGGCCGCCCCACCCCCCGGCGCC
>NZ_JBEPAM010000058.1:47048-47237 GCF_040298605.1 Kitasatospora sp. NPDC001527 | reverse complement strand
CTCGGCCTCGGCGGCGTCGGCCCTGCCGGCCTGCTGCTCGGCCTGCCGGCGGAGCTCGGTCACCTCGGCCTCGGCGGCGTCGGCCCTGCCGGCCTGCTGCTCGGCCTGCCGGCGGAGCTCGGTCACCTCGGCCTCGGCGGCGTCGGCCCTGCCGGCCTGCTGCTCGGCCTGGTGCTGGCGGTCGGCGAG
>NZ_JBEPAM010000058.1:0-46950 GCF_040298605.1 Kitasatospora sp. NPDC001527 | reverse complement strand
AGCTGCTGCCGGGCCACCTGCAGCTCGGCGGCATTGCCTCGGGCCTCCTGCTGGGCCTGCTCGGCGAGCTGCAGGGCCGCGGCCGCACCGCCGCGGGCCTCGGCCACCTCTGCTTCGGCCTGCCGCCGGGCGTCGGCGAGCTGTCGGCGGAGCTCGGCCACCTCGGCCTCGGCGGCGTCGGCCCTGCCGGCCTCCTGCTCGGCCTGGTGCTGGCGGTCGGCGAGCTGCTGCCGGGCCACCTGCAGCTCGGCGGCATTGCCTCGGGCCTCCTGCTGGGCCTGCTCGGCGAGCTGCAGGGCCGCGGCCGCACCGCCGCGGAGCTCGGCCACCTTCGCCTCGGCCTGCCGCCGGCCCTCCGCCTCGGCCTGGGCAGTACGTTCGGCGGCTGTCACCGCGGCGGCCGCGACGGTGAGCGTTTCGTGGACGGTCTGCGCCCGCTGAAACCGCGCTTGTGCTGCTGCTACTCGGCCGCTGAGCTCTGCCGCTGGCAATGCCACGGCGGGCTGAGGGTGGGCCTCTAACGTCTCAGGCAGGGCCTGGACAGTCTGCTGATCCATCGCGTCCCCCTTGGGTCGGGATGATTGTTGCTTGCGAGCGTGGTAGCGAGCTTGGTAGCAAGCGAGCGCGCTTTCTCGTTCCCGCGCTCGCTCGCTGCCTCGCTTGCCTTCTTGCTACAGCGCTTGACCTGCGAGTTAGGCAGTCTGCTGGCCGTTCTGCTCGGCAGTGCGGAGCTCCGAAATCGCCCGGTGAGCGGCGGCCTGGTCGTACGTCCTGCCCGTCTCGCGTTCGAGCGTGGTCCGCAGCTGCTCGGCAATCGCGTTGGTGGTCCGCTTGTCGTCCGGGGCAATGTCTCGGTGGTAGAGCGCCTGAATCGCGGCCTTCTTGCTCCCGCGGGACAGGTTCACCACGCCCTCGCTGTCGGCTTCGTCGGCCTCGTCGTCGTCGCCCTCGTCGTCAATCAGCGGGAGGCGAGCCTGCACCCGGGGGTTGCTGTCCGTTCCGGCGGCGGCCGGACGCTCGGCATTGCCGGGTGCGGCCGGCTCGTTCCCGCCCTCGTCGCCGAGGCAATCGGCGCCGGCCTCGTCGGCGTCCTGGTGGTGGTGCTGGTCCTGCTCGGGCCTCGGGTGGGGCAGTTCGACGGGCAGGCAGTATGCCTCGGCATTGCCGATCCGGTCCACCGCGCTGGCCTCGGCATTGCGGGCCAGGGCCTCGAACGCCTCGACCTGGCGCGTCAGCAATGCCAACGCACCCTCGGCCGCCTGCCGTGCCTCGGCGGTCTCTGCCGCGGCGGCCGCCACGGTCTCCTCGGCCTGCCTCTTCGCCTCGGTGGCCTCCGCCTCGGCAGCCGCGGCCTTGGCGGCTTCCTGCTCGGCCGCTGCTTCCGCCTCGGCGAGCTTCGCCCGCAGCTTCTCCGCCTCGGTGGCCTCCGCGGCCTCCTCCTCCGCGGTCTTCCACGGGCGGTGGAGGTTGGCGTGCCGGAGCTCGGTTGCGTGGCGGCGGAGCGCCAACCGGCCCTCGAACTGGTCACGGCGGAGCGGGTCCGCAGTGCCGGCCGCTTCGAGTGCCTGGCCGAGGCGGCGGGCCACAGCACGCCCCTTGCGGCCCTCGCGCTGCTTGTCCGTCAGTCGGGCCTCGCGGTCGGCGAGTTCCACCGCGCGGTCCATCGCGCGGTCCCGGGCGATCTCCTGGGCGGTCTGTCCGCGCTGGGCCAGGCCGAGGTAGGCCATCATGCGCTCGCGGATCTCGCGGGCGATCTGCGCGCCGGCGGCCTGGCTCTCCTCGCCGGTGCGGTGCCGGAGCTCAAGGCCGAGGGCGGAGTGGGCGGCAAGCGCGGTACCGAAAGAACCGATGATGATCCGCACAATGGTACTGACGGTGAATCCGCCGCCCTCGTGCCATGCGGGCACTCCGCTGAGCGCGGCGAATACCCACACGCCGGTGCCGAACCACCCGGGGGAGGGGTTGACGGGGTTTGCGAGCCGTTCGCGGGCCCCGAACACCATCATGGCGAGAAGGCTTTCGAATGCCGCGCAGGAAAAGATCCGCTCAAACTCGGTGGCCATTTTCAGGCCGTCCGGGTCGCCCGCGAATCCGTAATTGGTGTGAAGGCTTACGGACGTGCAGATGATGAAAGCAATTGCCGCCGAGATGGTGCCGGCGCTGAGCTTCCTCCGCTGCCTATCCTTTCGGCTGGACCGAATTCCGATGATCGTAATAGCGGCAATGGAGACACACAGTGCCGCCGCCGCTCCAATCATCACGGCGTGCTCCTGTGCCCACTGGGTCACCTGGGACATTTGGTCACACCTGCCGCTCGGTCGTCCGGCCACTGCGACGGATTCCGGCCGTCCTGTCCGCCGCGGTCACCGCGGGGTCCTGCGGGGCATTACTGTGGTTGGGGCACAACTCAGGTACCGTCCTGGGGTGTCGAGTGATGAGGGCCCTGGTAGCGCTGCCTCCAAGCGTCGCGCTGCTGGGGCCCTGTCGTTTTGTAGGCCGAGGGTGCTGCCGCTCGTGCGTGCACCCGAGTGGGCTTTCTTGGTAGCGAGCTAGAAAGGTTGCACGCTCGCTTTCTAGATGCCCTGGAGCTTGTCCGGGTCTCCGCCCAGCGCCCGGAACTCGGCGGCGTAGGTCTGCTGCAGGGCCCACTCCACGGCCTGCCTCTTGCTCCACCCGCGCTCGCCGCTCACCTGGTCAATGAGCTGGCTCAGCAGCGGGTCAACCCGGGTGTTCAGCTGCGCGAAGCTCTGCGCGGTCCGGGGACGCCCTCGCGGCGCCGCCGCGGGCGGGGCGGCGGGGGGCTCGATCGGGTCGCGGTCCTCGTCGGGGGCCGGCCTCGGCCCGCCGCCCGCACCTGCACGGGGGCGAGGGTCGGGACGGTCCGAACGGGCGGAAGCGCTCATTACTGGGTACGCACCTTTTCGTTGTAGATTTCTCGGTAAGCCTCGTAAACGGGCTTTCCGGCTTCATACTGCCCGTACCAAACACCAGCTGAGCGCGATTCGGGGACAATCACGCGGTCGGGAATGAACGGGCGAATCAACATGCCTGGAGATGTGCGGTCGAACTCTTCGACGGCCCGAAGGGCGTCCCGGGTCCATACCGCGCCTTTATACGCCGCGCCGAGGATAATGCCGATCTCCCGGAAGTTGTCCGGCAGGCCGAGGCTCCTGCGGTGCTTGAGGTACTTCTGCACGGTCTCTTTAGCGCCGTCCACACCGTCCAAACCGTCCTCATTCGGCTTGGCCGCGTAGACGATTCCGTTGATGGCGGTCAAGATGTTCTGAATGATCAGACCGCCTTGGCGGTTGGGCGAGTCGAAGAAGAACCGCGCCCGCACCCCTTGAATCGAATTCAGCAGACGGACGTTTGCGTGGTCGTCGGCCGTCTTTTCCTGGTTGGACAGCTTCCGATCGGACGGGATGACTCGGAGGTTGGCGGGCCAGCCACCGGCCGGGTCCGGCCTGACGGCGAGTTCCCCCGCCCATCCCTCCACGTCGTCCTGCCCGAAGATCGCCCCAATGTGCAGGCCGGCCTCCACCGGCTGCACGCCGGTCCACTTGGTGACGGCCCCGCGAGGGTCGCAGTCACCCACGATCACGTCGTCTTCCGGATTTTCCTCGGCAGCCGCGACGGCGAGCGACAGCAGCGCCATCGACTTCGTGACGCCCCCGCTCTCGGAGTAGGCGGTGCACCGCTCCAGCTCTGTCATGCCCCGCATCCTAGCCACCGTGCAAGATCGCTTGCTTTCTGACGCGCACTCTAGCGCGCTCCCTAGGATGCTAGCGTGGTAGAAAGAAAGCAACTACTGTTAGGCAACAAGAGAGGGGCCGGGCTTCCTACGGCTACCGGCCCCTCGTGGTTGCCCTGCTCCTGGCCGCGTGCGGCTGGTGGCTGGGCTTGATCCTGTGGGAGGGATCATGGCAAGGGTAGTAGATGGTGACGCCGGCGCTGATCGGCGGCGGGTGGTGGACGTGGTGGCCGTGCCGGCCGGGACGTCCGGGCCGGTGCGGGTACTCGGCGGCCGCTGGTCGTCCCCGCGGCCGCCGGCTCCGCGCTCGTCGTCCGAGGACCTGGTGGCCGTGGCCGCTGCGGTGGGGGTGCTGGGCCGATGACTCACGGACTCGTGGACAACGACACCCAACCGGTCAGCCTGCGGGGTCTGCTGCCGGCGGCGGTGGCCGAGCGGGAGCGGGCGGCGGCCGAGCGGGAACGGGTGCCGCGGTGGCTGACGGCCGATCCGGTCAACGTCGCCCGGGTGGCCTCGACCGCCACGGATGAGCTGACGGCGGTGGTCGCCGGGCTGAACGACCTGGGGGCCGGCTCCTCCGGCGTCTTCTTCCGCGACTACTGGACGGCCGCCCGGGTGGCTTCGCTCTGACAGCGGGCACGGACAAGGGGGCGGGCCCCGGAGTACTCTCCGGGGCCCGCCCCCTTGTGCTGCTCGTGCTGGTCAGTTCGGACCCTTCGGCGCCGGAATGGTGCCCTTCCCCCCGGGCGCCTGCGCGTCAGGGACGGATAGGCGAACCGCCGTGCTCATCAGGCTTGACTCGTCCGGCGACAGGTCGCGGATTCGCACGTTGAGCCCGGTGTGCGGCGCCTCAAGGATCTTCATTTTGGGGCCGCCCTCCAGCACCATCGCCACGTGGTAGATCCCCGACGGCCCGTTGAACCAGAACACCAGATCGCCGGTGGTCACCTCGCTGAGCTTGATGTGCGTTCCGGCCTCGTACTGGTCGGTGGTCACCCGCGGGAGGTGGACGTATGGCCACCATGCGTACTGCACCAAGCTGCTGCAGTCGAAACCGGCGTGGGTCGCGGCGAAGCACTGCCCGTTGAGCCAACCCGCGTCCTTGCTGCAGAACCCGGTGGTGGGCCCGCTCGGTGAGCCACCTCCCCAGACGTAGGGGAGGCCCAGCTGCCCCATGCCTCTGTTCACCACGTTGGTGACGGCCGGCCCGGACAGCGTGGTGGGCGTCTTGTCGGTGCAGGTGACGGTGGTTCCGGTCTCGCCCCCGTACAGGGCTTTGGCCAGGGTCTCCCCGAACGTCGCCCACTTCTTGTACTGGAAGCCGACGCCGGACACCTGGACGGCCTCGGCGGCGTCGGCCATGTCCATCCGCTCCCACCCCTGGATGGTGGTCAACCCGGGGATGCCCTTGGACGGCACGCCGTACAGGAACGCGCCGGTGGCATAGATCGGGTCCAACACCTGCTCGGGGGTGCCCCACCCGACCACCGAACGCTGCTGGAACAGGCCGGCGGCGTCGTGCCCGGCGTAGGGCTTCACCACCCGCATGGATGACTCCTGCATGGCCGTCATCAGCGCGATGGCGGCCGCGCGCTCGGGCAGACCGTGTTCCTTGGCCACCTTGACGATGGTCCTGGCGTTCCCGGTCTGCTCGGCGTCCAGCTGGGTGCCGGCCGCGGTGACGGCACCCGGGGCGCCGCCGCCGCTGTCGCCGACGCTGACGGCCACCGAACAGTACGCCCCGCCCTGGGCGTTGCTACTCCCTCCTACGATCAGCACAACGGGCACGGCGACCACAGCGGCAACGGCCGCCACCCAACCCTTATTCAACGCTTCGTCCCCCTTCGGTAGGTGTCAGCCCGCCGCCACCACCGCGTCCACCCTCCACTCGCCAGCCACCTGGACAAGGTGCAGACTCCACGACTTCCGGTTGTCCGCCGGCGTGCCGTGGTCCGTCAGGTGCTGGTCGTAGGACACCGAGACGAACGCCTCGTCCTGGGTAGTGGGCGGGGCGTCGGCGTCCACGGCCGCGGTGCGGATCGTGGTAACCGACGTCTCCTGAGCTGCGGTCATGCGGGCCGGGAATGCTTGCTGGGTCGGTCGGAGCGTCGTCAGGTAGGTGTCCGTGGCGTACGGGCGGACGCGCTCAACCGGATCGAGTGTCTTGGGCTGCTGCCAGTCGTACGAGTACGACGCGATGGTGAACGCCGAGGCGACGTCCACGGGGCCGAGGCGAGCCGCCCCGGGCGCCGGGGGCGTGCTCGGCGAGCCGGCGGTGGCCGCGGCCGTCGGCGAGCTGGTGGTGGCCGGCGCGGTCGGCGAGCCGGTGCCGCTGGGCGAGCCGGTGGTGGCCACCGAGGGGGCGGCCGGGCTCGCGGTGGCGGCGTCGGCGGCGCGCGTCGAACTCGACGGCGCGGGGTCGCTGCTACAGCCGGTGAGCGCGGCGACGGCGACGGCGGCCAGGACGGCGCCGAGGCCGAGGCGGTTGTGTCGGTACCTCATGCTGTCCTGTCCTCCTTGATAGGGGATGGTTCGCTGTGCTCGTCTGCCTGCTGCTGGGTGTCGGCCTCTCCGCACAGCTTGCGGAGAATCGCCGCGCGAGAGAAGCGGCGCCGGCGGGCCTCGCCCCAGTGTGGGAGCACGGACTGACGGGCGAGCCGGCCCACCTTGTCCGGCCCTATCCCCAACAGCTCGGCAACCTGAGCCGTTGTCAGGATCTCGTCCCGGAAGTCGAGTTCCGCCCATCTCTTCCCGCGCACCGCGGCGTCCAGCGCTGCGGTGGCGAATCTCCAATCCCCGCCCAACTTCACGCCGGGCAGCTCGCCGGCGCGGGCGCGCTCCATGACGGTCCGGGGATTGAGAGAGAGGCGGGCGGCGGCCTGCGTGCTGGTCAGCACGGGCCCCGCCGGGTCCAGGCGGTCCGAACAGGAACCGCCCCGTCGGGGGCGGCCCTGCCGGGCCCGCGTCTTGTCGTCCGTGTCCACTGCCTGTTTGTACCGCACAGAGCGTCACCGGGCCTCCCTCCTTGACATGCCCTGGCACACCACGGGTGTCCTAACCTGCGACCGTGCGTTGATCACGGATGCACCAAGGGTAGTCGGTACGCTACTCTAAAACCGCCCCCAGTACCGAGAAAAAGGGTAGGGTACTTATGTACGGAGCTAGCGCACGGGGGGTGACGCGATGACCGAGGCTGAGGAGATTGACCGGGATCGTCCGGTGAGCCTGCGAGGTCTGCTGACAGCGGATGCGGATAGCGGCACGGGGCAAGGGAGGGCGCGGGGGCGGAACCGCCCGGCGCGCAAGGGGCGCACATCTGTAGACGCACCTTCACACCCGGACGCTCCCTCGCACAAGCAATTTCCGGCCAGCGGCCCGGATCTCTCGGCGCCTGACGGCCCGTCACCTGCGGCTCCGGCGCTTCCGGCGGCAGTGGCGGCGCCCGCCGTGGTGGCCGAATCGCATGTACTCGCCAACCCGGTGCCGCCCGCCGCTACTCCGGCACCCGCGGCTCCGGTCGTGGCCGGACTCGACTTCGGCCCGGCGGCCGAGGCGGCGCCGGCACCCGTTGCCCCGGTGGCGGCTGCCGCTCCGGCAGCTGCACCGGTCGCTCCGGCGCCCGTGGGCCCGTCCCGGGCTGGCCTCACCTTTGGTCCGGTCGCCCCGACCGCCGCCCCGGTGGCGGCCGAGGCGGCGCCGGCACCCGTTGCCCCGGTGGCGGCTGCCGCTCCGGCGCCCGCGGTGGTGCCGGTGCCGATCGCCCCGCCGGCACCTGAGCCGGTGCCCGAACCCTCCTCTCGACGGGGCCTGTTCGGCCGTCGTCGCTCTCGGCCCGAACCCGTCCCGGCCGCCCCGCCGCGGCGGGCGATCATGCCCCCGCTGGTGGATCGGGTCCGGGACGGCGTGCTGCGGCACCGGATCACCGGTCAGCTGCCGGGACACCAGCGCATCGCGGTGGTGAGCCTCAACGGCGGCAGCGGCCGGACCACCGTGGCCCTGGGCCTGGGCGACGTCCTGGCCGCCGAACGGCGCGAGCCGGTGGTGGCGCTGGACGCCGTGCCCTTCCGCGGCAGCCTCGCCGGGTTCGCCGGCGGCCGGGCACCGGTCAACGTCATGGACCTGCTGGCCAACCACGGGGCGTACGCCGTCCACGGGGCACCGACGCCGCCGGCCTTCCGGCGGGCCTCCGGGCTCTCGGTGCTGCCCTCGGAGTCCCGGCCGGACGCCCGGTACATCCTGGGCGCCGACGGCTACCGGTGGCTCGCCGAACAGCTGCTGCCGCAGCACTTCGCCATCACGGTGACCGACACGGCGGCCGGGCTGGCCGACCCGCTGACGGCCTCGGTGCTGTCGCTCGCGGACCTGGTGGTGGTCACCACCACCGCCACGGCCGACTCGGCGTCGGCGGCCCACGATGCCCTGCTGTGGATGATCCGCAACGGCTTCGGGCGGCTGTCCCGCCGGGCCGTCCTCGTCGTCAACGCCGTACGGGAGGGTGACCCGGGCGTGCCCGTGCCCACCCTCTCCTCGTACTTCGGTCCCAAGGTGGGCGCGGTCGTCACCGTGCCGTGGGACCGACACCTGGCGAGCGGCGGGCCGATCGACTCGGCCGCGCTCGACCCGGCAACTCGCACCGCCTACATGACCCTCGGCGCCGCCACCATGGCCGCGCTCACTCGCACGAAGTAGGGAGACACACCGTGTCGTTCACGCTCGACCTGCTGAGCCACGCTCACACCCTGGCGGCCGGCGCCGACCCGGGCCACCTGATCCTCGCGGGCCCGACGCCGACGCCCAAGCCGGGGGGTGGTGTCGTGCCGAACATCGCGCCGGACGCCAACGCCCCGGGCGGCAACGCATTCACCACGATCGTGGGTGCGCTCATGTTCTACGGCCTGCTCGCGGGCCTCGCCGGCCTGGTGCTCGGCGCCATGTCGTTCTCGCTCGGCAAGTACTTCTCTCACCACGGCGCCACCACCGGCGGCCGCGTCGGCATGCTCGCCGCGCTCGCCTGCGTGGTCGTCATCGGCGGCGGGTCCGCGCTCGTGAACTGGGCCTTCAACTTGGGCGCGTCGATCACCTGACGGTCTGAACTTCCTTATCCCTAGGGGGACTTGAACATGCAGATCGACCAGAAGCGCGCGCGGACGGCCGTTGGCGTCGTCCTGGCCTTCGGCCTGTTCGGCGGCGGCGTCCTGCTCGGCCACGCCAGCAACTCGACGTCCACCACCGCCACGCCCGCCCCGCCGCCGGCCACCTCTTCCGGGAGCACGTCCGGCGGCGGGATCGGCCCGGCCCGCGTCGTCTCCGGCGTCCCGGTCGGCTACCAGCACACCCGGTCCGGGGCCCTGTCCGCGGCCGCCAACTACAGCTCGGCCATGGGCTCGCGGGCCATCCTCACCCCCGAGGGCCGGGCCGGGATCGTGTCCGCCATCGCGTCTCCGGACGCGGCCGACCAGATCCGCAAGCAACTCGACCGCGCCGACTCGACGTCGCTCGACCAGTTGCGCAGTGACCAGTCCAGCAAGGTGCCGTACGGCTTCGCCAGCGTGCCGATCGCGGTCAAGCTGGAAGGCGGCGAGCTCCCCGAGGGCGCCACCAGCGCGACGGTGAACGTGTACGCCATCAACTTCATGGCGTCGTCCACGGCGACGGCGGCCGGCGGCTACGGCCAGGCCACGGTCCGGCTGAGCTGGACGAACGGGGACTGGAAGCTGGCCGCCTTCACCACCACCTCGATGCCGGGACCGGTGCCGGTCGGCTACTACGCGCCTTCGACGGGCTGGCAGCCGGCTGACGGGTCGTCGCTGTACGACCTCTCCTCGCAGTTCCGGCGCACGATGACGGACGGGACGGTGCCCACCTATGTCATTCCGTAGCCGCCCCTGGGTGCGGCGCGGTGCCACGCTGACGGTGCTGACGGGCGGCCTGGTCGCCCTCAGCACCGCCCCCGCCTTCGCCTGGTGCGAAGACTGGTGGGAGGTCGTGGGAACGCCTGCGCTGTGCGCGGGAAAAGCCGTCGTCTCCGGTGCGGTTGACGACGCCAAACAGTCCGTCCTCGACGGAATCACGGATGCAATCGTTGACGCGGTGAACTGGATTAGCGGCGCCGTCGGCGACGCCATCACCAGTAGCGGAAAGCCCGACATGGGGGCGGCCTGGTTCAACGAGACGTTTGCCACGACCCGGGGAATCGGCGCGATGTTCGCGCTGATCGCGCTGTTCTGCTCGATCATCTACGCCGCCCTGCACCGGGACGGTCGGGAGATCGGCCGCACGGTCGTGCAGGTGATCACCGCAGGTGTCAGCACTGGCCTGATCGCCACCCTGGTCATGATGGCGAATTCCTTCATGGACTACGTGTGCGACGTGACGTTGGGGACCGACGGCTGGGCGGGTATCACGGACGCCCTGCGGTCGGTCGCCGACAAGATGAATCAGGCAGCGAAGCACAGCAACGACCCGAACATGTTGCAGCTGCCCGCGATGATCACCATTCTTCTCGGCCTGCTGATGATCCTTGCTCTCGGGATCGTCTGGTGCGAAATGCTGATCCGCCGCATGGCCGTGGATCTCTGCGTGGTCTTCTGGCCGCTGGCTGTCTCTGGCAGCGTCTGGAAGGGGTCGAAGCAGTGGCAGCGGCGGCTCCTGGACACGCTGCTGACGGTCGAACTCGCCAAACCCGTGATCGTGATCATCCTCAAGATGGCGAGCAACGCCCTCAAGGGCGCCAACTCGGCGTCCGGTCTGCTCCTGGCCGGTGGCCTGTACGTCGTCGCGGCCGCCGCGCCGTACGTCGTGATGGGCATGATCGGCGTCATCGGCGGTGCGGCGAACCCGGGCGGCACCACGGACGGGATGCGGGCGGCCGGCTTCGGCGGCGTCGCCGGGATGGCCGCCGGCATCAGCGCCATTGCCGGCGGCGCGTCGAAGATGGGCGGCATGATCGGCGGCGGCGGCGGCAAGACGGCCAAGCCCTCGGCGGCCGGCCAGGCCGCGGCGGCCGGCGGTCCTGCTGGTGCGGCGTTCTCCGCGGGCATGGCTGCCCTGCAGACCGCCGCGCGCCCCATGCTGAACGCCGGCCGCAACATGGGCGGCGGCAACCCGGAGTTGCAGGCCGGCGGCGGGGGCGGCAACGGCGGCGCCCTGGAAGGCGGCGTGATCCCCGGTCAGCTCGGCGGCAGCCCCAACCGGCGGGCGCTTCCGCCCGGTGGCTCGGGTGGCGGCAACGGCGGCTCGGGTGGCGGCAACGGCGGCTCGGGCGGCGGCAACGGCGGCCGTCCCGGTGGCGGCTCGGGCGGCGGAACTCCGACCGGCGGCGGTGGCGGCCGCGGCGGCGGATCGTCTCCGGCCGGCGGCGCGGGCCGGTACGCACCGGTGGGGCCGCCGCAACGGCCGAACCCCGCCGTCCACTCCCTGCCCGCCCGGAGGTCGTAGTGTCCGCACAGAACAACACCCCCACCCGGCGCATGTACGAGTTCGGTCCGCGCGAGACGGACGGAATCGTGCTGGGCCTCAACATGGGCGCGATCGTCGTTCTCGGCGGCGCCGCCTTCTTCCTGGTCCGCATGCTGACGTACGGCGTCGGCGGCGTCCTGCTGGGCCTGGCGGTCCTGCTCGTCACCGTGGCGGCCGTGTGGTTCCCGATCGCGGACCGCACGGCCGCACAGTGGGCCCCGATCGCCATCACGTTTTTCGTCCGGACCGCACTCGGCTGGACCAAGTACCGGGGCGGCCCCGCGGTGGAGCTCACCCCCGCCGCCCCCCGCGAGGAAGGGGTGGAACCCATGTACCTGCCCGGCGAACTGGCCGGCACCGAAGTTCTCACCGTGCCTACGGCCGTCGGGAACATCGGCATCGTCAAGGACACGAAACGCCGGACCTACGTGGCGATCATCCGCACCCGGGGCGTGGCCTTCAAGCTCTTGACCCTGGCCGAACAGGACGGCCGGCTGGCGATGTGGGCCGACACCCTCAACTCCATTGCCTACGCCGCGGACGGCATCGTGCGCCTGCAGCTGCTGGACATCACCGTGCCGGACAGCGGCGACTCCCTCACCCGGGAGTGGGCCACCAAGGGGCTGAAAGGCAACTCGACCACCGCCGGCGCCTACGAACTGCTGCTGGACGAAGCACGCCCGGTGACGCAGACCCATGAGAACTACCTGGTGGTGATGCTCGACCCGAGGCGGGCCCGCCGACAGGTCAAGAACCTCGGCGGCGGCGACGCCGGCGCGTGCGCCTACCTGCTGCAGCGGTGCGCGCAGATTGAGGACCAGCTGTCGGCCGCCGGCGTCGTGGTGGAGGGGGCCCTGCCCCCGCGGGCCATCGGGCAGGTGATCCGCACCGCCTACGAACCCGGGAGCCGCTGGAAGCTCGACGCCCGCGGCCCGGTCACCGACGACTCCGGCGGCGCCGCCCCCTCCGAGGCCGGCCCGATGGCCGCGGAAGCTCACTGGAGCCACTACCGCACGGATGACACGTACCACGCCGTGTACTGGGTCTCCGAGTGGCCCCGCAAGCCGGTCGCCGGCACGTTCCTGGAAGACCTGATCCTGCGGACGAACTGCGAGCGAACGCTGTCCATCACCCTGCAGCCGCTCAACCCGCGGCGTGCGGCGGACGAAGTGGCGCGGGCCGAAACCGGCAAGTCCGCCAACCTCGACGTCAAGCGTCGGGGCGGGTTCCGCATGTCGGCCCGGGACGTCCGGGAGGCCGACGCCATCGCCGCACAGGACCAAGCGCTGGCCGACGGCCACACCCTCTTCCGGTTCATGGGCCTGCTGCGGATCTCGGCGCCGTCCGAGGAACTGTTGGACCAAGCGTGCGGAGAGGTGGAGACCCGGGCCCACTCGCTCGTGCTCCGCCGGCTGTACGGCGAACAGGACGTGGCGTTCCCCGCCACCCTGCCGCTGGCCCGCGGCCTGCGTCACGGCCTGGTCGCCGACGTCGGCTGACCCGGCCGCGTACGGTGCCGGCCCCACCAGCGTGGGGACGGTGCCGTACTCGGCCGGATCACCAACCACAGGAGACAGACGTGTTCGGACGTAGCCGGGGGAACCCGGACGAACAGATCACCGTGGCGGCCACCGCCGCCACCCCCAAGCGCAAGCGCACCCGCACCGGACGGGCCGCTGCCGCACCGGAGCGCAAGGCGCCGCGCGGGCTGTCGCTGATGGGCGACGGCTGGGCCCGCCCGGCCGGCGGCCGCACCATGCGGCGGCTGTCCCTGCCCCCGCACCGGGAGTCCACCAGCCTGGTGCAGGCCCTGTACCCGTGGCAGGCGGACGCCGGCGTGGGCGCCCTCGGCCCGCTGGTCGGCCAAAATCTGCTCGGCGGCGGCTCCTTCTGCTTCGACCCGTGGGAGTGGTACGACGCCGGGCTGATCACGAACCCGAACTGGATCACATTCGGTGAGATCGGCTCGCGGAAGTCCACCGAGGTCAAGACGCGCATTGCCCGGTCCTATGAGTTCGGGCGGGGCACCTTCGCCACCGACGTCAAGTCGGAGTACAACGACCTGGCGAGCTTCTTGGGGCACGAACCGATCTTCATCGGGCCCGGCCGCACCGACCGGTTGAACCCCTTCGACATGGGCCCTGGGGGCAATGAGAACCCAAGCGAGGCACAGGCCCGGCAGCTGAACATGCTGCAGGCCCTCGCGGCCGGTGTGCTGCGGCGGGACCTGACCGAGGCGGAGCGGACGCTGTGCCGGATCGCGGTTGCGGAGCTCACCGGGGGCTTCCTGGAGCGGGTCAAGACGACCGACGGCACCGAGACGGTGGCGGCCAGGGCCGGCGACCGGCCCCGGGTGCCGGTGCTGCCGGAAGTCGTGGAAGCGATGCAGCACCCTTCGGAGCGCTCGCTGAGTGAACTGCCGCTGGACCACGGCGAGTTCCGCGCCCGGACGGCAGACCTGATCATGGCGTTTCAGCGGCTGGTGGACGGTGACCTGGCCGGCATGTTCGACGGCGAGACCACCGTGGACGTTGACCCCCGGACGAAATTCCTGGTGGTCAACCTCTCCAGCGTGCTGGCCGAGCGGCGGGACGCCCTGCCGCTGGTGCGGATCTGCGCGTCCGCGTGGCTGCAGTCCGCCATGACGTCGCACCGGATGCCGCGCTATCACATCAGCGATGAAGCGTGGGCGGACATGAACGCCGGCACCCTGCGGTGGTACCAGAGCATGTTCAAGCTCGCCCGGCAGTACGAACTCTCCAACGGCCTGGTGTTCCACAAGCCTGGTGACCTCCTCACCGCGGGCGGCGCCGGCTCGGAGGTGGACCGCGTGGCGTCCAGCCTGATCGCGGACGCCGGCGTGGTGATCTTCTACAGGCAGAAGCCCCAACAGCTCAGCCTCTGCCGCGAGATGTTCGGCGTCACCGACGCTGAGGCGGAGTGGCTGACCCGCCTGCACCCCGGACAGGCCCTGTGGCAGATGGGTGCGGACCGCTCGTTCCTGGTCCAGCACGTCCGGTCCAGCGTGGAAGCGAACTTCACCAACACCGACCCGCGCTCGCTCACCGACGACGCCGACGACGCCGACCAGCACGACGGGGTGGACCTCGACAAGGGCGACGGCGAGCCGGCCGACGCCGAGGGCCTGGACGACGCCGCCGCCTACGAAACCCCGGGCGCCTGGGCCGCCGCGGCCGCCGTCCCGGCTCCGGCGCCGGCCCCGTCGGCGGGCGCCGGTGCCGACTCGGACGGGGTGTACGCCTGATGGCCTCCGACACCAACCCGCAGCAACCGACCGGCGGCCCCGGCGGTGAGCCGGTCTACTTCGTCCTCGGCGCTGCGGTCGTCGTCGCCGCGTTCGTGTGGATGCTGTGGCTGGCCGCCGCGCTGACGGCCGGCCTGTCCGGCCACGGCTGGCACATGGACAGCGCGGCCCGCGGGCTCCCCTTCGCCGGTCACCTCTTCATCAGCCGCGGCGACGTCTCGGGCGCCTGGGCCGAGGGGGCCAGGGCCGGCGAGCTGGGCCCGCTCTGGCTGTTCTGGGTCCTGGTCCTGGTCCTCCTCGTCGTCGTCGCGGTGCCGCTCGTCAAGCTGGCCAACCGCCGCAACCGGCGCCGCACCCGCGGTGCACAGTGGGCCCGGCGTGACCAGGAACGGCCGATGGTCGTTCCGGTCGATCCGGCGAAGCGGCCGTGGCGGCTGACGGCCGGCTGGTCGAAGCGTTCCCGCCGCCTGCTCGCTGGACATGACTGCATGTCGGCAATCGCATTCGGCCCCAACGGCTCCGGAAAGACTGTCTCTCTCGCCGTTCCCAATGCTCTGGAATGGCAGGGACCGGCCATCATCTCGACGGCCAAGGGCCCGGACGTGGAATACATGCTGGCGGCCCGCCGAGCCCTCGGCGACGTCCACATTTTCGCCCCCGCCGGAATGCCCGGATACGTGACCAGCAACTGGTCACCGGTGGACTATTCCACGGATGAGACGACCGCCGCTCTCATGGCCCGGTGGCTGTGCGAGTCGGCCGGAATGGACGATCCGTCGTCTAAGCCCTGGATGATGCAAGCCAGGCAATTCGTCGGCCCGCTCCTGCTGGCCGCCCACAAGTCGGGGCGGGGAGTGGACGCCCTGGTGGAATTCGTCCAGCGCGGCAAGTCTGCCGAGGCGGACGTTCGCCAGATCCTACAGCAGCACGGTTATAAGGAATTCCTCCGCCAGTACACCGGCATTTGGAGCAACCTCCACGCGGACGGCATCGGGTCGGTTCTCTTCACCGCGAACCTGATCATTGACCCGTACTTGAATCCAGTGATCCGGAATTCGGCCAGCAAAAGCGATTTCACCGCCGAGGACATCCTGTCGAAGAATGGCACGGTCTTCATCGTGTCCCCGCCGTCGGAGTCCAAGGCCCTGGCGCCCGTCTGCACGGCCCTCCTGGCGAGCATCCTGCACGCCGCGGAGCGTGAGTACGAACGCGGGAACGCCAACTGGCGGGCGAACGGCGGCAAGCGTCACCGGTTCTTCTTCTGGCGGCGGACCAAGGCGGCACCCAAGCCTCTGGAAAACCGGCTTCTCCTCGACCTGGACGAAGCGGGAAATGTTTTCAAGTACCCGGACCTGGCCAAGGTTTCGTCCACGGCCCGCGGTATGGGTATTCAGCTGCTGGCCATCTTCCACGACTTCTCACAGCTGGTTTCGATGTACGGGGAGCACGACGCCCGAACGATCGTCTCTCAGGCAAAGCTCCGAATTCTGCTGCCGGGTCTCGCCGACGACATGACGTTGAACTACTTTTCCGAGGGCTACGGCCCGACGGTGACTCAGCGAACCTCGTACACCACCGGATCGGACGGCCGCGGTTCGGCGACCACCAGCGACCACGAAACGCCGCTAATCGCCCCGTATCAAATCCGCGAGCTGGAAAAGGGCCAGGCTCTGGTCCAGTACGACAACTTGCCGCCCATGCGGGTCATTCTCCGCAATGCCGAGGCGGACCGGCGACTGCTTGCCCTGGCCAACTGACAGACCGAACGAATTGGAGCACGTCCTGTGAGTGGAGAATTCGACGCCGCGGCGGTGGAGCTGCTGGACAGCCGGGCCGATCACCGGTGGGTCCTCTCCGCGATGGCGCCGGCCGAACGCCGGCAGCTCCTGGAGCGGATGGGGGAGTGGCTGCAGTGGCTGGTGGTGGAGTACGACCACCTGGAGCTCGGCACCCGGATTCCGCCGTGCTGGTACCGGCACCGCGGCGGGCGGAACGTCCTCCTCGCGCTCTACGTCGGGTGGGTCCGCACCTACGTGGAGCCGACGGACAGTCAGAGGGAGAACGCCCTGATCGAGTGGGACGACGCCCTCAACCGGGTGGCCGGCCGCCTGAAATTCGCGGTGGAGTGCCTGGAGAACGGGGAGCACGTGGAGCCGCACACCACGCGGGAGCCGTGGAAGGTGGACGACGGGTTCCGGGTGTGGCTCGCCACCGACCCGATGGCCACCGCCGAGGCGGACCACCCGGCCCCGTACTACCAGACCCGGCCCAAGGCGGGGCCCGGTGGCCTGCCGTCGGCCCCGCCGCCGCGGGCGCCGAGGCTGCCGGCCGCGCCGCCGTCCACCTCGGCGCCGGCCGAGGCGCCGCCGGCTCCGTCGGCCGCGGCCTCGCCGCTCGCCCCGTACCTCCCGAGCGCGCTGCCGGTCGCCGAGATGCAACAGCGGCTCGCCGACGGCTCGGCCCGGCCGGTGGAAGGGGTTCCCGGCGCGGTGCTGTTCTCCGGTTCCTGGTGGCTGGCCGCCGGCGACGGTGCACAGTTCGTCCGGCTCGACCCGAGCAACCCGCAGCACGTGGACACCATCCGGCAGTTGGACGCCGCCAGGGCCTCCCTGGTGTAGTCGAGTGCCGGCCCGCCGCGGTCGGCAGGAAGTAGGTAGACGTGAACGGCTTCGTCCCCGCGTTCCCCGTCCAGCACTCCACGCCGACCGTGCACCCGGTGGTGGCCGCGCTCGCCTTCGCCGTCAAGGTGCTGGGCTGGCTGCTGCTGGCCGCCGTCTGCGTCCTGGTGCTCATGGTCGTGGTGGCCGTCCGCGCCTTCGTCCCCATCCTGCGGGCGTCCAGTAGCAGCAACCACCGGCGGTGGTGACCGGCGCTCGACCGCACGAAGCGGCCCCCCTCGATGCCGAGGGGGGCCGCTTCGCGTCCGTCACCTGCTGATGCCCTGGCCTGCCTCCACCTCGGCGCCCGTGCTGGGTTCGGGAATCGACGCCTCGGCGGCCCGGCCGGCGGCGACGCTCGCCACCGCGGCGGCCGCCACCGCCACGGTGGCCGCGGTGGCCACGACGTCCGAGGCGGCAGTGGTCCGCTCCTCGTCCTCGGCCTTGCCCCGCTCGGGAGACAGGCCCCGGCGGGTGCCGGCCTCGGTCTCCAGCTGGTCGTACTCCTCGGCCCGGTCCTCGGCCCACTGGGTGAGGCGGTCCGCCTCGCCGTGCTTCTTGTGGGCGTCCTGCACATCGCTCGCTCGGGCGGTGTCCAGCATCTGCGGCAGCTCGCGGTCCATCACCAGCCAATCGCGGTACGCGGACTCCCTGGTGGCTCCGGGTCCGGCCGCGCGCTCTAGCTCGATGCGCCGCGAGTCGAGTTCGGCGAGCCGAGGGCCGGTGTTCTCGATGTAGTCGCTCAGCTGGGTGACGCGCTCCTGCAGCTCGCGCCGCGCTTCACCGCGCACCGCCGGCACCAACCCGAACCACGCCCGTTCCCGTAGCCGGGCCTCGGCGACGGCGAGCCGGCCCCGCAGCACGTCCGGCGTCTGGTCGCCGAATCCGCCCGTCTGCCGCACCTGCCGGTACTCCTGGTCCAGTGCGGCCAGGCCGTCGATCGCTGCGGCACGGGTGCGCACGGTCTCGTACCGCTCCTGCACGGCGGTGACGCCGGGGCCCCGGCGGGAGCGGGCCACCTCCAGCGCGACGGTGGCGGACTCCCGCGCGCTGCGGGCGACCACCGCGGCGCGGGTGGCCTCGGCGCGGGCCTCGGCGGTCCGCCGCTGCAGGTCCGCCTCCGGCACCGCGCCGTGCGGCCGGTTCTGCCACCGCGGTACCCCGTCGTCCCGTGGGGTGACCCGCTCCCGCGCGGCCGCCGCGGCGGCCGCGGACACGACGGCGGCGACGTCGGCCGCGGGGGTGGCGACGGTTGACGGGGTGGTCTCCGCGGTGGTCCGGGGGGGCAACTCCTGATTGATGCGCCACGTCATCAGCGCGGGCACGGACCGGACGCTGGACGTCGGCGGACCCTGGTCGAGTGCCCGGCCGAGGGCCGACACCGGGTCGTAGCCGGCTCGCTCGACGCGGGCGAGCGTGGCGCCGAGGGCGGCCCACGCCGGATCGGCCAGCACGCCGTCAGCTCGGGTGCCGAACACTGCCCGGACCACCTGTTCGTACTGCTCGTACTGCTCGACTCCTGCCACGTGCTGCCCCCTTCAACGGGTGGTCGTCAGATGCTGCGGCCGCGGTCCTCGTCGGCTTCCCGGTCCCACTCGGGGGCCTGGTCGTAGCCGTACGCCGCGGCGTCGTGCTCGCTGCTGGTGCGGGCCGGGTTGGCCACGCTGAGGCGGGCGGCCGTCCGCTGCACCTGCTCGGTGAGCGAGTCGGCGGCGGGCAGCCCGGCCCGGATGCGCTGTTCCTCGGTGAGCGTGCCGGCCTGACCCTGTGCCTGGGCGGCTCGCTGCTGCAGGGAGCGCGCGGTGGCGGTGGCCAGGGCGGCGTCCTGCTGATCGCTGGTACGGGCCTGGGCGAGCATCTGCGGCAGTGCCTGGGCGGTGGTCTGCCACTGCTGGGCGGCGCCCGGCCGGCTGCCGATCGGGCCGGCGAGCCGGTTCAACTTCTCCCGCTGAATGTCCAGCTCGACCATACGCCGGTTGGCCTGCTCCAACTGGCTGCGGATCTCCGCGGCCTCGGCGGCGGCGCGCTCGCGCGGGCCTCGCCGGCGCGCGTCCATACCGGCCTCGGCGGCCGCGAGTCGGGCCCGGAGCTCGACCGTGGCGGCGCCGGCGTCCTCGTAGATCGGGGCGAGCTCGGCCAGGGCCTCCACTGCCGCGGCACGCTGCTGCAGGGCATCGGCCTGGGTCTGGACGGCCTGCACCGCGGGGCCGGTGCCGGCGGCTGCCGCGGCCTCCTTCGCCTCGGCCAGGACGGCCGCGGCCTCGGCGGCCGCGGCGGCCTGCTGAGCCTGATTCATCGCCATGGTGTGCGCACTCTCCAGCTCCTCGTCCGTGAGGTCACCGTGCAGTCGCTCCCGCCACGTCGGGCGGCGCTCGGCCTGGTCCTGCTGCGGCTCGACGTCGGCGCCGTCGGCGCTCGCCACGGCGTCCGGCTCGGCGAGCTCGGCGGCCTGCTCCTGGTCCTCGGCGGCGGCCTGGGCCAAGTCGTGCGCCGTCTCCAGCTCCTCGTCCGTCAGCTCGACGGGAGGCCGCTCGACGCGCACCGGGCGGCGCTCGAACCCGTCCGCCTCGGCCTCGGCCTCGACGTCGGCGACCGCCTCGACGGCCACCGCGGCGTCCGGCTCGGCGAGCTCGGCGGCCTCCTCGGCGGCGAGCCGCGCGGCCTCCTGCTCGGCCGCCTCCTGCTCGGTGTCCACCTCGCGCTCGACGCGCACCGGGCGGCGCTCGAACCGGTCCGCCTCGGCCTCGGCCTCGGCGTCGGCAACCGCCTCGACGGCCACCGCGGCGTCCGGCTCGGCGAGCTCGGCGGCCTCCTCGGCGGCGAGCCGCGCGGCCTCCTGCTCGGCCGCCTCCACCTCGCGCTCGACCCGCCACGCAAGCACCGCCGGCAGGTTCTCAACGTCCGTCAGGGGCCGGCTGGCCATCGCACGGTCCAGCGCTTCGGCGGGGTCCACCCCGGCCTCGGCGGCGGCGGCCAGGGCCTCGTCCAGCACCGCGTACGCCGGGTGGTCCAGCACGTCGTCCGCGTCCACGGCGTGCTCGGCCAGGGCCTCGCGCACGGCCTCGGCGAACGCCGGCTGAGGCGGCGTCGGCACCGTGGCGGGCACCGTGGCGGTGGCGGCCGCGGCGGCCGGCTCGCCGACGGCGGGCGGCGCGGTGAGCGGTTCCAGCGTCTCGCCAAGCTCCGTGATGATCAGGGGCTCTTGGCCGTCGTTGGCGTCCAGCTGGGCGGCGAACGCTGCCACGGCGCGGTCCATCGCTGCGGCGTCGGTCTCCGGGTCGCCGAGGGTGATACGGGTCTGTTCGTCCTCCATGTCGGCCCGCGGGAGGAACAGTCGGGTGGACACCTTGTCACGCGACATGGCGGTGTAGGCGCCGTTCGCTGCCAGACCCGGCCCGTACACCAAAGCGTCCGCGACGGTCAGACCCTGGGCCTTGTGCACGGTCATGGCGAGCCCGTGGGAGAGGCCACCGCCGGCGATGTACGAGGACTCCAGCCACTCGCGGACAAGACGGTGGCCGCCGTCGTTCGTCTTCTCGCGCCACTCGACCAGTGCGCGCCGCTGGTCGTCCAGCTCGACCACCACGCCGCGGAAGCCGTTAAGGACGTCGGCGCTCTCGGAACCGCGCCACGACCGGTAGTCGTTGCGGCGGATCATGACGATATCGCCGGTGGTCAGGGCGAGCGTTCCGCCGCCGGCCAACTTGTACTCGACGTCCTGGCCGGTGAGCTCGCCAAGCTCGCGCCGGATCGCGCGGGCGGCGGTGTTGAGCTCGTCCACGGTGGCGTTCGTCGCAGCCAGCATCAGGGTGTTGGCGATCTGGTCGTGCACGCCTTCTTGCGGGTTCCGGAGCTCCTGCCAGGACACCAGCATGGCCGCCATGGCCTCCTGCCGGGTGTCCGTGACGGTGATGCGGCCGCGGTCCGCGTAGGCGCGCAGAGCCTCGCGCCGCTCGCCGTCGCGCCACATCTGCAGCGCGGCCCGCTCGACGGCATCGCGCTGCCGGTAGTTGGTGGACAGGGTGTGCCCGCCGACCACCTGGTGAACTGCCGCGAACGCGCCGCCGACGCCCGGTGACTGCAGCTGCAGCGGGTCACCAATGCCAACAACCTTGGTCCCGGTCGCGGCCGCGTGGGTGAGAAGTTCGGCCAGCTGCCGGTCATCGACCATGGCGGCCTCGTCCAGCACAAGCACGTCCACCCCGACCAGTCCGCGGGTGCCGCCGCTCTGCCGGATGCGCTGCAGCAACAGCGCGACGGTGCTGGACTGGATGCCCGCTTCCGCCCGCAGGTTCGCGACTGCAACTGCCGCCGTGGAAGCGCCGAGGACCACGCGGCCCTGAGCCTCCCACGCCATGCGGGCCACCTCCATGATGGTGGTCTTGCCCGCGCCGGCGACGCCCACCACGGCGTCCACGCCGTGCCCGTCTACCAGGATGCGCCGCAGTACAGCGAGCTGTTCGCCGGACAGTGCGAACTCGGGATTGTCGGCCCGCTGAATGGTCTGGTAGGTGGACACAGCCATGGCGAAAGTGGGTTCATCCACCACGGCGGTGTTGCTGTTGAACCGGTTCCGGGCCTCCCCGAGGATCGTCCGTTCGGCGGTCACAATGTCCGCCGTGGTGTACCTCGCGGTGTTGCTGAGGTGGCCGGGCAGCTTCTCGTCTAGGCGAATCGTCAGGCCCCGGTGGGCCAGCACGCGGTCCGTCAGCTCCTCGACCTGGGCGAGGCTGTGCACGCCGTGGGACACGGCGTCGGCGACAGCGGCCAGGGCCTCGGCGCGGGTGAAATCCTTCCGGTGGCTGGTCAGTCCCTCGTCGGTGCGGAACACCCATCGGGCGACGGCATCGACGTCCGAAGGATCGCGGGGCAGCTGCACCAACTCGGGCTCGCCGGTCGGCGGCGTCGGCGGGGCCAGGACGGCGCCGATGATGGCGGCGGGGTCGTGGTCGGCGGCCCTGGCCTCGGCCTGCCAGTAGCTCCGCAGCGTCGAATCCGAGGCGGCCACGGCCTGCTCGTCCTTGCGCCCGGCGACGGCCGCGGCGGCCGCCTTCTGCTGGGCACTGGTGGTCTCCTCGAACGGGATGCCGAGGGCTTCAAAAAGCTTCCGAACCTCGGCGGAGCGCTTGCTGAAAAGCGTCACGGTCTCGTCCGGGATACCGGTGATCTGCCAGACGTCCGTGTCGGCGTTGCGGTGCCACTCGAACCCCCAACGCTCATGGGTCACGGCCCGGACTCGGGCCTGCATGAGACTGTCGATCGCTCGCGCGTGGCGGTACAAGTCGCGGCCGCCGGCCGCAATCGTGCTCCACTTCCCGTCTTCGCCGTGGCCGAGGTTGGCGAGCGTCACGTGGCCGTGCAGGTGCGGGTCACCGTAAGGTGCGTCGCCGACTGGACGGGCGGCCCTGTGGAAGTTCACCCACCCCATGAGTCCGCTGTTCTGGACGCGCTCGGCGGCCTCGCCGTCTCCGTGGTGGCCGCGCATCCCGTACGCCGTCCACTCCTCGGCAGCGCTCACCGACTCCACCAGCGAGCTGGTGAACACGCCTTCCAGTTCGGCGGCGAACTCGCCCTCTGCGAACGCCAGGGCGACGCTGAACGACTTGGGCATGGTGATGGTCAAGTCAAAGCCCTGGTTGCCGACCTGCACGCGCGTGTTCTCGTGCTGCAGGGCCTTGTCCATGGCGGCCTGCCCGTACAGCTCGATGGTGTCGAGTGCCAGGGCATCGGCGAGCTTGGCAACGTCGCCGAGGCGGACCCGGTGGGCGTCGCCGAGGCGGTGCACCCCGCGCTCCATCCGGCCATACGCGGCGCGCTTGCGCTCGCTGTCGAACAGCTCGGCGGGCTCCACGCCGCGCTCGGCGGCAACCTGCTGGATGGCCTCGACCAGCGGCCGGGCGGCCAACTTCCCGCGGGCGTCCACGGCCATTTTCGGCTCCACCAGCGTCTCGCCGGTGAGCGGGTGTACGCCCTTCATCATGGCGCGGGCCATGTCGAACTGCTCGTGGGTCAGCTCGCTGCCTGGGGTGATGCCGAACTCGCGCAACCCGCTGCCAATCCACATCAGCGGGCGTTCGTTGAGATCCATCCGGTAGGCGATCCGGGGATCGGCCTCCGCCTCGGCGGCGGCCTGCAACTCCTCGCCGTAGACCTCGGCAGGGTCACCCGCGCCGGCCGACTTCATCAGACCCTGAATCGTGCTCGGCTTGATGCGGTACGACTCGCCCCGGACGTCGGCCTGGGCGGCGACTCGACCCCAAATCTGTCGCTGCCGGTCGCTGCCGAACAGCTCGGCCGGCTCCACGCCGAGGGCCTGGGCGTGCGCCCGGATCGCCTCGACCGTGGGGCCGGCCGGGACCAAAGAGGCGTCGGACGTCGCGCACCCATGCAGGCCCGTCAGGCGGTATTCCACCTGGGCCTCGCTGGGTCCGATCGCCGTCACGTACGCCACGGGTCTACTCCGCTGCCATCACTGCAGTTCGCACGATGTACCGGATCGTCTCGTGGGTGTCCGTCGGGGCGCCCTTGACGTACTCCTCAAAGGCGCCGAGCCATCCCGCGGGCACCTGCTCGGCGTGCTCCTGGAGCACGCGCAACGCGGTCTCGTCGTACAGCGCGGCCACCCACTCGGCCACGGTCTCGGCGCTGGAACCGGAGAGGCCAGCGGCCAACAGGTAGGCCCGGAGCACGAAGCGCGCGTTCTCCTCAAAGAACGCCGATTCGGCCGACTGGGAGCCGTCGCTGATCACAGCGCGGGCGTACAGATCGGCCTTCACCGGGTCCGCGCACTCGCGGATCTTCTCCGGCCCCAACAGGGCCCCGATCCTGGTTGCGGTTGCCACGTCTGTGTCCCCTTCCCAATCCATGATCAACAAGCGGAGCGTATCGTCACGAAGTGACGATACCTTAGCACTGTAAACGATCTTGTATCTTTTGGCCTTTGTCCTGGCCTCAGCCATCGCTG
This sequence comes from Kitasatospora sp. NPDC001527, assembly GCF_040298605.1. Lineage (NCBI taxonomy): Bacteria > Bacillati > Actinomycetota > Actinomycetes > Kitasatosporales > Streptomycetaceae > Kitasatospora > Kitasatospora sp. NPDC001527. Next base: position 22,855 of record NZ_JBEPAM010000058.1, on the reverse strand, counting down.
AGGGTCTGTCCGTCCTGTAGGAACCGTTAGAAACGGTGGGCTGACCACCACGCCGTACCGTCGAACTCGGCACGGACGGGCAGGTGGAACCTGGGCGGTGACGTCCGGCTGGTCGGCCGTCACGTGCGGAAGTCGCACGCCGGTAAGGAGCCGATGTACCTCGGCCTGGACGGGCGGCCAAGAATGTGCCGCCTCGGGTGCCGGCTGCGGGCTACCATCAGCCCATGGCAGACACGAATGGAACACTGACGGTCGCTGAGATGCGCCGCCGCCGTCGGGAGCGGGATGCGGTGGAGAACCGCGTCAAGGACCTGACGGACGCCCTGGTGGTCAACACTCGGTCCGCGGCCGCCGACGCCGCCGCCGCCAAGGCTGCGGCCGACACTGCCGCCGCCGAGGCGCTGGCCCTCGCGGTCCGACTCCACGGCTCCGCGGACGACGTGGCAGAGCTGACAGACATTCCCCTGGCAGAGGTGGAACGCGCGGTGAAGTCGGTCACCGCTGCTCGGGTCAAGGAACTGCGCGAGGAACTGCGCGCCAAGGCGGAAACCAAGGTGGCCGGCACCCGCCGCCGCGGCACCCCCGCGGCCGCCGCCGGCGCCGAGGCCGAGGGCGGCGACGACTCGTCGTCGGCCGACCTGCCGGGCCAGGACTCCACCGGCCCGGACGGCGCCGCCGAGGCGGCCGCGGCAGCTTCCGTTAGCTGACCCGTGGCCGGGCAGGTGAACCCCCGCCGGGGCTGCTCCGCACAACTGCGGATCGGCCCCGGCTGCGCCGTGCTTGGTGGCCGCGGCGGTGGTTGCTGATGGCCGCTCTGGGGCCGTGGCTGTGCCCGCCGTTCACCGACGCCGAGACGTGGCGGCGGTTCACCGAAAAGGTCGTCCGGACGTCCGGCTGCTGGATCTGGATCGGCGCCGTCTCGGACGGGTACGGCATGTTCCACAACGCCGCGAATCAGCTGCTTGGTAGGAAGTCGCCGACGGTCCGCGTGTCCCGCTTCCTCTGGGAGGCGTACAACGGGCAGATGCACGCAACGCGCGTCGTCCTCCACGAGTGTGATACCCCGCTGTGTGTGCGCTACGAACCGGGGGCACAACACCTGACGGTTGACACTCAATCGGCCAACCTGCAGATGGCTGCGGCCCGCGACCGGATCACCAACGGCTCGCGCCTCGGCCGGGCGGATCTGAGGGGGCAGCACCAACAGTCCCTCGCCATTCGGGCCGCGATGCTCGCGGCCGTCGCCGAGGGCATCACCGACCCGGACCGCCTGGCGGAAGTCCTCGCCGCGGTCATCGCCAAAGGCGACCCGTTCGCCGCGCAACTTCCACTGTTCTGAGCCGACCGCCCCCGCGGTCCTCACACACCGCGGCCTGCCCTCGGCCGGCCGCCCACCAGAGGGGGAACGATGGATGAAACCGCACCGCCGACGGCGACCACACAGCCGCTGAATCCGGGCGGTCTAACGGATGCTGAACGGCTCCTGGTCACCGACCTGCACAACGCGGTGTCGATGCTCGGCGACCCGCCGCCGGGGCGCCGGTACGTGAACGTCTTCGCGCTCCTCCTGGACGTCGGCCGGCTGTTCACCCCGCGGCCGTGGCCGGGCGGACCGCCGCCCGGGGAACCGGGCCGCTGCTACGTCGAATCGGCCTCCTGGGCCTGGGGTTCACCCGACGGGTTGGCGTATGTGGAAGGGGTCACCTGGACCGGCTTCTACCCGCTCGAACACGCCTGGTGCGGCAGCACGGACGGCCTGGTGCTCGATCCCACCTGGCCCGACCCGGGGGCCGCCTACCTCGGGGTGCCGGTGCGGCCCGACGCCGCCTCGGCGCTGATGGGCAAGCACGGGGAACCGCTGCTGGCGTACGGCGCCGTCTGCCGGGAGTGGCTGCAAACCGGGGTGCCCGGCGAGCTGCTGGTGGACGTCGGCCGGCGGATACCGGCGGAGCTGATCCGCCCGACTCTGCAGGGCCTCTGACGGCCCGTCCGCACCACCAGTGAGGCACCCGTGAACAGCGACCAGATCACCCCCGCCGCCCCGGTCTTCGGCGGCGTCCCTGTTGGCACCGCGGCGCTGGTCGGAGCCCCCGACGGTGCCCCGTTCGGCACGGTCCCGGTGGGGGTGCCGACGCCGCCTCGACCGCACCGACCGCCGGCGCCTGCAGCTGCTCCGCCGGTGCCTCGACCACCGGCCGCGGCTGGGCCTATTCGACGGCGGGCCGGCCTGCTCTCCTTCGCCCCCGTGCTGGCCTTCCCGCTGGTGCTCCTGGTGGCCGCCGAGGCGGGCGAGCTCAACCGGCCGGACGTGCCGGTGCTGCAGTCGGCGGCGGGGCTGTGGCAACCCCTGACGGTCACCCCGACGTCTGCGGCCGCGCCGTCGGCCACCCCGGCCTCGACGGCAACCGCTGTGCCGGTGCCCGCGGCGCCGACCGCGCCCCCTGCAGCCGACCCGGCGGCCGCCGAGGGGGACCGGAGCGAGCCGGACGCCGAGGCGGTGCCCTCGACGGCGGGCACCTCGTCCAAGCGGCCTCGGCCCACCCGTCCGTCCACCGGCGCCGCCAGGCCGCCGGCACGCCCCGCACAGCCGGCTCCGGCTCCGCCTGCCGGCGGCCCGGTGGTGCCGCTGCCGGGCGGTGGCTCGGGCGGGCTGTGCACCGCCGCGCAACAGGCTGGGCAGTTGCCCCCGAGTCTGCTGCAGCTCTGCCACTCGATGTACGGCTGACCAAGACATGAAAGGGGCGCCCCCGATGGCCGACACGTTCCCGCGCACTGACGAATGGGTGACCAGAACTCCGGACATGGACGCCGTGGTGGACTCGGCTTCAACTGGCTGGTGGTACCCGGTCGCCGTCCTGCTGATTTTGACGGTCAGCATGCTGATCGTCAGGGACAGTCGCACCGGTTGGAGCGGCCCACGGGCCTGGCTGGTCCCCGCCGCTGCCGGCCCGGTCATGCTGCTGGTGCCGCTCGCCGGTCGGCTGCTTCTCGGTGGCCCGCTGGTCGTCAGCCTCTGGTGGCAGTGTGCAGTGTCGGCCTGCGTGGTCGGCGGGCTGGTCGCCGCCGTGCTCACCGTGTGGGGCCTTCGCCGCTCCCGCGAGCCGGTCAGCTTCCGTTAGATCCGCGCCCGGGAAGGCGAGAGGGCCGGCCACCGCACTGTGCGGTGGCCGGCCCTCTGCCGTGGTGCGGAACGCTACGCCGCTTGCTCTCCGCTCGGCAGCGCGCGGGCTCCGGCCTCGCGGGCGGACTCGGCGGCCCGCTCGAACTGGGCGGCGGCCCCGGCGGCCTGGCCAACCAGGGACGCGACTTCGGCGGCCGACAGCTCGTCGGAAGCCGTCCGGGCAACCAGCGTCAACACGTCGTCGCTGTCGGCGGTCAGCTGCTGGGCCTGGCGCCACTCGTTGAACTTCGCGTCCGCCTCGGCCACCTGCTCGGCGTAGGTCTCCAGCCCGACCACCCGCCGCTCGATCCCCTGCAGCGCGGTCGCCAGGGCGGCGGCGCGGGCGTCCTTCGCGTCGGCGAGCCGCGGGCCGGCGGCCTCCTCGGCGGGGACGGCCTGGACTAGCCGGCTGTGCTCGGCCAGGGCCTCGGCCACCGCCCACACCTGGGCCGGCAGGGACACGGTGTTGCGCTGGCGGTCGATCACGTCGGCGGCATGCACGGCGCTCGCCAGGACGGCGGCCGCCGCGGCCTGGGCCCGGCCCAGCATCGCCCGGTCCGCCTCCGTCAGCTGCTCGGGCAGCACGTAGTGGCCGGCGGCCTCCTCGAACAGCCGGTGGTCCTCCGCGTCCGCCCGGCGGGCCTGCTGCACTTGGAGCCACTGCCACGCCAACCACCCCGCCGAGGCGAGGAACAGCAGCACCAACGCGAAGCACAGCAAGTCGGTGACGAACGCTGCGCCGTCCTGGGCCTTCTCGGTGATGCTGCCGGGGCGGGCGTCCACGTGCTCCTGCCCGCGCACAATCGGAATCGTGATGGCCGCGGCCGCGCCCGAAAGGACGGTGGCGGCCGCCGAGGGGACGACGGACGGCCGCGCGTCGGTGGGCCTCGGCGGGAGGTACAGGCCGGTGGCGATTCGGTCGCCGATGAACGCCCGAACGTCGGCGCCGGCCTCCGGGTCGATCGCCACCACGGCAGCCTGCTGCCGGTCGGGCTGGTTGCTGGTCATGGTCTGCTCCCTGGTCGGGTTCTGGTGGGGTCGTCCCGCGCCGAGGGGTGCCGTACTCCTCGGCGCGGTTGGTGCTCGGGGGTGTGACGGTAGCGCGGGGCCGCCGTCACACGCCTGCGGTTTGCGCCGGTGCGCCCGCCCGCTGGCGGGGATCGACCGGCACCGGTCACTCCTCGTCGGGCTCGTCAGGGAGCGGGACCTGTCCGTGTACCGGCTCGACGGGGGGCAGGCCCTCGGCCCCCTTCGGCTTCGCCGGCTGGCGCCGCTGGGCCGGCTTCGTTCCGGGCCTGTCGGTGTCCGGCTCGGCGGCCGGCGCGACAGCGGCCGCCAGGGCAGCGGTCAGCCGCTTCTCGCGGGCATCGGCGGCGGTCACCAGCCGCTCGGCGGCGGCGGCCTTCTCCTCGGCGAGCCGGACGGCCTGCCGGGCCTCGGTCAGGGCCTGCTCCTTCTCGGCGAGCTGGGCGGCGAGCTGCTGCTGAGCTGCCGTCGCGGCCTTGGCCTCCTCGACGGCAGCGAGCCGCGCGGCCTCGGCCTCCTCGACGGCAGCGAGCCGGGCCGCCTCGGCCCGCTGTGCGTTGGCCTTCTCGGCCTCCGCCTGGTGCTCGGCCTCGCCCTGGGCGAGCTCGGCGGCCCGCCGGCGCCGGTCCGCTTCCTCCGCACGCTTCTCGGCGGCGGCCTGTGCCTGGGTCGCCGCGGCGGCGGTCGCGGTGGCGGTCGCGGCAGTGATCTCGGCTGCGGACCGGGCGGCCGCCTCCTGCCGGTGCCCTTCCTCGGCGGTCTGCTGCCTGGCCTCCGCCATGGTCGCCCGCTGCTCGGCACCCGCCTGGGCCCGCAGCGCGGCGTCCCGGTCCCGCTCGGCGTTCTGCCGCTCGGTCCGGGCCTCCGCCTCGGCCGCCTCCGCGCGAGTCCGCTCCCGCTCGGCGATCTCGCGCAGGGAGGTCGCGGCGGCCGCGGCCTGCTTCGCCTCGGTGGCCTCTGTGCGGGCCTGCGCGGCGGCGGCCTCGGCGGCGGTGCGGGCCTCGTCGGCTCGACCGCGGGCGGCCTCGGCCTCGACCCGGGCCCGCTCGGCGGCGCCGGCCTTCTCCACCGCCTCGTCCCTGTCCGCCACCGCCTGACGGGCCGTCGCCTCCGCCTGCTCCTGCAGCTCGCGCGCCCTGCGGGCCTCGGCCTCGGCGGCCCGCTGCAACTCCTCCGCGCTGGCCTGGGCAGCGGTCGCGGCGGCGGCCCGCTCCCGCGCGGCCGCGGCCTGGGCCTCCGCGCTGGCCTGTGCCGCCTGGGCAGCGGCGGCCGCGGCGTTCGCGGCCGCAACGGCGTTCGCGGACTCGGCGCGGGCCGCCGACACCTTGGCCTCGATGCCCTGCGGGTTCGTCGCGGCCTGGATCGTGGTCTGCAGGTCGCCGACCACCTGGGCCATGCGCTTGCCCAAGTCCTCCGCCCGGATCAACTGGCCGGGCAGACCGGGGGAGTTGGCGAGCCGCTGCCGCTCCGCCTTCGCCTCGTTCTGGCACGCCTTGTTGTTGTCGGTGCAGTACTCCGGCGGCCGCCCGGTCGGGTTCGGCCGGTCCTTCGGGATCGACCGCCCGCACCACCCGCACGGCTCGCGGTAGTAGCCGTACGGGGCCTCCTCGTCCACCAGCACGGTGCCGTCCGGCCCCGTCTCGCCCGCGTCGTCCTCGGGCTGCTGCTGCTCGGTCATGCGCCTGCCTCTTCCTGCTCGCGCCGCCCGGTACCGGGCCGGACCACCTCCGGGTGCGGGGCACCGATCGTCCCGCGCCCCACCCTCCTGTGCGAAATCACTGCCGAACCCCTCGATTCTAGCGTTTCTGGATTACTGTTTCTAGTAATCCAGAAACTCCAATAAGGCGGAAACCCCGGTGATCACTGCGGTGGGGTGTGGGGCTGTCTTTCATCCGCCGGCCTCACCCCGGGGGCCTGCACAAGATCCACAGTTTGTACCGTGTGCACGGTACTCGGCCCTGGGATTCTCGGGGCACTGCTCCGGGCTGTCCTGCCCCCTCGACCTGTTCCCGTCGGCCTGGGTGGCCGGGGCTGGCGCTCGGGGCGGCTTCGCCGGCGAACCTGGGCTGTCCTTATCCCTCGCGGGTCCGGGCTGCCCTGACAGCTCGCTGCGCTGAGCGTACCGCACCTGACCCGGGATCAGCTGCAGGATTCACCCCTGCGTGTCACGCCGCCGTGCGGGCCGCGGCGAGCTCCTGGTGGACGTGCTCGCGGGCCTCGGTCCACGCCGCCATGGACTGCCCGCCCCGCTGCCGGCGCGGGTACCCGGGCAGGGCCAGGCCGCCGAGGGCAGGGTTCGGCAGCATGGTGGCGTCCGGGTCGTACAGGCCCCGCTCCACCGCCCACCCGGCCCTCGCCTGCCGGTCACTGGTGAGCCACCCGAAGGTGATGCGCTCGGCCTCGTACAGGCCGGCCCGCCACGCGCCGCGGCCGAGGGTGCCCAACCGCCGCGCCACGGCGTCCAGATCGGCCGGGAGGCGGGTCCAGCGCCCGGCCCGGTCCCGGGTGACCAACCGGGCCGCCACACCCCTGTATAGGTGCTTGCGGACGGCCTGGGGCGACAGGCCGGTGACGGTGCAGAGCTCGCGCGTCGTGGCGCCTCCCAGCGGGATTTCAGAGATGATCAGTCCTGCAGTGTCGCCGAGGCCCTGCCAGTCGAACACATCGTGGGCCCGGAGCTGGACCTGAGCCTGCAGACTCCGGTGGGTGGGTGGCTGGGGGGGAAGTACTAGTGTCCCATTCGGGACTGATGTGTTCTCAGAGGTGGAAGGGGAGGCGGTGGCCTCCTGGGGTGCGGTCAGCTCGTAGGTGCGGCCCTGGGTGCTGACGTCGGCGAGCCGGAGCCACCCCCCGGCCTCCAGTACCGGGATCACCCGGTGCACCGTGGACTTGCTCATGCCCGCGGCAGTTGCCCACGAACGCACGCTGCCCCGGAGCTCGATCCGGCCCGTGGCCAGGGCGATACTGGCCAGGTAGGCCACCAGCTGCCGGGCGTGGACGCCCTGACGGCCCGGCCACCCGCGGCGGTACATGGCGGCCAGTACCGCGTCCACCCGGTCCTCGACCACCGCGGCGGACAGGGCGTCGTCCTCCTCGGGTGCCGGCTCCTGGTCGCCGACCTGCAGTCGGCCGGCATCCCAGAACGTCAGGATCTCGTCCGTCACCTTGTCGGCGTCGCGCCGCTCGAACCGGTGGGGCCGGCCTTCGGCGAGCCCTTCGACCCGGCACGGGCAGTCCGCGGAGTGGGACCTGCGGGCCCGGTCCCCACCCATGTACCGCGCGTCCCGGCACCGCTCGGCGAACTGCTGGAACGTCCAGCCGTGCCGAATGCACACGATCGCCAGAGCCATCAGAAGCTCGGAGCGCTTGGTGCTGCCGTAGTCGGCCGCCACCGGCGCCCGGGTGCCCTCGATCCATCCTCGCTCCCACCGCCGAGGCAGCGGGCGGCGGATCGTCAGGGCGTCCTCGGCGGCGGCCTGCTCCTGGTCGAGCCGGCGGTGGGCCCACTCCCGATCTGCCTCGGTGACGCCCGCCGCCTCGGCGAGCCGCGGCCACACGCCGGCGCTGTTGCCCTCCTGCAGTGTGGCCAGGGCCTGCAGCTCGTCCCCCACCACCTCGCTGCGGCCGCCGGCGCGGTGCGGCGACAGCGGCGGCCGGATCGCGCACAGCCTCGACCGCGACAGCGGGGCGGTGTCCACCACTCCGTCCGTGAGCCGCTTCAACGCCCGGCCGAGGGCCACGGCCTCGGCCGGCTCGACGCCCTGGGGGAACGTCAGCAGGAAGTGGGTGCGCTCGCCCCGGCCCGTCGAACGGGTCTCGGCGAACCGGGCGCCGCCGGCCTGCAGCACCGCGCGCACCTGCTCGCGGGCCTGCGGCACCGACCGGCCGGCCTTGCCGTCAAGGTCCACCGCGATGGTGCGGAACCGCGCGTCCCCGTGCTGCTCGCGCACGTAGACGGCGTACGGCTGACGCTCGGGCAGGTTCTTCGGCCAGGCCCGACCGTCGTACTCGTTCTCATGCCGACCGTTCCGCGTGCGGCGGGCGACCCTCAGTCGGGCCGTGTCTCCGGCCAGCGCTCGCGCGAACGCCAGTCTTAGGGCCGATTCCTGGGAATTGATCAGATGTTCGAATTGCGGGGCGGAATTGTCGACAAAGAGACCCCCTTTTGACACACCGGTGCCAGGGATGGGGCTACCGCCGCCGCTGGTCTGCGCTACGATTGCAGTGCTCCAGGGCGTAAAAGGGCGCCGGTCGGCCTAGGAAACCAGCCGCCGTCTGAACCGTCTTGGTCGTGTAGGGGAAAACTCAGCTGTGTGGTGTGGCTACCGGGAAAGCTGAGACCCCGTGAAGGCTTCGGAGACCCACCCTCGGTTAGGAGCCGAGGGGCAGAGAGTCCGAGGCCGGGCCGGCTATGACATGCTCCCCGCCTCCTCGTGCTGGCGGGCCACCGGCCGCTGACGCTCTATCAACGTCTGCAGGGCCGTACGCACGACTTCCGCACCCGACACCCCCATGGTCTCGACCAGCTTTTCGAAGCCGGACCGGAGCGGGTCACCGGGGGCGAGTCGCACGGCGGCAAGGATCGGCTTTTCCGGGTGGAACTCACCGGACCTTCCCCGCTGCTGTCGTCCTCGTGGTGCTGCCATGGTCAAGATCCTAGTGTCTCCGCCGATTGTGATGCACAACTTTTCCGGTGTGGCGTGACCTTTTTTTCGGTACCGGATTGACGCGCGCCCCCCTTTGGGGGATTTGCCCGATTGTTCGACCGGCGGCGGTCAACTCCGGTGCCCTACCCGTTGGCTGACGGCTCCCCCTGTGTCTCCTTCGCCTCGTCGGCCTCGGCCGTCTCGTCCACGGCCCGCTCGAACGGTGCCCAGCACCGACCGCACACCACCGGGCCGTCCTCCCACGACTTCGGGGTGACCTGGAGCGTCCGCGGCGTGGGGCACCTGCAGCGGACGGCGAAGCGGCGGCCGGCCCGCTGCTGGCCCGGCAGCACGGGCGGCCGCTCGCCGGTGCCGGTGCCGTCGTCGCCCGCCCCGGTGCGGCCGGTGAGGTAGGGGAGGGCGGCCGCGTCCAGCGCGGCGATCGTCGCCCGGTACCGCTCGGCGGTGGCGTCGGGCAGCACCATGAAAGCCCACCCGTGACGGCGGCTCAGACCAGCCTCCGGGGCCTGCAGCCCCAACTCCTCGGCGAGCTCGCGGAAAACGCCGCTGTGGTAGCGGTCGTTCGACATGTCCCGGATTCCCCGGGCGTGGGCGAGCGCGTGGGCGCCCTCGTGCAGCAGCACCGCCAGCACCGCGCGGCCGCCGGACCGGATCAGCTCGCCGGCCACGAACAGCTCGGCGGCCCGGCCGGTCGGCTCGCTCGGCGCCACCCACCGGCCGGCACCAAAGTGGCCGAGGCGGTCCCCGCCGTGCTGCCGCTTCGTGCCGGTGATCATCACTACCGGCCGGATCTGCGGGTGCTTCTCGCGGATCGCCTCCCATGCCTCTTCAAGGGCGCCGACGATCGCCGACCCGTGGCCGCGGACGGCCTGGTGCTCCTCGTCCTCGGCGGCCTGGTGCTCGACGTCGCCGGGGCTGGCGGTCACCGGGCGAGCTCCTGGGCTCGTGTGATGGCGTCCTGCGCGGTGCGGGGGCTGATCCCGTACCGGGCGGCCACCTCGGCGGCGGTCACCTCGTCGCGCTCGCCCCGGACGGCGGCGGCGAGCTCGGCGGCCACCTCGGCGGCCCGCTCCTCGGCTGGCCGCCGCCTGGGCTGCTTGTTCTTGCTGCCGGGGATGCGGCCGCGGTGGGCCGCCTTCCGGTCGCGGCGGGCCTCGGCGGCGGCCCGGGTCCAGAACCGCCGGCCGGCCACCTCGGTCCCCTTGTCCATCCGTCCGTCCGCGGCCTCGTCCCGCACGGTGCTCGCGCTGACCCCGGCCACCGCGGCCACCTCGGCGTCCGTCAACAGGTCGTCGGGGTGCTCGGGCGGGTCCACCGGCAGCTCGGGGACCGGCTCGCCCGCGAGGAACGCGCGGGCCTGCGCGACGTCGTACAGGACGGGGCGCTGGCTGCCGGGCAGCGGCTTGACGGCCTTGGCGAACGCCGCCCGCCTCTCCTTGTTCCGGTTCCACGTCGGCACGGACACCCCGGCGAGCTGGGCAACGCCGGACACGTCGATGGCGTCGCGGCCATGCTGGATCATCGGGGGCAATCTCCTCGGTCGGCGGCTGGCGCGCTCGGCGTCGGCCTGGTGCTGGTGGTGAGCGTACGGGGTGGGCGGCGGCGCCGGCGGCCGCCGCGGCCGGGCTAGACTGGCGGTGCTTCCTGGCCTTCGGGCCGTTGGTGGGAGCAACCGGGCCGGTGGATGCCGTCACCCCTCGCGGGGTGTCCCACCGGCCCTTCCCGTGCACTGGACGCGCGGCGGCCGCTGCCGCGCGCGGCGGCAGCGGCCTGGGCCGGCGGGCGGGCGGGTTACGCCGCGGCGTGGTGCTCGCTCAGCTCCACCTCGGCGGTGAACAGCGCGCGGGCGGCCACGAACAGCTCGTCCGGCTCGATCCCGTGGGCCTGGGCGGCCTCGACCAGCGCGGCCAGCAGCGCGGCGCACTGGTCCAGCCTCATGGCCTGCAGCATGGCGAGGCTGTACCGAACGAACTTCTCGCCGGGCGGGGTGGTGGTCATGATCTCCCGTGCGGCGAACCACAGTTGGGTGCTGGTGATCCGGTCGCCGGTGAGGTGGAACAGGTCGGCCACCAGCGCGCAGAAGTCGCGGCGGGCCTGCTGGGCGGCGACGAACCGGCGGGGGCCGGTGGCGGCCTGCAGCGCGGCGGTTCCGTGCTGGATGCGCTCGCCGACGCTGAGCGCCAGCACGTCGTCCGGCGCCCGGTCGTTGTAGGTGGCCAGGGCCAGGGCGGCGCGCTCGCCGGGGACGGTCTCGAACATGGGCATGGGCTTCCCCTTCATCGGGTGCTGTTGGTGGGGGTGGTGCGCCGGCCGGGCTGCGGGTGCCGTTCCCGCGTGCTGGCCGGGGTCGTGGGGCCCGGGGCCGACGTCCTGGTGAGCGTCGGCCCCGGGGGTGGTGTCAGGAACGCCGCTGCCGGGGGAAGGGGAGGCGGCGGGCGGCGGCCTCCGCCGGCTTCGACCGCGGGGCGCCGTCCTGGCAGGGAACGTACGAGAGGCGGGGGGCCTCCACACCCGGCTCGTCCTCGACGGCCGCCGCGGGCTGGCCGGCCTCCTCGTCCTGGTGCTCGTCGCCGGACCGGTCGGCCTCGTCGTCGGCGGGGTCCTCGTCGTGGTCGTCGGCGGCCTCGCGCTGCAGGACGACCAACCGCCAGTGCCGAAGCTCGATGTACTCGCCGGGCTCGTCCACCACGAAATCGGCGTCGGTCATCTCGTGGTCGCACTCGTCGTTGGTGCACCGGTAGCCGGTCCCGTCGGCGGTGGCGGCGTACCGGCCGGTGCCGCACTCGCCGCACACCACGTACGTCAGCTCCACGCCGAGGGCGCGGTACGCGCGCCGGGTCAGGAAGTAGTGCGGGAACCCGGTGTACCCGCGGGCGACGGCGGTTCGGTACAGGCGGCCGCGGTTGTCGCCGACGTACACGTACCCCTTCTCCAGCAGACTGTCCAGCGTGCGGCCGCCGAGGCCGGCGGGCAGCTCGCCGAGGCGGTTGCCCACCGCCTCCTCCATGGCCACCTGCTGCAGCGGGGTCCGCGCGGGGAACTCGGTCTTCTTCACGGGGGATACTCCTTCGATCCGTTGGTGGGACGCTCGGAAGGGGTGCCGTTCCCTCTCCCTTGCGGACTTTTAGAATACGGCATTTGACGCTCACGCGCTAGTCGAATCGCCCGTTTCGCTGCGAGATTTCGCAGGTGGGGCGGCGTGTGAGCGTCCGGGCACTCCTCACCGGGGGCCCGTTCGGATTGCGGTCCGAACGGGCCCCCGCGGGTGGCGTTAGGCCGCGGTGGCGTACTGGGCCGGGTCCTCGCGCAGTGCGGCCAGACGTCCGCGCTGGTGGCCAATTCCCAAGTGGGCAAGTGGAGTTGCTGCGTTCGGCCACACCTGGGCGGCGCGCTTGGTGTACTCGCCCGGGGTCAACAGGACCACCTCGGCGGCGCCCGTCAGACCCAACTCGGCTGCCTGCCGCTGCAGTTCGGGGACGGTGACGGCGCCGCTGTCGCGCCACGTGTGGTCATAGGGCTGCACCACCTCGTCCAGCCGGAGGAACCCGTGGCGGGCCGACAGCACCACCACCACGCCGCCGGCCGCGGTGAGCGCGTCCGCGGTACGGCGGGCGAGCCGGTGCAGACTGCCGGTGTAGATCCGGCCGGCCTCGGCGGCGGTGGCGAGCTTCGCCCCACTGCAGGGGATGACCACGACCCGGGCGGCGGCCGGCTGCAGCTCGGCCTCCTCCTCGGCCTCGACGGCCGGGGCCTCGAACGGGAGCGGCAGCTGTTCGGCGTCGCTGGCACCGAGGGCGGCCAGGGCCCGCGCCGTCCGGCGGGCCTGGGCGGCGGCGAGCTCGCGGGCCTCCTCGGCGGCCGCAGCGTCGGCGGCGTGCGCGGACTTCATCAGCTGCTCGGCCTCGGCCGGGTCGTACGCCTCGCCGATCTGCACCCATCCGTACTGGGCGATACCGCCGGCGATGGCCGCCACCTGGTCCCACGGGGCGAGCTCGGGGCGGGCCTCGGGGTAGGTGCGGGCGGTGTCGCTCTCGGCGGCCAGCACCTCGACCACCACGCGGAAGGCGGCAGCGCGGAAGGCGGCGGCACGGGCCCGGCGGTCGCTGGCGTCCATCCACTCCATGTGCTCCTCGGCGGCCACGGTGCGCGACCACGCGCCGTAGGTGCGGGCGGCGGCCGTCGCCAGCTGCTCGGCGTAGTCGGTCACCCGCGGGAGGGCGGCGACGAACCGGGCCACCGCCTCGGCCGGGCCGTGCACGGTGACCACCCGGGCCTGCCGCACGGCCCGGTCCTCGCCCGCGTAGGTGCGGTGCCACCGCAGAAGGGTGCGGACCTCGACGCCGAACGCGCTGGCGAACTCGCGGGCGGCGTCGGTGCGGGCGGCGCCCTTCCCGCCGGCGGCGGCGAACTCCACCCGGGTCTCGGCCCCGCCGCGGCCGTCCAGCTGCAGCGGAGCGGCCGTCAGGTAGGCGCCGAGGCGGCGGGCCCGGCGGGCGGCCCGCGCGGTGCCCCACCCCTCATCCCACAGCGGCCGGACGACGCCCGGGGCGGTCTCGCAAGTCCTGGTCTCCGTCACGGTGGGCTCCTTCGCTTGGTGGGATCGCCGGGTGTCGAGTGCCGTTCCCTTCACCCTTGCAGGCTTTTAGTTTACGGCAATAGACGCTCATCGCGCAAGCTCGCGGGGCCCTCGATTTCGGTAAATCTGCAGGTGAAATGGGGTCTTGCACGGCCGAGGCCGGGTCGTGACTGGTCGTCACGGCCCGGCCTCGGCGCTCGCCCGGCGGCCGGTCAGATCGGCCGGCCGTCGCAGGTGCGGTACCCCTCGGGGTCGGGGTGGATGCCGTAGCACTCGTGGTCGTCGCCCTGGTCGGCCTCGTCCGGCTCGTCCGGCTCGGTGGCGTTCAGGTAGGCGATCTGCTCGGGGGTGTACTCGTGGGACACGGGGTTGCCCTTCGGTGGCTGGGTGCGGATGGCGGGGGGCCAGGGCCCGGGGGCGGCGTCCGCCCCCGGGCCGGCGGCGGGTTACGCCGCTCGCGCGTACAGCCCCTCCCACCGCGCGGCCTCCTCGGCCTCCTTGCGGGCGATCTCCTGGCGGTGCTTCTCCGCGAGGATCTGGGCCTGCCGCAGCGCGGAGTCCCGGGCCTGGAACACCTGCTGCAGGGCCATGCCCTCGGTGCGGGCGGTGCCGCGCGGCCCCGGGAAGTGCACGGCGGTGTAGTCGCCGACCAGCACCGTGTCCCACAGTTCGGCGTGCCACCCGCTGCCGACGGTCAGCAGGATGCCCAACAGCTCGCCGGACTGCTGAAAGTAGACCTTGGTCCCCTGGGGGGCCTGGCCGGTGGGCGGCAGAACGTCCGTGACCCACTCCCACCCCTCCAACTCGGCGGTGGTCATGGGCACCAGCGTGAGGGGAACCGACTCCTCGGTGAAGTGGCCGGGCTGGTCGCCGGCGCGGAACTCGCGCACCTCGGCGGTGCGGATGGTCTTGGCGATCGGGGCGTATCGGGGGTACATCGGGGGCTCCTTCGGTTGGTGGGAGTTGCGCGGGGGGAGGGTGCCGTTCCCTCTCTCCCTTGCAGGCTTTTAGTTTACGGCAATAGAGGCTCATCCGCAAGCCTCTCCGGTGGCAATTCTGCAGGTCAGAGCCTGTTTCCCGTTCCTTTCTCCACCCCGACGGGGCGGGCCGTCGGGCCGCTCGGCCGGCCGTCGTCCTTGACTCAAGGGGTGGGGCTTCGGGGGTTCCCTCGTTGGGCGGCCTCACGGTGGGGCCGCAGGGTGGTGGGGTGCCCGGGACCGGGCGCCCCCGGGGCGCCCGGCCTGGACGGGAGTTTCGTGCGGTGCGCGGAGCGTGCCGAACGAAAGTCCTGGCCAGGTCTGCCCGGGTTCCCCGCCGGCCTGTGGCAGGGTGCGGAGGGCGTCCGACGAGGGAACCCCCGTGCACCGACCCGCACCACCCACCGACCGGCACACCCCAAGATCACCGGGGCCTCCCCCTCCGCAGGGTGGCCCGCCGGGGGCAAAATCGGTGACCCGCGCCCGCCGCACCCGGCTGCCGGTAGGCACCAAGAGCGTTCACCCGGTGCGGAGTTGACGGCCCGCTGGTCCTCGACCACCCGGCCGTGCCACGCTGGGCGGGTGCACGGCGAGCGGGCCCGCGCGGCCGCCGACGGTGCCGAACCACCGACCACCGGCGAACGCCACGGCGAGCCGGCCCAAACAAAGGATATCCTTTGATTCCTAACGAGACTTCCCGATTCACGGTCTGGATTTCTTTTTCGGCCGCGGCACTGCTGGCGAAAATGTCTCAGCAGCACCGGAGGGAAGAAGCAGAATTCGTCGCGGATCTGATCCGTAAAGGCGCTGACAAGAGGGCCGCTCGAATTGCCGGGGTGGCCGAGCGGGCCGAGCGGTGGCCCTCGATGGGCGCCGTCGTCGCCGAGGCCGTGGCCCTGCGCCTGGCCGAGGCGGACCTAGCCGGCCCGTGGGCTCCGCTGACTGATGCCGAGGCGGCCCGGCTGTCGCTGTCGGGTGCCTGGCCGGGGCCGCAAGGGATGGACGGGCACCTGGTGCAGCGCCACTACCTTCTGCCAACTCCCCTGGTGCAGTGCCTTCGTAGGGCCTCGTGGCGAGTGAGTCAGGACGCCCTCGCGGAGCTGGAACGGCGCAAGCTGGTGGGCCGGTTCGCCGATGACCTGTCCGAGCAGCAGGAAGGGGACCGGCAGCGGCTGGGGGCGGCGGTCTACTCCCCGGGGCGGATCGTGCGGGAGGGCCTGCGCCGGTACGGCCCGGTGCCGGCGGCGCCCGAAGATGCCGAAAATTAAAGGATATCCTTTGATTGTTCCGGCTTGCCCGGACACATTTTTGGGCCACCTGGTAAACGTCGGGAAACTTCCCGTTCGTGTTGCTGACCCGTCGTTGCTCGTGTATTTGTATAGCGTGGTCGTAATTCCCATGGAAAGGGGTTCTTGCATGGCCACTGACCCGATTCTGCACGCCGCCCCCGACGGCCGGCACACGTACCGGTCAGAGCTCGCGCCGGACCACCTGCTGACCCGCAGTCAGCTCCGCGCCACGGGGCTGTCCGAGGCGGGCCTGAAACCGGCCGGCTGGCTGCACGTGAACGTGTTCCACACCGTGTGCCCCCTGTACGACCCGGCCGGCGCCCGGCCGATCCGGTCGCTGACCGACCGGCAGCGGGAGGCCCTGGCCCGGGGCCGGCTGCTGGCCGGGACGGTGCCCTGCGCGGAGTGCTCGACGGCCCGCGTCCGCTGGCGGGAGGACTGGGACGACACGCCGGTGTGCGACGGCTGCGAGCTGCCCCGGCGCCTGCGCCTGGACGCCGAGGCGGCCGCCGCTCGACGGGCGCACGCCGCCCGGGTCGCCGAGGACAAGCGGCTGGCCTCTCGCTGGGCTCGGCAGCTGCTGGACCTGGTGGACGTGCCGCGGCTGCCGCTCGACGGGCCGGCCGGGCTGCTGCCGGTCGTCCTGGACACCGAAACCACCGGCCTGGACGGCTACCTGGTGGAAGTGGCGGTGGTCCGGCTGGACGGCGTGGTGCTGCTGGAAGAACTCGTGCACCCGCAAATCCCGATCCCGCCCGACTCGACGGGCATTCACGGCATCACGGACAGCATGGTGGCGGGGGCGCTGACCTTCGGGCAGCTGCTCCTCCGGCTGGCCGCGGTGCTGCAGGACAGGCAGGTGCTCATCTGGAACGCCGCCTTCGACGTGTCGGTGATCCGGCGCGAGCTGGGCCGGCTGCACCGCGCGGACGGCGGGCTGGCGCTGAGCCGGCAGGGGGTGGACGGCTGGCTGGGCCTGCACCTGCCGGACGCCCTGGTGGAGTGCGCCATGACCCGCCACGCCGAGTGGTGGGGCGCCTGGGACAGCTGGCACCGCTCCTACACCTGGCAGAAGCTCACCGGTCCGCGGGGGCAGCGCACGCACCGCGCGGCCGCGGACTGCCATGCGGTGCTCCACCAGCTGCGACTCATGGCCAACGACGACGGAACCGACGGAGAGGTGATCTGATCATGGTGCAGGTACGAGTGATGGGCGACGACGCCGCCAGGGTGCGCGACGTCCTGGCCGTGCTGCTGCCCTACCTGGAGAGGTGCCCGGACCTGGTGCTGGGCGACACCACCGAACTGGGCCACCGCGGCGGTGGCGGGCGGGTCGTCTTCGACCTGTCGTTGCCCCGGTCGGCGGCCGGCTCGACCACGGCCGGCTCGCCGGCCGACGACCCGCCCGGGTCGGTCTGGGTCCGCTCGGAGCGGGCGGACCGGGCGGCCCGGCCCGCCCGCCAGGGCCTCGGCGGCCGCCGCCGCGCGCTCCCGCCCGGTGGCTCGCGGTGAACGGTGCGGCGCCCGCCCCGGCGGCGGGCGCCGCTTCCCCCCTCCGTCGGCGGCAGCATCCTGGGGAATCGGTGAGCTGCACCACCGAATGCGCGCCGCCCGGGAGGGCCGGCCGCGGACACATCGCTAAGGTGCCACCTTCGCCCCCCACCCCCACCAGCCATGTCACTGCCGTTCCGTCACGGCGGCCGGCCGCCCGCGGGCCGCGCCGGTGGTCTTCGGCGCCCGCGCACCCTCGACTCCTCCCGACCGCGGGCGGCCCTGCGCTAGCCTGCTGGTGCAGCCACCGCCGGAAGGGGCCCACCATGGCGCGCATCGCATTCGACCCGGAAGAAGCGGCCGGCCTTCGCCGCGCGGCCGCCGCGGAGTTCACCACCGCGCCCGCGCTGGCCTACGTCCTGGAGCGGCTGGCCGCCGAGGGCATCGACCTGGACGGCTGCGTGCCGTGGGAGACGCTGCAGGCCGAGGCCGGGCTGACGGACGACGGGGGCGCCCGCGTTGCCTAAGCACGCTGCCGGCGGCCGTCGCGCCGTCGTCACCTTCTCCGCCGAGGCGGCCCAACAGGTGCGGGCCCTGGAGCGCAAGGAAGCCGTACGGCTCGATGCCGCGCTAACGATCATCGCCGCCGACCCGCTGGGCGCCGCCCCGCCGATGGCGGCCGCGCCGGTGCTGCGGGAGTTCCGCGGCGGCGACGGCTCGCGGGTGATCTACTACGCCACCGTGCTGGGCACGGTCGTGGTGGTCGCCTACCTGGAGGCGTGACCCGCACAGCTCGACGGCCGGCCCCGGAGTTCCGGGGCCGGCCGTTGTCGGTGCGCGTGCTGGTCAGCTCGTGGGCTTGCGGTACAGGACATGGGGGAACGCCCCGGGCTGGTGGGTGTCGCCGCGGTGCTCGCCGGTCTCGGCGTCGGGGAAGCTGACGGCCAGGGTCACCCGGAACTCCGTCAGGTCCACCCGCGGGCCCGGCACCCGGGCAATCTGCATGCTGTGGATCTCGGCTGTAGGGGCCTGGCGGGCCCACTCCGCGGCGGTCTGCAGGGCGTCCGCGGGGGTGTTGCCGGCGGCCACCACGGCGGTGTACGCCACCACCGACACGTCCGCCTCGACCATCGACCCGCGGTCAGGCATCGACCGGACAGCGCCGGCGGCCCGGATGACGTCGTGCTGCAGGGCCTTGGCAACGGGGTGCGGGCCGGCCACGTCGGCGACGACGGTTCCGCCGGTGCTGGCCTGGGCGGGGAGGTTGTTGCTCATCTTGCCTTCTCTTTCTGCTAGTTGGTGTTGTTCCGCGGGTCGCTGCAGTTGCGGCACAGGTCGGTGTGTGGGGCTTCGGCGGTGAGCTGCTGCAGTCGCTGGAGTCCGTCCAGCCGGCGGGTGGCCCGCGCCTCGACCCGGGCGGCGAACGCGTCGGGGTCGCGCCGCTGCTGCCACCGCCAGTAGGCGAGCCGGAGCGGGTCCAGCACCAACCGCCCGGCCGGACTCCGCCGGATCGGCCACCATGCGGTGAACAGCCACCACGCCCACGGGCCGGCGAGCCGGCGGGGGATCACTGGGGCGTCTCCTTCTTCCGGCGCGTCACGGTCACCGGCCGGCTGGTGGACCACCCGGCGGCCGCCACCAAATCGTCCGGGGCGGCGTCCGGCTGGCGGCTGAGACGGCATGTCAGTCCGGTGGCCGGGGGGCGGCGCTGGAATCCCCATGCCTGGACGTCCTCGCCGACGACCTGGGCGAGCGCGAGCGTGGCCGGGTTGGTGTCGCTGAGCCACAGTCCGTCAGGGCGGACGTGCACGGCGCTGTTGCCGACGACAAGCGCGCACCCCGGCCCCCAATCGGTGCCCTCCGCGCGGGCCGCGGTGATCCGGTCGTCCCGTGCGGCGAGCCACGCCCACAGGTCCACGTACCCCTGCGGGGTGATCCTGGGCGGCGTCACCCCGGCCCACTGCGGTGCCCACCTCGGGCACGGCAGCGGCTCGGCCGCCGGGCCGGCCTTGGTGGCGAACAGCACGCCCGGGGCGGGCCGCGGCCCGGCGTCGGGAAGGTCCGCCGCCAGCACGGACCCGTACAACAGGCCGTCGTACTTGTCGTGCCCGCACACCACCCACGGGTGCAGTCCCCCGAGGGTGAGGGGCGCCACGATCACCCCGCCGGGGGCGAGCTGGTCCAGCCACCGCGGGGAGAGGCCCGGGACGGCGGCGGTCACCAACAGGACGTCGTACGGGCCGCGGTCGGGGCGGCCGTCGAACAGCTCGCCCACCACAGCGTCTACGGTGCCCGCGGTGCGGCCGGCGGGGCCGAGGGCGGCCCGCACCTCCTCGACGTCGGCCAGGGTCGCGTGAACGCTGGTGACCGGGTGGCCGGTCCACTCGGCGAGCTGCAGGGCGGCCGTCCCGGGGCCGACGTGCAGCACGTGGTCCCCCGGGCGGATGAACTCGGCGAGCGACCGCGGCGGCTGTCCCGCGCCACTGGCGGTGACGGCGCCGCCGCGCACGGCGGGCAGGGGGTGGGGGGTCATCGTGCCTCTTCTCTGCGCAAGGGGACCGGTCCGGCCCCGTGTGCCGGCTGGGGAAGCTCGGCGGCGGGTACCGCCGTCAACGTGAGGACGTCGCGGTTCCGCAGCGTCCAACTCCTTTGGCACGGAATGCCGTTGGCGATCCCGTGAAGGGCCACCCGTAGCTCCTCGACGTCCGCGGCCCAGAGGTGGGCGGCCGTCCTGCTGAGCGGGGTCATCAGCACCGTGTACGCCCGCGCGGTCCGGCGCATCGACCGCATGGCCTGGTCCGGGGTGGCCACGGGCGGGGACTCCACCCGCTCGTACTCGGTCCCGTCGGGCTTCGTCCGGGTTACCCGGAGCACGATCCCGCCGGGCACCGCCGGGAGGATCGGCAGCAACGCCGCGGCGGCCGTCACGGCTCCGCCCGGTCCGGCGTCATCGGGAGGTCCGGCCGAACTGAGGACCGCTGGAGTTTCACGGTCAGCAGGTACTCGGCATCTCCGCCGTGTACGGCCAGGGTGTAGGGCTCGCCGACCGCAAGCCGGCGCCGGACGTGCTCCTGCTCGCTCTCGTCGTCCAGCCAGGCCAGGACCGGCGCCGCGAACCGCGGGAACTGGGCCACCAACTGCTCGGCCCGGAGCTGCAGCCACCAGAGGGCCAGGACGTTGGTCCGCGGTGGAGCTGCCCGTGCGATCTCCACGAACTCGGATCGGGGGGCGAACCGCGCATAGGTCGTGCACTCGTACGGGCCGTCAACCACGGACGGCGGTTGCGGTGCCGAGTCAAGGCGCTCTAACTCGTCCAGCACAGGGGGGCTCCTCGCGGTGGTGGTGCTCCTGGTGGTGCTTGTGGTCGTGGAACCGCCCCCGACCGCGTGTTGTGGACACGGGCGGTCGGGGGCGGCCGCGGCACGCGGGGGGATGCGTGCCGCTGAGCCGGCCCGGGGTCGCGGGGGACGACCACACCGGGCCGGCGGTCTAGGCGGCCGTCGGCGAACTGGTGCTGAGCTGGGCCCACGCCACGGTCCCGCCACGGGCGGGGTGGTGCCGGCCTGCCGCCAGCACGCACGGCAGACCACGGCAGAGTCGCGTTCCACGCCCGCTCTCGGCAGCTTCGTCAACCGGCCTCGGCGGCACCCACCGGCCGGTGTCGCGGACGGCGACGGACAGACTCCCGACCCCGAACACCAGCTTCACTGTCACGGTGGAACTTCCGCTGTGCTGCACTGCGTTGCTGACGAACTCGGAGACGACCAACAACAGGTCGTCCAGCACCGGGTCCGGCATCTCGCGGAACTCGCCGAGAGTGCGGGCCAGGGCTCGTATCTCTCGTACCGTCCGGGGCTCGGCAGCCATCGCGCACAGCACGGACAGCGTGGGCCGGGCAGCGAGCGCGGAGCGCGGCCGCGGCAGGGCCGGAACTGGTTTCGGCTGGTCAGCTAGGACGCCTTCGGCCGGGTAGTGCGTACGCACGTACCCCCCTCTCGCTGCACGGGCAGAGCGGACCCCCCGCCACCAGAGCACTACACGCGGTAGCGGGAGCGTACTTAGATTGCTCCATGCAATCCCATGGCGCAAGTGCAAGACTGGAACTGACCAACCTTTCACCCGCTCCGCCCGTGCTCACAGACGTTGGAGAGGTACCGTGCCCCCAGCTCGCCGCGCCCGTAGGGCAGACTTGCAGAACGCAAACACGCGCAGGGGCAGGGAGGGCCGTGTGACCGAGACAGGTGGACCGACCGTGCGTCGTCGCACACTGGGCACCGCCCTGACAGAGCTGCGGGAGGGCGCCAAACTCCAACAGAAGGACGCCGCGGCCGCGCTCTCCTGCTCAACCTCGAAGGTCAGCAGGATTGAACAGGGCAAGGGCCTCATCAAACCGATGGAGCTCCGCACACTGCTCGACCTGTACGGGGTCACCGACGAACACACCCGCGCCGGCCTGCTTGACCTCGCGCGGCGGGCCGCCGAAACCGGCTGGTGGGAACAGGCCGAATACGAGTCGATCATGCCCGCCGGCTTGGGCGTGTACGTCGGGCTGGAGAGCGACGCCCGCACTGTTCGCGCATGGGAACTCGGGTGGGTCAACGGCCTCTTGCAGCATGAGGATTACGCGGCCGCCATCCTCGCCGGCGGCCGCCCCGTGCCCGCTTCGACCGCCCGCAGGCTGCTTGAGGTACGCGGACGGCGGCAGAGTCGCCTCCTCGCCGATGATGATCCGCTGGAACTGTGGGCAATCATGGACGAATCAGTGCTGATGCGACCCATCGGCGACTCGGCAGTGATGGCCAACCAGATCAAGCACTTGCAGATAATGGCTGAACGCCCGAACGTGACGGTGCAGATTCTCCCGCGAACCAAGGGGATGAATCCGGGACTCCGAGGATCGTTCACAATTCTCGAATTCGCCCCGAACGAATCGCCAATCGTCTATGTCGAGTCCCCAGCTGGAAATACATTCCTGGAGCGCGACCACCAGGTGAGAAACTTCCGCAACGATTACCACCACCTGACGGCAGGCGCCATGGACCCACAGGAAACCATGGATCGCCTGCGTGAGGCCGCCAAGGAGTACGGATCATGAGCAACGAAAACGGCTACAACGTCCCCAACGTGGACCCCGAAAGCCTCGAATGGTTCATCTCGGAAGACAGCGGCGATCAAGGGGCCTGCGTGGAAGTCGCGCACCTTCCCTCCGACGTCGGCGGCGTGTTCCTTCGGCACTCCAAGGAACGAAGCAGCTTCTACTACTTCGACAATCGGGAGTGGGCGGCGTTCCTCTCCGGCGCCAGGAAGGGGCAATTCGACCCGCCGGCCTCGAACGCCTGAAAGCCACACAAAGGAAGGGCCGACCTGGATTCAGGTCGGCCCTTCCGCCTTGCTGCAGCCGGTTACTTACCGGCGACGGGCCCGCGGGGTGCGCTTCGGCTGGGTCCGCTTGGCCTTGGTCGCGGTAGCTGTGACTTCCTCCGCTGCAGGGTCGGCCACCACTTCTTCCTCCTCGGCGCTGGTCTTGGCCTCGACCTGAGCGAGCCGCGCGCGAAGCACGGAAGCTACTCCCGCCTCGGCCTGCCGGCGGAGCTCGGTCACCTCGGCCTCGGCGGCGTCGGCCCTGCCGGCCTGCTGCTCGGCCTGCCGGCGGAGCTCGGTCACCTCGG